>NZ_JADYXO010000002.1:0-289079 GCF_015864295.1 Pseudoalteromonas sp. NZS127_1 | reverse complement strand
TTGTTCTATATTCACAAAAAAATCCGTAGTTAGTTTCCTAACTACGGATTTTGCATGATCGTTTGGATCGGTCAACCTGTCATTTTCTTAACTGATCGGCATTAGCCAATTGGCGCCTTTATTATTTTGTGTTGTTATAAGCAGTTAGTAACTCTGATTGCTAAAGCAGTTTGCTTTTATGATATTGGTGATTATTTGTTGTGATGGTTTTATTTTTTCCATCGCTAAAAACTCATCAGGCTGATGCGCTTGGTTAATTGAGCCTGGGCCCATTACGATTGTTTCACAACCGAGTTGCTGGATAAACGGCGCTTCAGTGCAATAATTTACCGCGACCGCTTTTTGCCCCGCTATTTTTTCAGCCATTTTAACTAAAGCACTGTCGGTGCTACCACTAAATGCCGGGATTGGTTCATGTAAATCAATAACGCTCACCGCATTTGGGTATTGCTGATTTATCTCTTTTGTTGCATCAAGCACTAATGCTTGTAGTTCTTGTACACTTAAACCTGGTAATGGGCGCATGTCTATATGCATTTCACAGCAACCACAAATTCTATTCGCATTATCGCCACCATGAATATTACCTAAGTTTAATGTTGGATAAGGAATTTCAAAGTGATTTATTGAATACTTATGCTTTAATTGCTCTTTTAAGATCATCAATTTTGTAATCACTTTATGCATTACTTCAATGGCGTTAAGGCCACGTTCGGGATCTGAGCTATGCCCAGAGCGACCAACCACTCTTATTGCTGTACTCATATGGCCCTTGTGCATAAATACTGGCGTCATATCAGTAGGTTCGCCAATTATACAGCGTGCAGGTTTTAAATTAGGGTGCTTACATATTTGCTGTGCACCTGCCATAGTTGTTTCTTCATCGGCAGTGGCGAGTATTAAAATAGGTTGAGTTTGCTGCTTTTCATCAAGTTCACTAATCGCTTGTAATACAAAAGCAAAAAATCCTTTCATATCAATACTTCCCAGCCCATACAATTTATTGTCTAGTTCGGTAAGTTTAAACGGATTGTGGTTCCAGCGGCTGTCATCAAAAGGCACTGTATCTGTGTGGCCCGCAAGCATTAACCCGCCATCGCCTTTTCCACGCTTTGCTAATAAATTAAAGCGGCCTTTACCTCCTTCTAATTCAATAATTTCACACGTAAAACCGAGTGTTTCGCACCACCTAGCAAGGAGTTCAATTACGTTTTTATTGCTCATACACAAGCTGTCTTCAATTGCACTAATAGAAGGGGCTGCAATCAATTGTTGATACATAGAAATAAACGAAGGCAAAGGCATAAAAAAATCCAAAATTATTATTCAATTTAATTGCATAACAATATAAAAGTATTTATGATGAATATCAATTCACTTTTTAAGCATAAATATATTAAAGTAAAGCTATGAAAATAATGCGACGATAATCTACAAATTCATTAAATTAAGTCTTAATTTAGCGTCTTAGCTAGTTTAAGCGAACAACATATATATTTAGCAGTAAATTTTAAAATAACGAGTAATCAATGAATGTAGTTATTATTGGCGCAAGCGGTTATAGCGGCGCAGAGTTAGCAAGCTTAGTTGCTAATCATCCAAACCTTACCTTAACAGGCTGTTATGTATCTGAGGGTAGCTTAGATAAAAATAAATTACTAAGTGATTTATACCCAGAGCACCTTGGCTTACTAGATTGTCCTTTACTTCCTCTTAGTGCATCAGCTTTTGATGACATTCAAAGTGATGCTGACTATGTGTGTTTATGTACCGATCACAAAGTAAGTGTTGATTTAGCGCCTCAATTTTTAGCTATAGGTAAAAAAGTATTTGATTTATCTGGTGGCTATCGCCTAGCAAATAATGATGATTACGTTACTTATTATGGTTTTGAGCATCAACACCCAGAGCTTTTAAATGAAGCGGCTTACGGTTTAGCAGAGTGGAACAGTGATGCTATCGCTAACGCAAAGCTAATTGCTGTTGCAGGCTGTTACCCAACAGCGGCGCTCAATGCACTTAAACCGCTTAAACAAGCAGGCTTATTGAGCAGCGAAAGTATTATCATTAATGCCGTTTCGGGTGTTACGGGGGCCGGGCGTAAAGCGAGTGTAGGAACACATTTTTGTGAGGTATCGCTTGCACCTTATGGTTTGTTTAACCATCGCCACGGTCCTGAAATTGAACAAAACCTTGGCCACAAAGTATTATTTACACCGCATCTAGGTAGCTTTGCGCGCGGTATTTTAGAAACTATTTATGTACAACTTAAGCCTGACGTTACCAAGGAAAACGTTGCATCGGCTTATCAAGTGCTTGCTAACGAACCATTAATTCGTTTGTTAGGCGATAAAATACCTTCAATTAAAGGTGTTGCTAAGCAACCATTTGTTGATATTGGCTGGCAGCAACAAGGCACGCAGTTAATTGTAATGTCTGCCATTGATAACTTATTAAAAGGCGCTGCTGGACAAGCTTTGCAGTGTATTAATATTTCTATGAATTTAGATCACACTACGGGCTTAAAAGGAGCGTTTTAAATGAGTAAAAAAACGTGGGTTATTAAACTCGGTGGTGCAGTACTTAATACAGAAAATGCAGCAAAAGCGTTATTTGACGTGCTAAGCGAGCAAAAAAATGATGAGTTTGTCATTGTTCATGGCGGTGGTTCTTTAGTAGATACATGGCTAAAGCAAGCGGGTTTTGCTAGTGCTAAACACCAAGGTTTACGTATTAGTCCAGCAGAGCAAATGCCTTATATAGTGGGTGCGCTTGCAGGTTGCGCTAATAAACAATTAATGACTCAAGCTATAAGCGCAGGGCATAAGCCTGTCGGCTTAAGTCTTTTTGAGGCGGGTGTGACTGCAACCCAAAAATTAAAAGCGCTTTGCTTAGTGGGTAAATGCACAAGTAACGACGATTCTATCATCAATGATTTACTTAGAATTTCTCGTTTACCTATTGTTAGCTCTATCGGCTTTGATGAACAAGGCTTGTGGTACAACGTAAATGCAGATGAAGCTGCAGCGGCTATTGCCAGTAATTTAAATGCAGAACTAATTTTTATGACGGATGTAGAAGCGGTGCTTGACGCAAATAAACAACCGTTACATCAACTTGACACAAAACACATTGATACTTTAATTACAGATGGAGTAATTGTGGGCGGGATGGAGGTCAAAGTTAAGACCAGCCTTCACGCTGCCCAACATTTACGACGCGGTGTGTATATTTCCAGCTGGCAAAAGCCAGAAAATTTAACTGCTCTGCTGCAAGGTGAGCATGTCGGAACAAAGATTACACCATAGGTTTATTATGTTTGAGAATTTTTTAACAGGTTTAGAATTAGACCAAAAAGGCGCACTTAATTTATTAAAGTTAGCGCAAGATATAAAAGCAAAGCCAGAAAAATACAGCCAAGTATTATCGGGTAAATCAATCGTAACATTGTTTGAAAAGCAAAGTTTACGTACACGTTTATCGTTTGATATAGGTATTAATCGCCTTGGTGGTCATGCTGTTTATTTAGATCAGCAAAATGGCGCTATGGGTGCACGTGAATCAATTAAAGATTTTGCACTTAATATTTCTACTTGGGCCGACGGTATTGTGGCGCGTGTAAATCAGCACAGCACATTAACCACGTTAGGTGAATATTCATCGGTACCAGTGGTAAATAGCTTGTGTGACTTGTACCACCCTTGCCAAGCACTTGCTGATTTTTTAACACTCCAAGAAGTACATGGCGATGTGAGTCAGCTTAAAGTAGCTTACTTAGGTGAGGGCAATAACGTGACTCATTCATTGATGTTACTTGCCGCAACGCTAGGTACTGACTTTGTTGCTGTAACACCAAAAGGGTGTTCGCCAGATTCACAAATACTTAAAAAAGCAGAGCAAATTGCAGCAATGAATGGCGCATCAGTCATGGTGAGCGATAGAGTTGAAGCTGCGGTTGGTGCAAACGTTGTATACGCAGATACATGGGTATCAATGGGTGATACAACGCCGCTTGAGCAAGTAAAAGAAAAATACATGCCTTATCAATTAAACCAGGCATTGCTAGATCAAACAGGTGCGACTACGGTATTACATTGCCAACCGGCACACCGTGAATTTGAAATTACCTCTGAGGTAATGGATGGTCCAGCATCAAAAATCATTCAACAAGCAGAGAATCGCATGCATGCGCAAAATGCTCTGCTAGTTACATTACTAAATCCAAATTTTGTTAAGGAACACCTATGAGTTCAATTAAAAAAGTCGTTTTAGCCTATTCTGGTGGTCTTGATACGTCGGCTATCGTGCCATGGTTAAAAGAAAACTACGGCTGTGAAGTAATCGCGTTTGTTGCCGATGTAGGTCAAGGCGCTGAAGAACTTGAAGGCGTAGAAGCTAAAGCAATTGCCTCTGGTGCATCTGAATGTTACGTAGTTGACTTAAAAGATGAAATGGTAAGTGATTACATTTACCCAACGCTTAAAACGGGCTCAATTTACGAAGGTACTTATTTATTAGGTACTTCTATGGCGCGCCCAATTATTGCTAAAGCACAAGTTGAAATTGCACGTAAAGTAGGTGCTGATGCACTTTCTCATGGTTGTACTGGTAAAGGTAATGACCAAGTTCGTTTTGAATCATGTTTTGCAGCACTAGCCCCTGATTTAAAAGTAATTGCGCCATGGCGTGAGTGGGACTTATCGAGCCGTGAATCATTACTTGATTACTTAGCAGAGCGTGACATTCCGTGTTCAGCATCTGCTACAAAAATTTATAGCCGTGATGCTAACGCATGGCATATTTCGCACGAAGGTGGTGAGCTTGAAGACCCATGGTGTCAACCAACTGAACAAGTATGGACTTGGACTAACTCTCCAGAGCAAGCACCAGATAAATCAGAACTAGTAACATTAAAAGTTGTTGAAGGCGAAGTGGTTGCTGTAAATGGCGTAGAGCTTAAACCTTACGATTGTTTAGTTAAATTAAACGATATTGCATCGCCTCATGGTGTTGGACGTGTTGATATTGTAGAAAACCGTTTAGTTGGCATGAAGTCACGCGGTTGTTATGAAACGCCAGGCGGCACAGTCATTATGGCAGCGCTTCAAGCCATTGACGAGCTAGTGCTTGATAAAGCAAGCCGTAAGTGGAAAGAAGTACTCGGTGGTGAGTTTTCACATTTAGTATACGACGGCCGTTGGTTTACGCCTCTTAAAGATTCTATTTTAGCCGGTGCTGAAGCACTTTCTAAAGTGGCAACAGGTGAAGTGGTACTTAAGCTATACAAAGGCCAAGTAACTGCAGTTCAAAAGCAGTCACCAAATAGCTTATACAGCGAAGCATTTGCTACATTTGGCGAAGATGATGTGTACGACCAATCACACGCTGAAGGCTTTATTCGTTTATTCTCGCTTTCAAGCAGAATTTCAGCACTCGCTAAAAAGTAATTTATTACGCCCCTCATAAAAGGGGCACTACAGGGTTTGGAGAGATTTCATGGCATTATGGGGCGGACGTTTTTCTACGGGTCCAGATGAGGCGTTTAAGCAATTTAACGACTCTCTTCCCTTTGACTACCAGTTAGCAGAGCAAGATATTATTGGCTCTGTGGCATGGGCTGGTGCACTTGAACAGGTAAGTGTACTTTCAAGTGACGAGCACACAAGATTAGTGGCTGCATTAAATGAGCTGCTTGAAGAAGTTAAAGCAGATCCACAAGCGGTAGCTACTTCAGGTGCAGAGGATATTCATTCACATGTTGAAGCAGCTCTAATTGAAAAAGTAGGTGATTTAGCTAAAAAATTACATACAGGCCGAAGCCGTAATGACCAAGTTGCCACCGACTTTAGATTATGGTGCCGTGATACGGCTGACCATTTACTAGATGCTATTGCACAGCTTAAAGGCGAGTTTGTAGCGCTTGCAGAGCGAGAGCTTGGCACAATATTACCAGGTTACACGCACTTACAGCGCGCACAACCAGTATTGTTTAGCCACTGGTGTATGGCGTATGTAGAGATGCTAGAGCGTGATGAAAGCCGCCTGCAAGATGCTAAAGCGCGCATGAATTTTTGCCCATTAGGCAGTGGTGCATTAGCAGGTACAGCTTATCCGATTGATCGCCAAGCATTAGCGCATGGGCTAGGTTTTACAGCGGCTACAAAAAACAGCCTTGATGGTGTATCTGATCGTGATTTTGTTTTAGATCTTTTAAGTTGTGCGTCTATTTCGATGATTCACTTATCTCGTATGTCAGAGGATTTGATTTTTTATAATTCGGGTGAAGCCGGATTTATAGAGCTTGCTGATAACGTAACATCAGGCTCATCGCTCATGCCTCAGAAAAAAAATCCTGATGCACTCGAGCTTATTCGCGGTAAAACCGGACGTGTGTTTGGTGCATTTAGCGCTATGATGATGACGTTAAAAGCGCTGCCACTTGCATACAATAAAGATATGCAAGAAGACAAAGAAGGGCTATTCGACGCTATGCCAACATGGCTTGCATGTATTCATATGGCGCAAGCATGTATTAAAGGCGTTAAAGTAAACGGCGATAAGACACTTGCTGCAGCAAAAGGAGGGCATGCAAATGCCACCGAACTTGCTGATTACTTAGTTGCTAAAGGTGTGCCATTTAGAGAAGGGCATCACATTGTAGGTGTACTTGTACAGCTTGCGATTAGCGAAGGTAAAACGCTTGAAGAGCTATCGCTTGAGCAGTACAAATCAGTAAACACTGTATTTGAAGACGATGTTTACCCAGTACTTGAAATTGATGCATGTATAAAAGCACGTAAAGCCCTTGGTGGGACGTCTATTGAACAAGTAACTAATGCTGTTAAAGAAGCCAAAAAAAAACAGCAAATAACGGTACGTGATGCAAATTTAGATGATGTAGAAGCAATTGCCACACTTATACAGCATTGGGCAACGGTAGGTGAAAACCTGCCTCGTGCAAAAAGCGATATGGTGCACTCTATTAACGAGTTTGCAGTAACGGAAATAAATGGAAAAGTGTCGGGCTGTGCGTCGTTATACATTTACGATACCGGCCTTGCTGAAATACGCTCATTGGGTATAGACCCAAAAAGTAAAGTGTCGGGGCAGGGTAGACAGCTTGTAGATCATCTACTTACTAAAGCCAAAAAATTGGCACTTAACCGAGTTATTGTATTAACACGCGTACCAGATTTTTTTGAACAACAACGTTTTACTTTTTGTAGCAAAGACTCTTTGCCTGAAAAAGTAATGAAAGATTGTGAACTTTGCCTTCGTAAAGAAAATTGTGACGAAGTAGCAATGGAATATATTTTGAAGCTAAGTACACGTGCGGAGATCCCGTGTAAATACGTAGCTTAAACTCCCTGGATACAAAAAACGTACGGTTATCCCTGTGCGTTTTTTTATGTTTGTAGTAAACTGGTCGGAGCTGTTTGGTTTGATTATATAAGTATGTTTTGAGTGAGTTTTAAGATGTCAAAAAAAGTTGGCACATTGGTTGCTTTGTATAAGGTAGATAGCAAAATAGCTATCACTACTTTAAACAGGTGATGCATTTATCTACATAATAATGTGGTTAAAAGTTGCACCAAATATAATTAAAACTTTTACAAGGATCAATCACATGCAAGTTTCAGCTAATAGCCAAGTACAAATGCAAGCATACAACAAAACACAACAATTAAAGCCTGCAATGGAACAAACTGCTAGCCCTAAAACCCTGCAATCTGATACAGTAAGCATCTCTCAAGAGGCGATGAGTGCCGCCAGTGCTGAAATTCAACGTGGTGGTGTTTTAGTAGATCTTAGCCCTGTTAAGCCCAAGTAATATTTAAAAAGGTCGTTGATGTTTATAACTGAGTTTTTTGGTTTGTTTTCCTTGTCAGCTTTTGCTACATGGGGTTTTTTAATGGCGTTTTTTTTTAATGTTTTTGTATTTGCGTTAGATATTAAAAGAAAAACTACCTTATTACTCAGTTCCTTTATCATGATGGTGTCTTATTCAGCTTCGGACTATTTATTTACTTGGCTTTCAATTGAAAATTCAGTTTATTTAGATTGGGTTCTATATGATTATGCTACTATTTTTGCACTTTTTCTGACTTATTCATTTTTTGGAAAAACAACTCGATCTTTTATTTACATAATTATTGGGTTATTCATAAACTCGACATTAAGTCTAAGTATATATAATGACCTTTATTTAAACGGCAATAGAGAACCATGGTTTTTGTGGGACTTATACACATTTGGAGTAAATATAATAGATTTTATTATGATTATTGCTCTTATCGTAGATAGAGACTTTCTCGGTTTTCACAAATTAAAGAACAAAATCCTCAGCTACTTCAAGTCAAACGATACACACAAAGTAACCTAGCTTAAATGTATGTTACTGAACCCCTAATGGTTTATATGCAAGCTTTCACTCAATGGGGCTTTTTAATGGCCTTCCTGTATTGTTTGGCCTCTACTATAAATAAAGAAAATAAATCCACTGTTTATTTATCTGCGCTTATGCTCTGCTCATATATTTCCAGTGGTTACATAAGCTTATTAGACAGTTTATATTTAAACTCGGCGCTCTACGATTTTATTACAATTTTAGCTTTGTTAATTTTAGAGTACTTTAAAGTACTTCACCGCTCTATAGCTTTTCACTTCATCATCTTTGCGTTAATAATAAATGCTGTGCTTACCTTAATATTACATTACGATCTATACGTCTTATATAACTATGAGCCTTGGTGGTATTGGAGTGTTTATTCTGTTGGCGTTAATATGTTCGATGTTTTAATGATTCTTTCACTAGTATTCAATAAAAATCTCAAAAATAATGGATAATATTCTAGTTAATCCAGCAATTTCTTTTTACATAGGAGCATTTGTACAGTGGGGCTTTTTAATGGCTTTTTTGTACTCATTAGTTGTAAGTATTAACACACCTAAAAAAGAAGCTGTATGGTTATCATTTGTTATGTCAATTTCTTACTCCTCAAGCCTGTTTATCGATATACAACACATATCGTACCTTCAGTTCTTTTTGTTTGATATAACAACTATTTTAGCCATCATTATTTTAAGGTTTTTCATTATTAAAAATCTTATATCGAGCTACTTGTTGTTAGGGTTGACTATAAACTCATCATTATTTCTTGGTATGTATATAGATGTGTCAGTTTATAATAATTACGAACCTTGGTGGTTTTGGTTTTTTTATTCAATTGTTGTTAATTTAGCCGACTTTATGATGCTAGCTATATTTTTTATAAACAAAGATTTTTTAGCTTTAGCTGCAATTAAAACATGGTTCCACAATAGTATTATGAGAAGGAATAATATTAGTGGCTGACATACTTTGGGCTCTGGTTGATTTAGGATATAACGTAGCAATACTATTTACATGGTTCTTCCTAATCGCATTTTTATATAACCTATCATCGAGTATTAATAAAAATGATAAAAGTAGAACGCATCTTTCACTTATAATGATGGTTTCATATATATCTAGCCTTTTTATGGATCCACTTATTGAAAGTCCTCATCTAAATTACTTCTATTATGATCTTGCTACTATCAGCGCCCTGATACTTTGGCGATTTATATATAAAAAATTAGTACCAATTGCTTTCTCCTATTTAATTGTAGGCCTTTTTATTAATGCATGTTTATTTTTAGGTATGCACTACGATATTGAAATTGCAGGTACTCTTTACTATTGGTGGTTTTGGACTATTTATATTTTTGGAATGTATTTTGTCGATTTTACAATGGCATTGGTGTTGATCATCAACAAGGATGTTTTAGGCTTAAATAAGCTCTTGAAGAGTGTTAGAAAGTTACATTTAAATCGCTGAGGCAGTAAAAATCAACTTAAAAGAAGAGTGATTTTGTGCCTTTATTTGATGTTGCCGTAATATGTAAAGCGGTATAATAATTTTTTATCTAGTGTTGGAGTAAAATGGTTGAGCTACTTTTAAATACAAATATCTCGTTTTATATAGGTATTTTTGTACAGTGGGGCTTTTTGATGGCTTTTTGATGGCTTTTTTATATTCTTTAGTAAGCTCTATAAATAGCGCAGATAAAAGCATTGTTTGGCTATCTTTCATCATGGCACTTTCTTACTCTTCTAGTATGTTTATTGATATGGACGCAATAACTTACTTCGATTTTTTCTTATTCGATATTATTACTCTATTTGTTATTATTTTATCTGGTTTTTTTATAAAGATTAGCAGCATATACATTTATTTATTATTTGGTTTAGGTATAAACACCTTACTATTTTTTGCAATGTATATAGATAATGATGTTATGCACCATTATGATTTTTGGTGGTTCTGGTGGGTGTACATAGTAGGTATAAATTTTACAGATTTGACCATGGTTTTAGTTTTCTTTATAGGTAAAGATGTTTTAAAACTTACTTGGTTAGAAGGAAAGCTAAATAAAGTGTTTAATAAAAGGGCCTATTAGTAATGGATTTCAGTGCTAACAGGCCTTATTTATTATTAACTGCTACCACAACCCAATTTAGTTTTTAGCGCTTTAACAATTACAGGGTCTACAAACTCGCTTACATCACCATTGTGGCGAGCTACTTCTTTAACGAGTGTTGATGAAATAAATGAATTTCGCTCTGCGGGTGTTAAAAATACACTTTCTAAGTCGGGGTTCAGGCGGCGGTTCATGTTAGCTAATTGAAATTCATAGTCAAAATCAGATACAGCTCTAATACCGCGAATAAGCACATTAGCATTGTGCTCGCGTGCAAGATCAGCCAATAAACCAGAAAAACCAATCACCTTAACATTATCTATGTGGCTTAAAATAGTGTTTGCAAGCTCAACACGTTCTTCAAGGTTAAAGCAGGGTTTTTTACTTGGGTTATTAGCAACCGCAACTAATACAGTATCAAACATTTTAGCTGCACGTTGAATAAGGTCTGTGTGCCCATTAGTTAGTGGATCAAAGGTGCCAGGGTAAATTGCAATAACTTTCATAATGTTCACTATTTATTATTTTAGCGCTAGTTTAACAGTGTTTATGCCACAAAGCAGCCTAGCTAAAAAAGCATATAAACACTTACTTTCTTTAAACAGGTCAGTCCATGGTGGGAGTGTTTTAATGATTCATATTTGTTTATACTGTTTACCTCTTTTGAGTGTAATGTAGCCTATAGATAATTTGAGTATTAGCATATGAATACCAAGGATAAAATAATACACACCAGTATTTTGTTGTTTAACGAAAATGGTGAGCGTGCAATAACGACAAATCATATTGCATCAAACTTAGGGATGAGCCCGGGTAATCTTTATTATCACTTTAAAAATAAAGAAGACATTATCCGTCATATTTTTGCGCTGTATCGCGATCATTTAAATACTCACTTTAAACCTATTAATAAAGATGATGATGCATTTAATCATTTAACGGCTTACCTAGATTCGTTATTTGAGCTGATGTGGCGCTATCATTTTTTTTACGATAATCTCGGGGATATTCTCTCTAGAGATGCTGATTTAAAACAAGCTTATATTGATTTTCAGTTAGAGTTGTTAGAGCAAGTTCGTAAAATTATTTTAGGACTTCGCGATAGTGAAATGATTGCTATTGATGAGCAAGATGTCATTGATTTAGCACATACATTAAAGTTAACGGTTAGTTTTTGGACGCCTTATATTAAAGCCCGTAGGCCAAGTGGTACGCTTGCTGAGCAAGATATATATCATGGCATTTTAAAAGTACTTACATTATTTAGAGCGTACAGTACCGATAAAAGCATTGATAAAATGAACCTGCTACGTGAAAAATATACTGAATTAGCGCAACAAGCCTTAGGGCCTGTTGACCTTTCAGGATTAAAATTTGTTCAATCTAGGGGCGATTAAATCGCGACGCGAGGTTTGTAACCTAGTGGGCTAAGTAAAAACCAAGCAACAAAGAGTTAATCGCCCCTAGGCTAAACCCTTTGGGCAGCGCTTGTTTGGTATTTATGCTACGTTATCGCCTATTTATGGGGAATAACCACACTACATAGGCTCTGCCTTGCCTAAATACCAAACACACTGCTGCAAATTTAACCTCGAAAGATAAACAGGCCCTAGCTGTAGTTTAATCGATAGTAATAGGCTATTTCCTAGGCGCTGAATTTTTTGCTATAATCCCGCGCCAAATGCCTGGGAGCGCGAATTCCCGCAGTCTAAGAGTGAACTATGCTTAAATTTATCGTCAAACTACATCCTGAAATAGCCATTAAAAGCCGTTCAGTCCGTAAACGCTTTACTAAAGTGTTAGAAAATAACATTAAAATTGTATTGCGCCGTGTTGACGAAAAAGTACAAGTAAGAAATAACTGGGATAACATTTCAGTTGTTACAAAGCTTGAAGACGCGCAAGTTCGCCTTGATTTTATCGATAGCCTTAAACGCATCCCTGGCATTGTTCAATTTATTGAAGTAACCGAAACACAATTCGAAACTCTTGATGATATTTATCAAAAAACCATCGCTTTAGTTGGTCATACTATTGTAGGTAAAACCTTTTGTGTTCGTGCTAAGCGCATAGGGCAACACGATTTTACCTCAACTGATTTAGAGCGTTATGTTGGTGGTGGATTAAATCAGCATATTGAAGGCGCAAGCGTAAAGCTTAGCCGCCCAGAAGTAACAATACGCTTAGAAGTAAAAGACGATAAAGCTTACATTGTTTCTCATACACATTTTGGTATGGCTGGTTTTCCTTTGCCAACTCAAGAAGATGTGCTTTCGCTTATGTCTGGTGGTTTTGACTCTGGCGTAGCAAGTTACCAAATGATTCGTAAAGGCGCACGCACACACTTTTTATTCTTTAATCTAGGTGGCGCAGCGCACGAAATTGGCGTTAAGCAAGCAAGCTACTACTTATGGAAAAAATACAGCTCTACACATAAAGTTAAATTTGTAACGGTTGATTTTGAACCTGTTGTTGCTGAAATTTTAGAAAACGTTGAAAACAGTCAAATGGGTGTTGTACTTAAACGTATGATGATGCGCGCAGGGAGTGTGGTTGCGCAAAAGTTAAACATTCAAGCACTTGTCACTGGCGAAAGTATTGGCCAAGTATCTAGTCAAACATTAGCGAATTTAAGCGTGATTGACCGTGTTACTGAAACGCTTATTTTACGCCCGCTTATTCAACACGATAAGCAAGAAATTATTAATATTGCTCGTCAAATTGGTACGGCCGAAATGGCAGAAACAATGCCTGAATACTGTGGTGTTATTTCTAAAAAGCCAACGGTTAAAGCCAAAATAGACGTTATTCTTGGTGAAGAAGAAAAGTTCGACTTTGATGTACTTGATACCGTTGTAAACAACGCACGTATAATGGACGTGCGTGATATTGACGTAGAAGCCAAACAAGAACTTAAAGAAGCTGAATCGGTTGCTGATTTGCCTGTAGGCTCTGTGGTAGTTGATATTCGCTCACCAGAAGAAGAAGAAGCTGCACCGCTTGCAATCGACGGTGTTGAAGTGGTTCATTTACCGTTCTTCCGTCTGGCGACTAAGTTTGGTGATTTACCAAAAGACACCGACTACTATTTATATTGTGATCGAGGCGTAATGAGCCAACTACAGGCACTTATGCTGCACGAACAAGGCTTTGAAACGGTAAAAGTTTACCGCCCATAAGGTTTGTCGTCTTAAAGTTAAGAATTTATATAAGCGTGGTTTATACCACGCTTTTTTTTGCCTGAATTTTGACAAACAACTCATCGTTGTAAGGTGTAGGAATACCGTGAAGTTTGCCTTGTTGGCTAATATAGCCACATATAGCTGATATTTCAGTTTCTCTGCAATGCGCGACGTCTTGCTGCATTGAAGAGTAATTGTCAGACGTTAATTCCATTATTTTATAAGCGGTATTAAGTGCTTTAATCAATGGGATATTAAGCCCTTGTACCTTTGCTATATTGCATGCTTCAGTGAGTGCATTAAAAATTATAGCGTTGTACTTAGGTGCGCGTAACTCACCATTTTTTACATTACTTAAAGCGCTTAATGGGTTAATGGCAATATTTACGAGTAGTTTTTCAAAACGAAGCTGCTGAATGTTATTAGTAAACTTTAGGCTGGGTATTACTTTAAAAATATCAGCTATTGGCGCGCTATTTTGAAAAGCTAATTCATTACAAGCACCAATAACACTTTGTCCCTCACCAGTGTGCTGCACAATGTATTGGTTTGATTTAAAGCCCGCTATGCTTGTCGTTAAAAAGTAGAGTGCTTGGTGAGTGCTTAGCTGGCTATTTACCTCATCAACATTACCCATTCCGTTATGCGAAAGTACAACAGAGCAATGACTTGGTAGAAGAGGCTTTATTTGCGTAAATGCATCAAGTACTTGAAAGGCTTTAACGGTAAATAAAACAACATCAAATTCAGCCGCTTTATTTAGCTGATTTAATGCAATAAAGTGTGCGTCAATTTTTTTAGATGCACCCTTACCTCGACTATAAAAGCGGGTATTTGTTGGGCTTTTGCGAGTTAAAACACTGACATTATGCGACGCACTTAGAAAATGACTAAGTAACAAGCCAATAGCACCATCGCCGACAATTAAAATATTAGCCATATGGGTTCTTTTTTCGAGGTGTAAAAATTACTCTAAGTAAAAAGTAGCTTGCGGCACCTGCAAAATCAGCAAAAAAATCACCGAGTGATGCTTGCCTATATGGAAGTGCGTCTTGCATTATTTCTATAGAGGCGCCATAACCAGCCAATAAAAGTATTTGCGCATATAAAGGAAGCTTAAACGCTTTATCCATTATTATGGCTAGTATAAAAAAAATCCCAAAATGGGCGACTTTATCAACATGAGGAAATAAATTTACAACGCCACCTTTTATTTCTTTGGCAAATAAAAAGGTAAAAGCTACTATGCTGATTAAAAAAATTGCTTGATAAACACGCCTTGTCACGACAAATCCTAAAATCGCTTAAAAAAGAGGCGCAAGTATATCAAACTAATTTAATATCGCACCTGAACAAGATGCAGAAAAATGTAAAGATTTATAATTTTAGCGTTATAATTACCACATAAAATTAAGATTAAATAGTTAGGAGCAAACCAATGCCTTCATTTGATATTGTATCTGAAGTAGAAATGAACGAAGCTAAAAACGCAGTTGATAATGCAAATCGTGAGCTAGAGACTCGCTTTGACTTTAGAGGCGTTGATGCATCTATTGAGCTAAATGACAAAACAATTAAGCTTAAAGCTGAAGCAGACTCTCAGGTTATGCAATTATTTGATATTTTAGCTAACAAAATATCTAAGCGTGGTATGGATGTATCAAGCTTAGAGCTTCAAGATATTACCCGTGCAGGTAAAAATGTATTTCGTAACGTTGGCTTAAAGCAGGGTATCGAAAAGGACATGGCTAAAAAAGTAGTTAAAGCCATTAAAGACTCTAAAGTTAAAGTTCAAGCTGCTATCCAAGGCGAAGAAGTACGTGTAACGGGTAAAAAACGTGACGATCTTCAAGAGGCTATGCAAGTAGTGCGCAGTGCTGAGCTAGGTCAACCTTTTCAGTTTAAAAATTTCCGCGATTAATTAATAAATAGTTTTAAATTAAGCATGCTTTAATCTGTTTATACTTACAGACAGATTGAAGCTACTTACTCTTTTTAAATATCTCACTATTATCCCTCTTTGCTGCCTAGATACTCCCGTATGTATTAATCTTCTTTTTGATATTTAAGCTATTATATTTAATCACATGCAATTAAGTACTTCACACTAGAAGGTATTAAAATGAAACTTCATCAATTATTTTTGTTATTTGTTTTGCTTACATTTACCAAACCAAGCTTATCAAAAACAGTTGATATTGATGTACTGGTTGAAGATGGCTACTTTCCCATTATTATTAATGCGCAAAAAAAGCAGGGTTTTGCTCCTGAGTTTATTAAGATTTTAAACGGCGCACAGCAGGAGTTTAACTTCGTACTTAAGTCTCTACCTGTAAAAAGGCTTGCTTTGTCAGTTGAAAAAAATAATTTTGATGTTTTATTTTTAATGGCACTGCAATGGATCCCACAATCAGCGCAAGAGAATATTAAAAAAACCGAATTTTATACCATTACCAAAAATGAGCTTTATACGCTTAAAGAAAATACAAATGAGCAAGCTTACTTTGACGACATTACGTCATTAACAAAGGTTGGGGTTCTGGGGTACTCGTATCAATTTGCTGGATTTAATACAGATGCCGAATTTTTAAGTGAGGAACATCAAGTAAGTTTAACCATTGATGAATTCAATGTGGTTAAAATGCTGCTATTAAAGCGCGCGGAAGTAGGCGTTTTAAATAATATTGCTTACCAATATTTTAAAAATCAAAATACTTTTAATATGGATTTACTCTATAAAAGTAACGTACCAGATGCCGTTTATGAAACGCACTTTTTAGTTAACTCTAAATCAAATAAGATCACTAGTAATAAAATGGATGAAATACTAAGCTTACGTACTGCACAAATACAACTTTAGAAGCTACTTAATAAATATGGCGTTTCTTCAAACTATACTAGCCCTTAACTGCATTTTAAAGGTTTTTAGCTGTATAGACGTCCATTGACATTTGTAAACAAAATACTCACAATAGCGACATATTTTCAAGGTGCTTGCTAGCCACTTCATGTAATGATTTTTTTAGCAGGATAATCGGGAAGTTGGTGCGTTTTCATGATGACTACAAGCCCAACACTGCCCCCGCAACGGTAAAGTATTGCATATTTTGATGTGCTTACTGAGTCCGGAGACCGGCCTTGATGCAATCTTACTTACTTAAATCTTTGCGGTGGGCAAAGGTAGGGGACATCATGTTAAACAAAACAACTTTAGGCGTTGCTATTTCTGCTGCGCTTTCATTTTCTGTGTCTGGCGCAGAGCAATCAATTGAAAAAATAACCGTTACAGCTAATAAATTTGAGCAATCAATCAATGACGTTTTAGCAAGTGTAAATGTTATTGAGCGTGCAGAAATAGAAGCAAGCAACGTACGCGATTTACCAACCTTATTAAGCACGCGAGTTGGTTTTCAGGTTAATCCAAACGGTGGTTTTGGCCAAAATACAGGTGTGTCACTTCGTGGTACTGGCTCTGGCGATACGCTAATTTTGATTGACGGTGTACGTACAGGCTCAGCAACACTTGGTCAAAAAGCATTAAATAATGTCCCTTTAAATAGTATTGAACGCATTGAAATTATTAAGGGTTCTCGCGCGGGTGTTTACGGCTCTGATGCACTTGCTGGCGTAATTAACATTATAACGCGTGAATCAGATAACTTATCTGTGAGTGCTACGTTTGGTTCTGATTCTTACCAAAATTATCAAGTGGCAGGCTCTGTAAAATCAGGCGATATAACAACAGCATTTAATGCAGGCTTTGAAAAAACAGATAACTTTGATGTACTGCAAGGCGTAGCACCAGATGAAGATGGCTATGAAAATAAAAACCTTGGTTTTAAAGTAAATTATACTGATGCACACTACGGCGACTTTAAGTTATTAGGTCAATACAGTGAAGGATTTGCAGATTACGACAGTCGCTTTAGCCCAGCCGACAGTACGATTGAACGAGATGATTTTAAAAACTATCAGCTTTCTGCAGGTTGGAGTAAAAACTACACTAACCAAACGCACAGTATTGATTTAGCGCTAGCAACGGATGATTCAGACAATACATATGTCGATTTTTCAGTTGGACCAACAACAAGTACTTTTATAACTAAACGCACACAAATTGATTATAACGGCCAATACCTATTATCTGATGAGCTTAACATTAGTGGTGGTATCAATTGGTACAACGATGATGTATCTCATAGTTCGCAACTATTTGTTGAAGACAGCCGAGATGTACTTGCTGTGTTTGTAGGTGCTTACTACGATGCAGATAAAGTATTAGCTAATTTAACTGTTCGCCAAGATGACGACGAGCAATTTGGCGACGAAACAACGTATACCGCAGCTGCGGGTTATCATTTATCTGAAGATGCAACATTTCGTATAAGCCAAAGTACTGGCTTTAAAGCCCCTACATTTAACGATTTATATTTCCCACTTTATGGTAACCCTGATTTACAGCCTGAAAAATCAGTAAACCGTGAGTTAGGTTTGAGTGTGGACTTTGATATTGCGCAAGTTGATGTTGCAATTTTTAGAAACGATATAGAAGATAAAATTGATTACGATGCAAACTTTGCATTAGCTAATATTGATGAAGCACGTTATGAAGGGGTTGAATTTAGCTTATCTCAGCAGTTTTTTGGTTTTGATAGCAACCTTAACTTTGCTTATTTAAGTGCAGAAGACGAAGAAACGGGCGCAGAGTTACGTAATGTTGCTAAACGTACTTTTAACTGGGAACTTGCAAAACAGTTTGGTGCTTTTGATGCAAGCTTAGACATGCAATATCGTAGTGACCGACAAGGTGCTGTGACGCGTTTAGGATCATACACGCTTTGGAACTTAGCGGGTAATTATCAAGTAAATGAGCATATTGAAGTTTCGCTTCGTGTAGAAAACTTATTTGATAAAGAGTATAACGCTGTTGATTCAAATACTGATTTTACAACGGGTCAAGTGTATTACTACAACACGCCAGAGCGTCGCTTTTTTGCAGGCGCAAGCTACCAGTTTTAACGGTATTTATTAATATTAAAAAGCCCGACTTACGTCGGGCTTTTTAATGTGTAGCTAAGTTTAACTAATCAATTTAACTGCTCAAATTAGCTAGTCAGCTAAGAATTCTTTAAACACAGTTTCAAACTTATGTAATTTAGGTGCTATTAAAATACTACAGTAACCCTGCTGTGGGTTTTCGTTATAGTAATCTTGATGATAATGCTCTGCTGGATAATACGTAGTGGCAGGGCTGACTTCTGTTACAATGGGCTCACTCACATGGCTTTGCAGTTGAGCTATCATTTCATTGGTTTGCTTTAGTTGGGCTTCATCGTGATAGTAAACAACGCTTCTATATTGTGTGCCTATATCGTTACCTTGACGATTCAATTGTGTTGCATCATGCAAAGTGAAAAACATTGCTAGCAGTGTTTCAAAGCTAACTACAGTGGTGTCAAATTCAACTTTAACAACCTCAGCGTGCCCGGTTGTGCCAGAGCATACAGAATTATAGGTTGGGGTGTCGGTTTCGCCACCGGTATAGCCAGAACTCACATCTAATACGCCATTTACACGTCTAAATGCTGCATCTATACACCAAAAACAGCCGCCACCAAATGTTGCTACTTGCGTTGTTGAGCTCATAAGTATTCCTAAAATGTATATGGAGTTTAAAGGCGAGCATAAATTGTATGCGCCGCAACAACAAGGTTACGGCGCAATAAAGAGATTAGATCTCTTCGAAAGGCTTTTCAGCAGCTTGTTTATTCAGCTTTTGTTGTAAAAACTCAGGTGATTGTGTATTTTTCGATAGAGCATAATACGCAGCAGGTACAACAAAAAGAGTCAGCAGGGTAGATACAATAACCCCTGTAAACACAACTACACCAATTACCATACGGCTTTCGGCGCCGGGGCCTGAAGCAAAAACCAAAGGAACAGAGCTCATAACGGTTGTAAGTGAGGTCATTATTATTGGGCGAAGGCGCTGGGTAGCTGCCTGTAGTATTGCTTCACTAAACTCAACGCCTTTATCGCGTAATTGGTTAGTAAATTCCACAATCAAAATACCATTTTTAGCACTTAAGCCTATGAGCATAACAATACCTATTTGGCTGTAAATATTTAAGGTCAGTCCTGTAGCCCAAAGCCCAAACATAGCGCCCATTAAACCAAGCGGTACGGTAAGCATAATGACAAATGGGTGCATAAAGCTTTCAAACTGCGCAGCAAGTACTAAAAAGGTAACGGTGAGTGCAAGTATAAATACGTAGGTCATCGCTGATGCGCCTTCGTAATAAAGCTGCGACTCGCCTTTGTAATCTACTGCGCCATCTATATCGTTTTCTTGCGCGGCTACCTCGTTTAAAAAGTTAAGCGCTTGTTCAAGGGTATAACCGTCGGCTAAGTTGGCGCTTAGTGTAATTGCGCGCATACGGTTGTAACGGTTTAAGCGCGACGCGGTTGCTTCTTCTTTTAAGCTGATAAGGCTATCAAGTGGAACTAGTTCACCGCTTCGTGATTTAAGGTATATATTTGAAATATCAGTAGGATTGGTAAAATCTTCTTTTGTTCCTTTTAAAATCACATCGTATTCTTCACCGCGGTCAATAAAGGTCGTAACACGGCGCTGGCCAAGCATTGTTTCTAGTGTACGGCCTACATCAGATACCGAAACGCCTAAATCGGCAGCTTTGTTTTTATCTATGCTGACTAAAAACTGCGGGAAGGTTTCTTTATAATCATGATCGATTCTTACTAAACCTGGGTTTTGTTCAGCACGCTTAATTATACGGTCACGCCAATCGGCTAGTTGAGCGTAATCATTACCTTGCAGTACAAACTCAATTGGGCGAGATGAGCCACCACCACCAATACCACGGCGCATAATGGCAAATGCACGAACATCGGTAACTTCTTGCATTTTACCGCTTATTTCATCCATTACTTCCCACGTTGAGCGTTTGCGTTTATCCCAATCGGCCATACCCACAATCGCAACACCGCCGCTGCCACCCCAGCCAGGCACTCGGACAAGTACACGACTTAGCTCACCGGCTTGCGAGTAAGGCATTAAGCGCTCTTCAATTTTAGCCATATTAGCGGCGTTATTTTCGTAACTTGCGCCTTCTGGGCCGCTCATCATAATAAAGAACGTACCACGATCTTCTTTTGGCGTTAGCTCAGAGGGAACTTGTAAAAACAACGAGTAACTAACAAAGCCAGCTAATAATAAGCTCACCATTAAACCCCATTTACGGGTTATGTTGGTGGAGAGTGAATTACGGTAACTTACTTCAATTTTAGTAAACTGGCGGTCCATCCATTGGCTAAATTTATTTGGTTTGTCTGATACTTTAAGTACTTTAGAGCACAAGGCTGGTGCGAGAGTTAGTGCTGTAACACTTGAGAAAAATACGGCAGCACTTACCGCCATAGCAAACTCAGTAAATAATGCACCTATACGGCCATCCATAAATACTAATGGCACAAACACCGATATTAGTACAAGCGTGGTTGCTACTATAGCAAAACCTACTTCACGCGCGCCTCTAAATGCAGCTAGTAACGGCGGCTCACCCAGTTCAATACGACGGTGAATATTTTCAAGCATTACAATGGCATCATCTACTACTAAACCAATGGCCAGTACTAAGGCAAGTAAAGTTAGTAAGTTAATTGAGTAGCCCATTGCCAACAAAAACATAAAGCTACCAACAAGTGCGACCGGTACGGTGACCGCAGGGATAAGCGTTGCTCGTATATTGCCTAAAAACAAAAATATAACGAGTACGACTAAACCCATAGAGATGGCAAGTGTGCTGTAAACTTCATTAATAGACTCTTTAATAAATACAGACGAATCGTAGCTGTCTTGAATTGTAGTGCCTTCAGGTAGGTTGCGTTTGATTTTTTCAAGTTCGCTGCGTGCGTTATCTACTACGGTTAGTGTGTTTGCTTTAGCTTGTTTTACAATACCTAAGCCAATCATATTACGCCCGTTACCACGAAATAAGCTTTCGTCATCGGCAGCTTCTAAACGTACATCGGCAACTTCACCTAAACGTACTAAGTAACCTTCATCACCACGCTTAATTACCAGGTTTTTAAAATCGCGCTGATCTTTATAACTACGGGCAGTACGCACGGTAAAGTCACGATCTATAGATTCTATTTCGCCAGCCGGTAACTCAACGTTTTCTGTACGCAGTGTATTTTCAATATCGCTTGAGGTAATACCCCGTGCGGCCATTGCTTGGCGGTTAAGCCAAATTTTCATGGCGTATTGGCGCTCACCACCAATACGTACGTTAGATACACCATCTACTACGGCTAAGCGGTCAACAATAAAACGCTGCGCGTAATCAGAGAGCTGTAACGAGTCCATTGTTTCGCTGTTTAATACAAACCAGGCGATTGGGCTTTCATCACTATTTGATTTAGATACTTCTGGCGGGCGTACCTGATCCGGCAAACTATCAAGTGCACGTGCTACACGTTCGCGTACATCGTTAGATGCTGCATCTATGTCGCGGTTAATATCAAACTCAATGGTAATGTTTGAACGTCCATTACGACTCGATGAGTTAATACTTTTAATACCTTCAATACCTGAAATTCGATTTTCTATTATTTGCGTTATTTTGGTTTCTATAATTTCGGCAGAAGCACCTGTGTATTCAGTGCTGATATTTACAATCGGCGTTTCAATATCCGGGTATTCACGAAGTGGCAGCATAGTAAACGCAACCAGTCCAAAAGTAAGAAGCAGTAAATTAATTACAATGGCAAAAACGGGGCGCTTGACGCTAGTATCTGTAATTTTCACGTATTACCCCTTTACGCTTACTTTACTTCCAGAGCGAATTTTTATTAGCCCCTCAGTAACAATTTGCTCGCCATCAGTTAGGCCCTCATCGATAGCAACCCAGCCATTATTTCTGCTAGCAACATGCACTTCAATTTTATTAGCTATCCCATCTTGAATTTGAAAAACAAAGTGTTTGTCTTGCAAAGGTATAACCGCTTTTTCTGGCACCATTAAAGCTTGGTTGCTGCTTAGCTCAAGTGCTGTATTTAGTAACATACCAGGGCGAAGTAATCCTGATTTATTGGCAAAACTTGCTGTTACTTCAACACTGCGAGTAACCGAATCAATACGCGAGCTAATATGCGTTACCTTGCCGTTAAATGTCTGTCCTGGGTAGGCATCGTTTTGCGTAAGCACTTTCATGCCCATATTTAATTGTGCTAAATATTTTTCAGGTACTTTAAAGTCAACTTTAATAATACTAATATCATCAAGTGTTGTGATTATTGTTGTATTACTTACGTAAGCACCTATTGATATTTCACGCTTACCTAACAGGCCTGAAAAGGGCGCACTAATAGTCATTTCGTTTAATTTAGTTTTAGCGCTTTCTAGTTGGGCCTCTGTTGCATCAACACGAGATAACTGCTCTTCAAGTAACGACTTTGCCGTTGATTGCGAGCGTGAAAGTTCGGTTAGGCGATCTAACTGGCGTTGTTCTTCACGTAAGTTAATGCCAAGCTCTTTAACGGCAAGCTGTTCTTGTTGGCTCTGTAACTGTACTAACTTTTGTCCTTTACTGACTAAGTCGCCGTCTTTAAAATATATATCTGTGACATAATCGTTTTGCGCACTTTTTATATAGATTGCTTGGTTTGCACGCGCGCTACCGATCGCTTCTATCATCACTGCGTTTTCCTGAGAAGTAACAGTATGAGCTGTTACTTGAGTAGACATTTGTGATAAATCGGCTTGTTCGCCGTGGCTAGCGGGTAAATATAAATAAACGCTAAATATTAGTAGTAACGTAATAATAAATGGAAAAAGTGCTTTACCTGACTGTCTTGAGTACATCGTTTTCATACCTGAAAATTAATTATATGTATTGTACGAAATAAGACCGGGAAAAGACGGTTATGTGTCTCATAAATTTGTGCGTTAAGCGTAAAAGTAAATAAGATTTATTCATTGTTCCTATTTTGTTGAGGAAAAAGCGGTAATGTATGAAATTTAAAACCACCTGTAACTTATGTATAACAACAAGAAAGGTCATAATTTGGGCTGTTATTATGTTTGTTTTTTATATGGTGTTTTACCAATATGGATAAACCTAACAATGTCATTAAGTTTCGGGCACAAGGTGCGCGAAACGCAATTGAAGTGCTTGTTGCAGGTGCAATTGGTTTAGTTTTTATTATGTTGTTTAATTTACTGAGGCCGGGTGAGATTAGCATACTTGAAATATTTTTAGTGAGCTTGTGTATTGCCGCTATTTTTATTGGATATTTAAAAACTCAAGAACCATATCATAGCCTTATATTAAATGAGTCTGAGCTCGTTTATTGCCATAAATACGGAGCTTGGTGTATGCCTCATAGTAACTTTCATCACAGTGGTATACCCAAAGTAGAAGATGGCTTTGATTACTTAGAATTAAATGCGGTTGGTATAAAGGTAAACGACATAGATGACTTTTTAACAAGCATAGCGCCTCGAATTGCAGGGAAATTATTAATAGAGCAGCGTAATTTGTTTATGCAAGTTGTTCAAAAACATTGCAAAAATGGCAATTGCCCATCAGAATGGCTAATAGAAGATACACATTACACATCCCATAAAGGGATAAGCTATACTGGTCTTATAGCTATGTTTGCTAACAGGACTAAGCACCTTCAACTGTTAATCGGTTACGATTTATTATTACCAGCCAGTGTGTTAGATAGAGATATCTGGGCATTTAGTGCTAACTTAAATAAGTGGAAGCGCGAGCCTAGTCAGTTTATAGCGTCGCAAATTAATAATTAAGCTGCGACTGTAGGAAAGAAAAATGAGTCAAGAGAGAGCCTTTTTAAAAAGTGGTCGAAACACCATAATACATAAAGATAAAAAGCATGATTTAGTGATTGTAAACTCTGAAATTCATCCTAAAATTAAAGTGACTCAACATGGCTTAGAGCCATTTAAAGAAGAGTTACCTAAAAACCGCCGTGATGCAAAAGATCGCTATTTAGAAATAGTCTATGTTGGAAGCCCTGATGTATTTGGCGAAGAAAAACAATTACTATTTATTCAAGCTTTAGATGGGCGTGAATACAAAGTAGATTACAGTAAAATCGGTACGAAGTTGTTTGTACGCATTCATCAAGATACATATATGTAGTACTTTAATGGCATCTTTATTGCTAGTAATTACACTATAGTAATTATTTGACATAATAAGGTGCTGCGTATGAAAGCGTTTGCTTTAATCCCCCTCATTTCTTGCGGTTTGCTGAGTGCGTGTGGAGGAGGTGGCGGTGATAGCGATAATACAGTTGTAGAAACATCTGTTAATGCTGGAACCGATTTACAAATTATCGAAAAAACTGAATTTACCATCACAGCACAAGGTTCCCCCGCTGATGGTACGTTTTCATGGCAACAAGTTAGCGGCCCAAGCTTAGAAGGTTTTCCGCTTGAAGGCGCTGAGCAAACATTGACAGCCCCTGACGTAAAAACTGATAGTGAAATAATCTTAAGAGTGAGCTATCAAAGCACCGGTAGTAGCGCTGTTAGTGACGACATTTCTATTTCAGTGAGCTCTAATAATCAACTTCCTCTTGCTGTTGTTACCCAAACATCTCCTGAAACACTTCCTTCTGTATACAAAGATACGGTGACTTTGAGCGCTCTTGAGTCGAGCGATCCTGATGATAATGGCCAAATTGATAGTTACTTGTGGCAACTGCTATCAGGTCCTGATTTAGATATTGCTAGCTTTAATGAGTCAACTCTTAGCTTTTCTCATCCTTTACTAGAAAGTAACGTAAATTTGTCTTGGCAGCTAACAGTCACTGATGATGAAGGCGGTGAGGCGAGTACTCAATATTCAATGACGCTTAATAAAACAAATGAACTAGTGGATGCAAATGCAGGCGCTGATCAAAATGTCGAAGAGTTTGAAGAAGTAACGCTTGATGCAACGAATAGCGAAACTGTCACCGATACCTATCAGTGTAAGTGGCAACAACTTACCGGTAATAGCGAAACATTAAGTAATAGCGAGCAATGTACAACGACATTTTTTGCCTCTGATGTAGATACTGAATCCACGTTGAGCTTTGAAGTAACGGTAACCGACTCAAAAGGACGCACCGATACAGATTCTTTATTTGTTGATGTATCACCAAAAGCGCTTGGGCTTATAAACGATAGTGGTGTTGGTGAGTGCTATAACAACACCCAACGCATTAACTGTGAAAGCGATGACTTTCCAGCGCAAGATGCTGAACTTGGACGCGATAGCTATGCAAACCGCTTAGATAAGGTTGGTAAAGGTAATTTAGCGTTTGATTACACTAAACTTAATCAGTTTGCGGATGAAGTTGGTGATGATAGTAGTGACTTTACCTGTATACGCGATAATGTTACTGGACTTGTATGGGAAGTAAAAAGTGAATCCTCAGGAGTATTGCCAAATACAAGCTTGCGTGAGGGGCAAAATCATTACTTTTGGGATTTAGGCGATACTACTTTTACCGATACCAGTACAGCCAATTCAACTTGTCCGGATGATACGAGTTGTGGAGTACAAAGTTATATAAACGAAGTGAATAACTTAGATTTTTGTGGTGGTACAAATTGGCGGTTACCTACTTATACAGAGCTTTTAGGTTTAATTGATTATGGTAAGCAAGGGCAAAGCATATTAATTGATGAGGTGTTTTTCCCCAATATGCCAAGTGAAAGTGCATTAAGCCACTTACGTTATTGGACTTCACAAACCGCAGCCGATGGTACAAGTTTATCGCAAGCGTACATTATTGATATGAGTGATGGTAACGATCTTGCTTATCCAAAAGAAAATACCGCGTATGTTCGTTTAGTTAGAAGCCGTTAGGAGAAAATAATGAGATTTAAATTACTCTATGCACTAGCAACTATAAGCTTGAGCTTTAATATTGCAGCGGCGCAAACGTGCTACGACGGTACAGATACCACAACGCCGACAGATAGATTTACTATAAATACAGATGGCACAGTGTCTGATACCGAAACAGGTCTTATGTGGCAACGCTGTAGTTATGGGCAAATTTATAATACAGATACAAAACTTTGCGAAGGCTCTACACCTTCTCTTACTTGGCAAGAGGCACTACGCGGTGCTAAAAATGATACAACCGCAGATTACGATGATTGGCAAATGCCTAACATTAAAGAGTTGGCGAGTATTTTAGAGCACAGTTGCACCGAGCCGAGCATTAATGAAGAGGTGTTTTTTGGTACTAAGCTTCAAAACTATTGGTCAAATACATCGGGTGTGAGCACGATGAGCTCTGCATGGGTTTATCAATTTGATAGTGGGTTGAATAGCTTGCATGCCAAAACTAGTAATGTGTATTTACGGTTAGTTCGCTACGAAGAGTAAATTACATATTAAGATTAGACAGATGAAAGTGCAGCCTTAAAACCGCTGCATTTTTTTGTTTTACATAAATTTACGTTATTTCAATAATAAAGCGCTTACAACGTTGTCACTTAGTGCGTTTTTTTGCCATTATAGGCCGTGATTTAATTACGAAGGAACATCACGGTGTATTTAAGCTATTTTGGCCTGAATGAAAAACCTTTTTCAATTTCGCCCAACCCTCATTACTTATTTTTAAGTGAACGACATAAAGAAGCCTTAGCACACCTTACCTACGGATTAGGTGAAGACGGTGGTTTTGTATTATTAACAGGCGAAGTGGGTACTGGTAAAACTACAATTACCCGCAGTATGTTAGAGCAGTTACCTGAAAACACGCAAGTAGCGATGATCCATAACCCAGCACTATCAGAGCTGGAGTTATTGGCTAGTATTTGTGATGAGCTCAACATTAGTTACGATGCTAATAATGCGACGCTTAAAAGTCTTACCGATATTATAAAAAAGCACTTAGAGACCAATAATAAATCGGGTGGGCACACCATACTTATAATTGATGAAGCGCAGTTACTTGCCCCTAATGTGCTTGAACAATTACGCTTGCTGACAAATATAGAAACCGATCATAAAAAATTATTACAAATAGTATTGGTTGGTCAACCTGAGCTACAAGAGCTTTTAAAGCGCAATGAATTAAGGCAACTCGCCCAGAGAATAACAGCTCGTTACCATTTATTACCACTTACGCAAGGCCAAACAGTTGCTTACATAAAGCATCGGTTACATGTTGCAGGATGTGATAAAGGAATTTTTTCGATGGATGCCATGCAAGCTGTTCATCAATTAACTGGTGGTGTGCCACGATTAATGAACTTGGTATGTGAGCGAGCTTTGGTAGGCACTTTTGCAAAGCAGCAGTTGATAGTTGATAGCGATATAATAAAAAAATCAGCACATGAGTCATTACCCATGGATTTTGTAGCGCCAGTTAATGAGGCCAACAAAGCAACGTCATTTGTACCATATAGCCTTGCATTCGTTGCTTTATTTGCCGTAGGCATTGGGCTTTCATTTATTTTATAGTTAGGTAAGTTATGTCTTATTTATTAGATGCGCTAAAGCAGTCGCAGCAATCAGATATGAGTGCTGAGCAATACGACTTACAATCAGAGCAGTTAAAGCAACAGCAAGCACTAAAGCGTTATAGACGATTAGCGTTAGTATTTGGTACAAGCTTAGCTGCTTTTATTGCTGTAGCTGGTGGGTTTACTACTGGTAAGTGGTTTCAAGGTACTACTTTATTAAACACATCGGAACCCGCTGTAATTAAGGTGGTTGAAAGCGAAAAATCGTCACCTAAAGAACAAGTTAAAGAAGTAGATGCCGCAGTTGAAAAGCAGCAAATAGCTAAGTTAGAACCCGCTAAAATAGCTCCAAATAATACTGCAACGATTGAAGGGCAACTTGTACATGTGCAAACACCTAATGGTGTACAGCAAATGTTATTAACGCCTAATGGGCAATATATTCCTATGCCATCGAGTCCGGTCACGAGCGCAATGGGTTATAATCAGCAGAACGTGCAACAAGTAATGCCAGTTCAAAATTATAATCAGCCAGTATTTAATCCACAAAATAATTACAATCCAAATAATACACAGAACGCTTCGGTATTTGGGCAAAGTCAAAATACAGCATCAGCTCAACTAGATATGAGTAAATATAAAGTACTAGGTAAGCCAATTAATGGTAACAACCAATCTCAACAGATGAGCGATCCTGAGCTTGATGAGGTGCCTACAACACTTAAAAATGCGTTTGCGCAAGCTATACAAGACGTCGAAAAAAATCAGGATTATGAAGTTACCCATGCATCAAAAACGTCATCACGTGTTGAGCCTGTAGAATTACTACCAGATGGTTTGCAATCAATGTTGCCTAGTATTAAATATCAAGCGCATATTTATTCATCGAGTGCTGACAAACGTTGGATCAAGCTAAATGGCCGAGAGTTACATGAAGGAGAGAGCATAGGCGCTTTAACTGTAAGAGAGATTACACCTGAGCAAAGTGTACTTGATTTTGATGGTTATGAGTTTAGCTTAAAGGCTTTGCAAGACTGGCCGCAGTAAACGTTTAGCTATTATATTGAGAGCTCGGTAGAATGTTGAGCTCTCAATATTGCTTAGGGTAATATTGAGTTTTTATAAAAGCGTTCTAAATCAATATTATATTCTTTAGGTTTCACCGCTGATTCAAGGGTGTCTAAGGTTTTTTTATTAGATAAATCGATATCTTTTATCTCTGTATAGCGACTATGTTTGGCGCTGTAAAATGTTTTAACGATAGGCTTTAGTGGTGTACTGGGGTTACTCTCGGTCACTAAACCCACTTTTTGACTCGATAATCTAACGAGCGTTCCTACCGGATGAATACCAATACATTGAATAAACTTATTAAGCAGCACGGGATCGAAGCTATCTGGGCATCCGTCTTTTAGTATTTTAAAGGCTTTTATTGGCTCCATGCCTGCTTTGTAAACACGTTCTGCGGTAAGTGCATCATACACATCTACAATTGATGCCATACGTACGTACTGACTTATTTCGTCGCCCTTTTTACCAAACGGGTAGCCTTTACCATCAAGCCTTTCATGATGCATACCTGCAATATCAACCGCGATACCCGTTAAGCCAGACTCTTCTAATATTTCTTTACTGAAAAGCGAGTGCATTTTCATTATTTTAAATTCATCATCGGTAAAGCGGCCCGGCTTATTGAGTATTTCATCAGGGATTTTTATCTTACCAATGTCGTGTAAAAGTGCGCCGGTAGTCAGTTCAACAATAATGTTTTTTTCTATACCTAAATGTTTAGCGAAAATCCCCATTAATATCGATACATTAATAGAGTGCTCAAGTAGGTAAGCATCTTTTTGGCGCATTTGGGTAAGGCAGGCTAGGGCATCTTGGTTTCTAAAAACAGAGTCCATAAAGCCACTTGCCAGCTCTTTGAATGGTGCAATATCTATATCGCGGCCTGCTTTAATATCTTTAAATGCTTTTATTTGCAGTGTTTTAGCTTCGTCATACAGTTTTTTTGCCTTTCCCATTTCTTGTTCGGCACTGTGTGTTTTTTGCCAAGGGTCACGCTTTATTTTTGTTGCAGGTACAGCAATAGGAGCTTTTTCAGGGACTGATTCAATGAGGGTTTTATCAGGGTCGATTTCTACTTCTAAAATACCTGCTTTTATTAGGTTATTAATACCAGCCTGAGTTTTAACCCAGCCTTGATTTTTAATTTTAATACTGCCAGTTTGTCTAGTAACGCTTTGCACAAACATACCAGGCAGTAACTGACCAACAGGAATTATTTTCAAATTTATTACTTCTATTATTAATCTTTCATTAAGCTAACAAATATATACGTTACTACCTAATAAAAAAGGCACTTTTCAGTGCCTTTTTTATTTTTTAGTTAAAAAGCATTAGCTTAATTATTCATCATCTTCAACAAGCGTCATTAGTGATGTGTTACCACCTGATGCTGTTGTATCAATACTGATTGTTTTTTCAGTAATAAGACGTTTGATTAATGTATCGTAATACTCAGAGCTAATTACTGGTAAAATAGCACCTTTACGCTGTGCAAGCTGTTGGCTAAAGTAGCCCAAGCGAGACGAGCGAGCAGCAACTACCGCACCGGCTAAATGAGGGTGCGCCAAAATAGCTTGTAACTGGTTAGGTTTAGCTACTTGGAAAACACCTTCTGCAACACCTGTAGAGATAAATTTATCTTTAAAGGCAACTGCTTCATCATAAAACAGCTCAGACGCTACAGTAATTACCGTATTACCTGCGGCAATAGCAGTGATGATAGACAATGCCCAGAAGTTAAATGATGTGCTCTTATCTGCATAACACACTACACAACCACGTGCTTCTAGATGAAGTGTATTAGACTCACCCGTTGGCCCAGGCAGGGTAGTAAACTTACGCATGTGCTTTTCAAGGCGGTTAAGCTGTGCACGTGCTTCTGATAATGTTAATGCTAAGTCGTCTGCTAAATCGTCGATAATTTCTACCGTCGCGATTTTAGCAAGCAACTGACGTACAGCCGAAACACGGTCGTTTAGTGGTGTTGCACGCCAGATTTTTTCATCGCGCATTGAGTTAGCCATTAGCTTTTTAACTTGTTCATTCGCACCGCTGTAGTGGTGTAAATCAAGTTCGTCAGGCGTTAGGTTAGTCATTTGTACGTTATCTGGTGATGCTTTTTCTTTTACTAAACGTTGTAGGTAGTTAGGGCCACCGGCTTTAGGGCCAGTACCTGATAAACCACGGCCACCAAACGGTTGCACACCAACAATGGCACCAATCATGTTTCGGTTAATGTAAACATTACCCGCACGTGACATTTTAGCAAGGTACTCACAGCGCTCTTCAATACGTGAGTGAACACCCATTGTCAGACCATAGCCCGTGTTATTTATTTGATCCATCACATCATCAAGTTCATTCGATTTAAAGCGAACAATATGAACACATGGGCCAAATACTTCACGTTTAAGTACTGATAAGTCTTTAATTTCGTATAAACGAGGAGCAAAAAAGTATGCGCCATTTTGAGTATTATCAGGAATTTTACATTCGTAATGAAGTATAGAATTACCTTTTAAGTACTCAACGTGTTCATTTAAGTTTTTAAGTGCTTTTTCATCAATTACAGGGCCAACATCAGTTGATAGTAACGATGGATCGCCAATGTGTAACTCAGCTAGAGCGCCTTTAAGCATTTCGATAATGCCATCAGCTACGTCATCTTGAATGAATAAAACACGAAGAGCAGAACAACGTTGGCCAGCACTTTGAAAACCAGAACTGATCACATCGTCAACTACTTGCTCAGGAAGCGCCGTTGAGTCAACAATCATACAGTTTTGGCCACCTGTTTCTGCAATTAACGGTACTTGAATATCGTTACGTGCAGCAAGTGTTTGAGAAATTAATGTGCCTGTTTCAGTAGAACCTGTAAACATAACCGCTTGAATGCGCTCATCAGGAACAATTGTTTTACCTACTTCAGAGCCGCGAGCGATAACCGGTTGAACAACGTGCTCAGGTAAACCAACAGATAGCATTAGTTCAATGGCACGAAGGGCGATTAAACTTGTTTGCTCAGCAGGCTTAGCAATTACAGTGTTACCTGTAACAATCGCAGCAGCAACTTGACCTAAAAATATTGCAAGCGGGAAGTTCCACGGGCTAATACATAAAATAACGCCACGGGCTTCAAAACGCTCATCTTTAGATAACTCTTCAGCGCGCGCTGCGTAGTAACGACAAAAATCAACCGCTTCACGCACTTCATCAATACCATCTTGCGCTACTTTACCTGCTTCTTTAATACAGATAGCGACTAGTTCATCATGATGACGCTCTAAAATGTCAGCAACGCGACGCAGTAAATTAGCGCGCTCTTTTACTGGTGTTTGTGACCATGATTCAAGTGCGGCTTCAGCGTTGGCCAGTAATACTTTCATCTCTTCGCCAGTTTGTAACTTAACGTGGCCGATGATTTCTTTGTGGTTCGCTGGGTTTTTAACAGCCAATGAGCCCTCTGGTACTTGGCTTTGCTCAATTAGGTGCTCGTTAAACCATGTTTCAAGATTCTCTTTGAAAGGGGTAATAACGTTAATATCGGTTAAATCCATGCCTTTAGAGTTAGCACGTTCTTCACCGTATAAATCAATTGGCATTTTGATTTGCGTATTGTACTTGTTACGCAAGCCTTGCAATGTTTCCACAGGGTCTGGTAGTAATGATTCAACAGGTTTTGTTGTATCTACAATCGCGTTTACAAATGATGAGTTAGCGCCATTTTCTAATAAACGACGAACAAGGTAAGCAAGTAGGTCTTCGTGTTGACCAACAGGGGCATATACACGGCACTGGATTTTTTCCTCGTTTACGATTTGGTCGAATAATGATTCACCCATACCGTGCAAACGTTGAAATTCAAAACCGGTGTTGTCGCCTTTCGCTACTTCTAAAATAGTCGCGGCAGTGTAAGCGTTGTGCGTTGCAAATTGTGGATAAAGTACGTCGCGCGCTTCAAGCATTTTAATTGCACATGCTTTGTAAGAAACATCGGTTGTTGCTTTACGAGTAAATACAGGGAAATGCTCTAAACCATCTTGTTGTGTGGTTTTGATTTCAGTATCCCAGTACGCGCCCTTAACTAAACGTACCATCATTTTACGACCAACACGGGTTGCAAGGTCTGTTAGCCATTCAATTACAAAAATAGCGCGTTTTTGATACGCTTGAACCGCTAAGCCAAATCCTTGCCAATCACCAAGATCTTCATCACTAAATACTGCTTCAATGACATCTAATGAAATATCTAAACGGTCAGCTTCTTCAGCATCAACGGTAAAGCCGATATCGTATTTCTTAGCAGCAAGCGCAAGCTCTTTTAACTTTGGTACAATTTCTTCCATCACACGGTCTTTATGAGTGAACTCATAGCGCGGATGAATAGCAGAAAGCTTAACTGAAATACCAGGGCTCTTAATTGGACCACGACCATTTGCCGCTTTACCAATCGAGTGTATAGCATTCATGTAGCTGTCAAAGTAACGCTTCGCATCTTTCATTGTGCGCGCGCCTTCGCCTAGCATATCGTAAGAATATACATAACCTTTTTGCTCTGTATCGGCAGCACGTTCAATTGCTTCGTCAATGGTACGACCCATAACGAATTGCTTACCCATAATTTTCATAGCAAAATTTACAGACTTACGAATAACTGGCTCACCTAAACGACCAATGGTCTTTTTAAGCATGCCGAACTGTTGTTCTTTCGTTTTGTCTGTGTAGTTAACCATTTTACCGGTAACTAATAACCCCCAAGAAGACGCGTTTACGAATAAAGAATCGCTGCTGCCTAAATGAGAGCTCCAATCACCTTTCGCTAACTTGTCACGAATCAGTACATCTTGAGTTGCTTTGTCTGGTACGCGAAGCAGCGCTTCGGCCAAACACATTAATACAACGCCTTCTTCACTAGAGAGTGAAAATTCATTTAAAAGCGCATCAACACCGCCTTGCCCATCTTGCTCTTTACGAATGTTTAAAACAATCTGGCGGGCTCTTTCCCAGGCACGACTTCGTGCTTTTACGCCTACTTCTGCAAGCGGTAAAATATGATCAATAACCGCATTTTCATCTATGCGGTAGAAGTCACGGATTCTTTGTCTAATAGGACAAATCGTTGTTAAATCGCCGTTGAATAACATAAGCAACCCTCAGGAGTGTTAAGAATTAAAGTAAAATTAATTACCAATAAATTACCAGTGATATTGTGAGTGCATTCTAATTAAATTTCAGCAGAATATGCTGGTTAAATTTTGCGTTTTACGATAATTTACAGGGCATAAATTTAACTTATCCGCATAAAATTCTGTTATGACAATTCCAAATAGATTACGCATGCTAGATCGTATTGATTTAGCCATACTAGACGTTCTACAAAAGAACGGCAGAATTTCAAATGTTAACCTCGCAAAACAGGTTAATTTGAGTGCAAGCCCGTGTCTTGATCGTGTAAAACGATTAGAGCAAGAAGGCTATATCGAAGGCTACTACGCTAAGCTTAGCGAAGCAAAGCTTAATCAAAGCTTAGTAGCACATGTTCAAGTGTCGCTTGTTGCTTCAAATACAGCAGTATTTAAGGTATTTAGAGAGCATATACTAAGAATACAACAAGTCGTTGAATGTGACATGGTGGCAGGCGGCTATGATTATTTATTAAAAATCCGTGTTTCTAATATGGAAGAGTACAGACAAGTGCTAGGTGACTTAGTCGATATACCTGGTGTGGGCACTCATCATACTTATATGGTGATCGAAAAAATTAAAAAAGACGAAGGGTTGTTAATCGACATTTAGGCGTCCCTTAAATAATAAAAACCGCCAAGTGCGGTTTTTATTTCAGTACATAAAGATTCTATCAATATAGGTCGTACATTACCTTATACATAATTTATTACGACCTTCCGACTTCGCTCTGTATAACGCCGTATCAGCCGCGCATATTAATGCTTCAGATGTTCTGTACTGATTATCGTATTCACACGCAATGCCTTGGCTTACACTAATTTTTACATTTGGTGGCAGCCCAATATCTCTAAAATTAATGTTGAGTATTTTTTCTTGAATACGTTTTGCGATCATTTCTGCATTTGAGATATGTGAGCGGGGTAATACAACAGCAAACTCTTCACCACCATAGCGAGCTACTAAGCTATCCTTGGAGGGTAGGCATGCTTCAATAGTTTGCGCTACCTTTTGTAAGCATTTATCACCTTTAACATGACCAAAACTATCATTAAACAGTTTGAAAAAATCAATATCGATTAAAATAAAACTCAAAGGTTGTTTGTTTACGATGCACTCTTGCCAATTTTTAATAATCGTTTTCTCTAGGGTGCAGCGATTAGCGACGCCAGTGAGGTGATCTATTTTGGCTATGTTCTCGAGTACTTTATACTTTTTAACATGCTTTGAAATGTCATGCATAATACAAATAAATAAAGGTGTATTGTTTGTGGTTGATGCAGGCATACAAGAAATTGAAAGTTCTATATCTAAACAGTTGCCGTTATTTTTTATTATTTTAACTTCTTTGGGACCATGATTGAGTGGTGTTTGATAATTATTTTTCCAACTTTCAAACATGTAAGCATAGTCATCGCGATATTGCTCTTGTAAGCAATCATGCCATTTTCTACCTATTAATAAATCTGACGTCACGTTAAAAAAACGTGCTGCGACGGGGTTTACTGATTCAAACACGCCATCTGCATTAACAATAAAAATAGCATCGGCCATGACATTCGTGACATTAATAATAGCGCTTATTTTTTCATTGTTAACGGTGTTAGAAATGCTGCTCATTAATGCAGATACAGCATTGTCGGCGTTGTTTGCTCTGCTATTTTCATTATTGTTAGACATGGTGTTGCTCATTTTTATTGTTAATGAAACTTTATGTCTAGTAGTTTATTTAATTTATATTTTTTAAACCTTTCGGTAACCTTCTTTTTTAATTATTTGATTTTACTTGTTTTTATTGAAGTGTGTCAGTGTTTAACTAAAAGGTAGTTAGTTTATAAATAAATTGCATAGGAATAAATCAGCCCCATGCAATTTAAAATCAATAATTAATCGTTGTTGATTAATTTTTTTTTATTTATAACTTGTGGGTCAGGGCTTGAATAAGGTTTATCATTACATTCAACGTTAAATATTAAACACGCAGTGCCTGAGTTTTTTGCTGTATCGGTGATAGTGATTGCTTGGTGGTTATCACTAAGTGCATAACTGAAGTCTTGGGCACATGTTCCTATTTTATCAGTAACTGTAGCTCCTGTGAAAAAAAAGCCTAGCCCAACTGCAGCAGGAGTTAAAGTGTAAGTACCTGCAGTTTCGGTTCTTACTGTACCGCCGCCATCAACGGCTTTGCCATTTTCTGTGTAGCTAAAAATAGCCTCTTTTTTATCGTTAAACTCAATATGCACTTGAATGTCGACTTTGTTTATAGTGGTCGTCATGTAATTTCCTTTGTGTTTAGTTTTATAGTTTAAAGTCAGTAATGCCTAGTTTTAACAGGCTTGCTGTTATTGTTGGTATTTCGTTTGCTCGGTTTAAGCAGGTATATGCTTGTACCTGCGGGTACTTTACGTGAATACTTTGGTTTATTTTTACTGTTTTAGTAATAGCTTTAAGCACATTTAAGCAAAATTGCTCTCGTTGTTCGCTGGTCGCAGCTAATTTAGCTTTGAGTAGGTTTATATTTATGGGGGCTAAGTTATCTCTATTTTTCATTTTATTGGTTATGTACCGTTTATATTCGCCATCATTCTCAAGGGTCGTTAATAACTCTTGCGCTTTAAGGGGGAAGTTTCTGTCAATAAAATAGTGAATTAGACTAATTTGTGTATTGATAGAATTGATACTATTAAGACCTTGTGATTTTAAGAAGCTAATAATTTTTTCTGTCCTTGAATCAATCTTTTTGTCATAAGACAACATTATCAATTGCGCTAATGAGCGATAATACATATGTTGAAATTCATTATTTTCCGGATCTTGCTTTAAAGCCTCATTTATAATTTCATTCGCAAAGCGAGCTTTTAAATAGGCCATTTTTTTATCAGGTAAATAACTTAGTAAATAACTTTGTTGCATATGTATATTTGCTGACATATAAAAAAGACTGGCGTCATCAGGGTAGTGATTAGTCATTTTTTTCACCACAGAAACTGCATTTTCCAGCATATTCATTGCGACATTAAAGTTACCTAAGTTACCTTCAGTTTTTGCAAGCCAACTGATTGTATCTGCTTTATCACGTAATAAATTTTTACTATTCGGTTTTAGTTCAATGGCCCTATTCTTAAGCATAAGTGACTCTGTAAAGCTTTTTTTCGCGGCTATATAGTCAAATTTCTCTGTGTATAAAGAACCCAATGAGTTATGTGAATACGACAACTCCATAATGGAATTAAAATCATTCGGTGCTAACGAATACATGGTTTTGCTATATGAATGGTACTTTTTAAATAATGGCTCAGTGGCGGCGTAATCACTTTTATCGTAACTAAGCTGCCCTAACCAAAAGGCATTGGCACCCGCAAGCGTGAGTAGCTCTAAATTATCGGGCTGGATTTTTAATAATGCCTCAAGGCGGGTGCGGGCGTTTTCAAAGGCGGTGAAGGCCTCAATGGTTTTACCGCGAGAATAAGCTACCTCTCCCATTGCCTCAAGAGTTTGTGCGTACTGAAAACGGTTGTTAAATTGTGCTTTATCATCGCTAAAACTAAAAAGTGAACCTGATTCGTCAGTTTGATTAGTAAAATACTCAAGTGCTTTATTACTAATACCATCAAGTAAATCCATACGCTTTACGCTACGTAATTTATCGGCAAAATCACCGACCATAAAACCAAGCAGGCTTTCTGCCTCAAGCTGCTTTTTTTGTGCGTTTTGCTGGGCCTTAAAACTAGTAAAGCTCATTAATAACGCGGTAAATGTAAGCAAACACAATAAAGCAACGGTCACTCGTTTTACTCTTATTTTTGCTTTTGTTTTTTTTACAGAGCTTTTGATAAGAGCGTGCTCGTTATCATCTAATTTAAACAGTTTGTCGCTAAGTAATAGCTGCGCTTCTTGTAGAGGTTTACCTGGCGCTAGGAGGTAAGCACTACTTTTACCTTCATCTACCCAATTTTGCGCTTGATGCTGTAAGCGGCTTTTTATTGCTAAAGCATCTTTGTGATCGCTTATCCACTGTTTTGCGCGCGGCCATTGACGTAATAATGCTTCGTGAGCAAGGCTAAAACAGGCTTCTTGGTTTTGTAAGTGCGATACAAATAATCGACTGTCGATCATGGCTTGCACAAGCTCTTTTTGGCTTGTGTTGGTTAATGCTTGCCAGCGGGCTGCGCGGCTAGTAATGGTTTTACCATCAGGGTTTAGGGTAACTAATTGCGATAACACGCTATTAAGTTGCTGCTGTTGATCATTACTAAGGTCAATAAATATATCTTCTGCTTTTTTACCTATGGCGCCCTCAATACCACCAAGTTTTGTGTAAACACTGTGCAGTAGTTCGTTATCATCACTGCGTTGTAAATACAGTTCTTGCAGTGTGTATTGCAGCATGGGCAGTGCGTCGGGGTTATTAGCTGTATCGGCGCACAGAATTTCATCCAGTGGCGTTTGGGTTTGTGGGTCATTGGAGAACGTTAAATTAGCGGTTAACGCTGGCAGGCGAATAATTTGTTGTAGTTCGTGCCTGTTTGGTGGTGTTAAATCGTAATGCGCACCATGAGCTTTACCTGCCATTAGGCTGGGTTGTTCAACCACTAAAGGATAAAAGTCGTTACGACATGCACTAAATAGAATCACTGTTTTAGAGGTTGCTAAGCGCTCAATAACCGATAAAAAATGGCTGCGTGTTTCGCTACTAAATAAAGGAGAAGAAAGCAGTACTTCTAAGCGGTCAATAAATAAAAATAACTGCGGTGTTTTAAGTTGTGTAGAGGTTTTGCTTAGTGCAGCTTGTATGGCGTTAATTACGTCATCTATTGCCAACTCTAGTTGTTCTGCAAGTGTTTGCGCGCTTAATCCTTCAAACACAGGTAGGTTGTTTATATCCCAATCAAGCAGTGCGGAAGCTAAATCTAGAAAAAGCCTATTTTGATGGACGTCTGCAAAGTCGAGCTGAGCGTAGGAAACCACCCCAATGCCATTATAACCTCGCTCATCAAGTAATTTAGGCAATATACCCGCATTAACAAGTGATGACTTACCCGTGCCACTTGGACCGAGTATTAAGCAAAAAGCACGACCAAATTTAACTTGGCTCGATATTCTATTGAGTAACGTTTCTATAGATTGATTGCGGCCAAAAAATAGGTGTGTATCGCTTGGGTTGTAGGCGCTTAATCCTAAAAAAGGTGAGCCACCTTGCCATGTGTTTTCAGTTGTTTTTATGTCTTCAGCTAGAGGAAACTCAAGTTTTGCAATAACGCGGTAACCACGCTTTCGAATAGTTTCTATGTAGGTGGGTTCACTTGCTTTATCACCGAGGGCTTTTCGTAACTGGGTAATTGTTTTATGCAGCGGGTTATCGCCTACCTCAACATTTTTCCAGCATTGATCTAATAGCTCGTCACTAGTAACAATTTCGCCTTTTTGGAAGCAAAGATGAACTAACACATCCATGGCTTTTGGTTCTAACTGTTTAGTTTTTTCTGCACGCTGAAGAGTATTTGACTGGGGATTGACTTGCCAATCACCTAAATAAAAAGGGCTGCGATTCATAATTGCTCATTATTGTTATTATGTAATTAAAGCGAGTGATTAGCCGACTTTTTTAACCAAGTCTTTATATTACAGATAAAATAACAAACAGATAAGGAGTTTTTACGCAGTAAAAGAGGTTTATTGATGTGGGTAATTCAATATTGAATTACCCACTGGATTTTATGACTATATATCGCTTTTATTTATAGTAACTACGCGTTGAGGGAATGGGATTTCAATATCAGCGTTATTAATTGCTTTATAAACACCGCCATTAATAGCCAGCTTGGTTTCAATAATTTTAGTGGTAGGTACCCAATATCGGTAGCTTATTGTAACACCGCTATCGGCAAAGCGTTCAATACCCACTTGTGATAACGGATTTTGTGCGACTAATTCGTGTGCTTTAAGTACGTCTTCAATAAGGCTAATCGCATTATCAGAGCAAGCACTATAGGCTATATCTATTTCACCTTTGACCAATGAGTAACTAAATGAGTTATGAAGTATTTCACCTACTATATGCTTATTTGGAATGGTGATTTCTACTTTTTCTTCATTGATTAAAATAGTGTAGCCAAGCTCAATTGTTTTAACTTGGCCGCTTACATTTTTAACTTCAATAGTATCACCAACAACAAAAGGTCGAGTGGCTATAATGGCAAGGCCCGCACCATAGTTAGAGAGCATTCCTTGCAGCGCTAAACCAGCACCTAAAGATGCAGCACCAATGGCTGCTACAAATGGCGTAACGCTGATACCTATTTTGCCAAGTGCAATAATTATAACCATTACAATTAGCAGTACTTTTACCACGCTACTGACAAAGTTAGTAAGCGTAATGTCAACGTTATGACGGGTCATTAACGCGGCTACAAATTTGGCAAGCTTTTGTGCTATCCACAAACCAATGAGGACGATAAAAATAGCGCCAACAATTTGCATACTGTAGGTAACCATATACTCAGTAAGCATGGTGTAATATTTTTCAAACTGTTCGATTTCAGAACTGATCATAAAGCGCTCTATGTTAGGGCTATGTTGTATTTTTCCAACTATAGCAAAATGTTGACTAAAAATGGATATAACAGCGGCACTATAATTGCTGTTAATAAAGCACTTAGCGCCATTGCAACTGAGGAGTAAGCGCCTACTTTTGGATGTTCAGCAATAGCAGCAGCAGTCCCAATTGCATGACAAGCTGTGCCCATTGCAACACCTTGAGATTCGTGATTAAAAATATTAATGAGTTTAAAAAGCATAAAACCAAATAAAGCGCCTAGTAAACCAATAAAAATAACTAAAGCCGCAGCAAGAGAGCTAATCCCGCCTAATGAGTCTGTAACAATTAAAGAAATGGGCGTAGTAACACTAAGAGCAGCAACAGATGCACTTAGCTGCGCTGGCGCATTAAATAGTATGCTTAGTAAAAATGCTACAACGGTTGCATTAACAATCCCCAAGCTACATGATGCGACTATGAGTAATAGATTTTTTCGTACGTGTGTAAACTGCTGATATAAAGGAAGCGCTAAAGCCACAATCGCGGGCTCTAATAACCAGCTTAGTAATTTGCTGTGCGAGGTAAATTGCGTATAAGGCAAATTTAGATTAACTAGCAATAAAGCGATAATACTAATACTTAAAAATACGGGGTTAGTGAGCGATTTAAATACGCTGTTTTTTATACTTTGATTTACGGCTCTTAATGCTAAAAACAATACAATAATAAAAGGGATACTTAGCCACCATAAATTAGGCTGTAGCTCTGAAATAGCGGAAAAAGTTAAATTAGTCATTATTTTCTTTTCCCTTAAAATACGCAATTACACTGCTAACAAGCAACAAGGTAGTTATAGGGACTAGCACCATAACTGAGGCTAAAAATGCCCAGTGCGACTTTATAAGGCCGAGATGTTCAATAAATCCCACACCCGCAGGAATGAAAAATATAGGCATAATATTTAAAATAGGGGAGGCGCATGGTTTTACATGTTGCTCTTTTACAATACCCGATAAGAGTAAAACTAATAAAATAACCATAGCGAGTAACGGTGCAGGAAAGCTTCCACCAATAAAGTGCATAATGAGTTTAGCACAGGCTAAACATAGTAAAATAATAGCGCTACTGAGCAGATATTTCATCAAAGTGGCTCACAGAAAAGATAAGAGCTTAACTTTAACAAATCAAACTCTTTTATGCATTGTGCAATAGTCTACCAGTGCTTTGTATTTGCGTAGGTTATATCTGCTTTTCCTTTAGCTTTAGCAATTGCTTTTTTAGTGTTTGGGTTTAGCAGTAAGCGAATTTGGCTTAAGGTTTCTTTAGCGAGTATTTTTCGTTGGTTTGGTTTATAGCTAAGTTGTGTAACACGTTTAATAGCAGCAAGCGTATCGGGTGAACGCTCAAGTAATGTATCGAGCATGTTTTGCGTTGCTTGCTGAGTATCATCGGTAAGTTTAGTAACCAAACCTAGCTCATTTGCTTGTTGTGCAGTGATTGGGTTTGCGTGGCTTGCAAGCCAAAGTGCTTGGTCGCGCTTAACTAAACCGCTCATCATTACATTTGCGCCCATATCGGGGCACAATCCCCAACGCGCTTCCATAATGGCAAGTTTGGCATCAATATGAACAACTCTGTAATCTGCCCCCAAAGCTATTTGCAAACCACCCCCTAAACAGTTGCCATCAATTTGTGCAATAACGGGCACACTAAGTGACTGCCAGCCTAATACTACTTTTTGCGCTAAATTTTGATTGCCTGGTAACCATTTAAGCAATAATTTCACTATGTTCATTGGTGTAGCCATTACTGCAGATATATCAAGGCCTGCACAAAAATGCTCGCCATCACCTTTTATTACCACAGCACGAATACTACGATCTCTTTTTATATTTTTAATGGCTTTGTTTAGCTCTACAAACATTTCAAAGCTTAATGCATTTTGTTTTTTTGCTCTGCTAAGCGTGACGGTTGCAATGCCATTTTGTTTTTCTAGTTTTATCATTACACACTCCTCTGACCTGTTGCTTGAGCTTATGTTGTTATAGGAATTAAGTAAAGTGACGGTATTTTTTAAATAAATGGAATTTATTGCTAAAGCCGTAGTCTTAAAGGATTGGTTTTAGATGAGAAAAAGCTAAACAATTCGAACCTAAGATAATAAAAATATTTTACGTTGTTATTTTAACTAAAATAATAAAAGTAATCTTTATATTCAATAGTTTAGGTGAATTGTTATTTGTCGATTTAGTTGTATGCTGAATAAAGCATGACTCGGTTACAAAAAAGTCAGTGTTTTAAGCTTTTTTTTATCAAAATGATGATGAGATTTGATAATATAGCGCAACTTAAAAGCTTAAGGTTAAGCACATATGTCGGGTCCACGTTTATATACGGTAGAAGAAGCTACTCACCAAGCTTATGATATTTTTTTAGAGTTAGCGCCAAATAACTTAAGTGATAAAGATGTTGAAGACTTTAATGAGTTTAGAGAAGACCTAGGCTTTATTGAAGAAGATGAGCCAGATGATCAGTGGCAAGACTTTGTAGCCCTTGAGATAGAGCCAGAGCACTTTATTCAAGTATTGGTAGGCTTAGAATTTGAAAATGATGATGTTTTGTTTGCTAAAATTTTGATTAGTCGTGATAAAGATGCACCGTTTTGTCATATTTTATGGAAAGAAACTGAATAAGCAATACGGCTTATTTTTATAATTGTGTGCAGAGAGAGTGATGTGCGTAAGTATTTATTTTTAATTTTTTTGATAATTAGCTGCCCAAGTTGGGCGGTTGATCCATTTGAAGATTTTCATGAATATGGCAAGCTCTCTGATGAAGAAATTCATGAGTTACATAAAGGTGATTTGTTTTATGGTGACACTGAATTTGGCTTTATTCTAAGTAAAGGTAACACCAATTCGACCAGTTTTAAGCTCAAAGGTAATTTATACCAAGACTTTGAAAAGTGGCGTAACCAATTTAAAATAGACTCTCTTTATAAGCGTGATGAGAATGATGAAAGCGGTGGCACTGATGTTACAGCTAATCGTATTTTTGTATCTGCTCAAGGTAACTATAAGGTAGGCGTTAAAAACTCTTCATTTTTTATTTACGGTGATTACGAAGAAGATGAGTTTAGTGGACTTGATTTTAAAAGTACGGTAGCAACAGGTTATGGTGCGCGTGTATATCAAGGCTCTAAAAACAAAGTAGATATTGATGTAGGACCTGGCTTATACCGCTCAGTAGCCGATGAAGATTCGGACGTGAGCGAAGACGAAATTAATAAAACCGGTTATTTAGTACGTGTTGCAATGCAGTGGGAACGCTTGGTTTCTAAGCGTACTCGTTTTAATCAAGATGTGAGTATAGAGCAGTCGCTCTCAGGTCTTAATTCTCGCTTAAAATCAGAAACCGCACTTATAAGCCAAGTGATTGGCGCGGTATCGCTTAAATTTACCTACATGTATCGTTATAATTCAAAACCCGAAGATGATAAACTCAAGTTTGACTCAGAGCTGAGTGCTACATTGGTGTACAGCTTTTAAGTATTTATTTAATTTAGAGAATATTATGTATCAGCATAAACAGTATGCAGTGTTTATATTTTTTGTATTAGCGTGGATAGGCGGTTTTGTAGCGCTTGCATGGAACTTGTTAGGCGCTGATGGACCTTTAATGATATTTGCTGGGATTTTAGTGCTGGTGGGCTTTTTGTTCCATGGTCTAACAGTCAAAGTAGATGATAAAAAAATTAGCTGGGCGTTTGGTCCAGGCGTTGCCGGTCAAAGTATCGAGCTTAGCGAAGTAATAGAAGCTAAGGCAGTTCAAAACTCTTACAGACACGGTATTGGTATGCGAATTACTCACGATGGCTGGGTATATACAGTATCTGGTTTTAGTGCGATACAGCTAACGCTTAAAGATGGCACACTGTATCGAGTTGGTACAAACGATCAAAAAGGTTTATTGGCCGCTCTAAAAGAGAAGAACGTGTTAATAGTGCTTCCTAGTAAGGTAAAAACTGAAACGGTTAAACCTAGTAATATGATATAAAAAAAGCGCCTTAGGCGCTTTTTTTATATCTGCTTTTGCAGTGTGTTAGTGGTCGTGACCACACCCACCTTCGCCATGTACGTGGCCGTGAGTTAATTCATCTTCTGTAGCATCACGCACTTCTAGTATTTCTACATCAAAGTTAAGTGTTGTGCCTGCAAGTGGGTTATTGCCATCTACAATCACTTCTTCATCTTGAATATCGATGATCATTACTGATTGGTCGCCATCGTCTGTTGAAGCACGAAACTGCATGCCCACTTCAATTTCCATGCCTTCGAACATCGACTTAGGTACAGCTTGCATTAGGTTTTCGTGGCGTTCGCCATAACCTTCATCAGGTTCAACTTTTACACTAAGGGTGTCGCCTGGTTGTTTGCCTTGCAAAGCATTTTCTAGGCCTGAAATTAAATAGCCTGTGCCAATGATAAAGTGTAGTGGCTCACCACCGAACGAGTTATCAATGCTATTGCCATCATTATCCATTACCGAATAATGCATTTTTACCACTTTGTTTGCCGCAACGATCATAGTCATTCCTATTTATTCATCTTCAAGAGAGTAGGGTAGAGGCAGAATGCTTAGCTCCACCTGAGGTGTGTGTTTTGCACGAAGTACCTGAGTTACATCAGTATCGTTTGGCAACACAACAAGGCCTGTTAATTTATTTGTTCGCTCATCAAAGCTCTGTGCAATAAGTTTACCCGCACGACGCCAATTTTCGCCTAATTGGGTTTCTAAATCGGGCTCTGAAAGTAGTCCTTCGCTTTGACCTGAAACGATATACATTGCACGCTTATTTTTACCTAGGTACTTCATGCGAGCCACAGTTTCTTGACCGGTATAACACCCTTTTTTAAAGCTTATACCGCCAATAGCATGTAGGTTTACCATTTGAGGAACATACTCGCCAATTGCATCAGCACTTAGCTGTGGCTCACCTGCAAGCATGGCTGCTTGTTGCCAAAGAGCTTCGTTATCAAGTGTAGATACGTTATCAGGCATGCTAAATTGGTTATCAACCATTAATAAAACACGGTTATCAGCTAATTTTAATGCTTTACCATTTTCAAAGTCACACGCGCTTGCATCGCCTTCAAAGCTAATATCAAGTTGTGCAAGCACATCAGATAAATCATCACCAATTAAGCCAATTAAACGCCTTGAACACTCGCTGATATCAACTTTTGCAAATACAGCATATTTTTTAAGTTCAGCTAACGATTTTTCAACTTCGGCTTGGCTACCCGCAAGGTAGTAGCTATCTTGATAAGAAAATAATTTAAATACGCCCCAAAGTTTACCTTTAGCGCTGCAATGGCCAGCCCACAAATAATTACTGCTGGTTAATTTATTTAGATCTTGAGTGATTTGCCCGTGTAAATAAGATAATTTATCAGCACCACAGAGGCTAATAAGTTGATGAGATAACGGACATGCATAAACGCTCGACATAAAAACCTTCTTTGCAATATAAATGAAGTGACATAATAACGCAGTTGCTACGTATGGTACAGACAAGCACCTAATGGTGTGGGTTTATTATTTAATGAGAGATTAATAGCTGCTAAATAGGCTTGTGTTTGTTAAACTCGAGTCAATTAAGTATGAGGTTTAAAATGGTTGAAATTCATAGTAAAGCACGTATTCGTTGGGCTTGTCGTCGTGGCATGTTAGAGCTAGATGTTTTGTTTATGCCGTTTGTAGAAGAAGCATACGACTCTTTAAACGCAGAGCAACAGGCTATCTTTCAGCGTTTGCTCACGGAAGAAGATCCTGATTTATTTGCATGGTTTATGGGCCATCAAGAATGTAAAGATGAGCAGCTAAATAGCATGGTACAACTTATCTTAGACCGAGTTCGTGTATAGGTTTACGGTTACAAATAATAAAGCTGACCACAAACCTATTGTGGTCTTTTTTTGCATGCTGAGTTTAATATTATGCTTATTTTTAAGTTCAGTTTTAGCTATGATTTTTTGCTTGGTAATGAATGTGGTCGCTGGTTTTGTAGTTTGGCAAAAAGTGTTAGCAATTCACCCAAATCACGGCGTTATAATATTAGAACATAAACTATTTCGATTTGAGGGTGAAGCTTTACAAGTTCAGGGCGAAATTAGTAAAAAAAGTCGCTTTTATGGCAATAGCATCTGGCTGCATATTAAGGGTTTTAGTAACAGCCATTGGCTAATAATTTCAGCCAATGGTGTTAATAAACAAAGCTATGCACGCTTAAAGCGCGCGGCTTTAAATGCGATTAATTTCGCTTTGGAGTCAAAATAGTCGGTGTTGGGTTTTCATTTTGTTCAGGGTAGTCAATTGTGTAATGCAATCCTCGGCTTTCTTTTCGCTCCATCGCACTTCTAATAATTAACTCAGATACTTGCACTAAATTACGAAGCTCAAGTAAGTTATTACTTACTCTAAAGTTTGCATAGTAATCGTGTATTTCTTGCTGCAGTAACTCAACTCTGTGTAATGCGCGTTCTAAGCGTTTAGTTGAGCGTACAATACCTACATAATCCCACATAAATAAACGTAGCTCATGCCAGTTATGGGTAATAACTATTTCCTCGTCTGAATTACTAACACGGCTTTCATCCCAATGAGGCAGTTCCATTGGCTCAGGTGCATGTTCAATTTTGCTTAAAATATCTTTAGCTGCAGCGTGGGCAAATACAATACATTCTAATAGTGAATTACTTGCCATACGGTTTGCACCGTGCAGGCCTGTATAAGCCACTTCACCAACTGCATATAAGTTATCGAGATCTGTTTTACCGTTAAAGTCAGTCATTACGCCACCACAGGTGTAATGCGCAGCAGGTACAACAGGGATTGCTTCTTTAGTTATATCAAGGCCAACACTTAAGCATTTTGCGTAAATAGTAGGGAAGTGCTCAATAATAAAATCTTTATCTTTGTGGCTAATATCTAAATAAACACAATTAGCACCTAAACGCTTCATTTCAAAATCGATTGCGCGTGCCACTATATCGCGTGGAGCAAGTTCTTCACGGCTGTCAAAGTCTTTCATAAAGCGCGTGCCATCAGGGCGTTTTAAATAGGCCCCTTCACCGCGCATCGCTTCGGTAATTAAAAAGTTTTGTAGCTCAGGATGGTAAAGGCTTGTTGGATGAAATTGATTAAATTCCATATTGGCAACTTTACAGCCTGCGCGCCATGCCATTGCAATACCATCACCACTTGATACATCCGGATTAGATGTATACAAATACACTTTACTTGCACCACCAGTTGCAAGCGCAACAAATTTAGCTGAAATGGTTTCTACCTTTTTCGCTTTTTTGTTCCACACATACATACCTTCAATGTGTGAGCCTGTTTTACCTGCGCTTTTATCTGTAATTAAATCAATGGCGTTGTATTGCTCTAAAAGCGTTATATTCTTATGAATTTTAACTTGGCTGATAAGTGTGGTTTGCACCGCTTTGCCAGTGGCATCGGCAGCATGCAAAATACGACGATGGCTGTGACCGCCTTCACGTGTTAAATGAAAACGCTCTTTTCCTTTGCTATCAAACTCCATATCAAAGGGAACACCTTGGTCAATTAACCACTGTAGGCAATCATGAGCATTAGTCGCTGTATAATGAACAGCGTCTCTGTCGCATAAACCGCCGCCCGCATCGAGTGTATCTTCAACATGAGATTCTATGCTGTCGTTTTGTTTATCAAATACTGCTGCTATACCACCCTGGGCATATAAAGTAGAACCTTCGGTAAGCGCTCCTTTACTGATCACGGTAACGTTACAATAATTAGCGAGAGATAATGCAAGTGATAAGCCTGCTGCGCCGCTACCGATAATAGCGACATCTGCAATGTGATGTTTATTTTGGTTCATGTCAGAGGTACTTTGCGGTTACAATGCCCATATAGAGCAATATTTGTTTTTAATATCTGTAGTTGTATCATATTTGTCATACTACTACGTAGTGATTTTGAAGGCTTAGCGCCGTTATTTATCATCTATTTTATAAAAAAATAATATTAAGCAGAACTTTTTATTCATAAAGAGGTCAGAGTATTTGTGAACAATGACGACAATATGAATAACAAGCAAAAATCAGACATAGGAGTACCGGCTCGAATGAGCGAGCAGGAATTAGATTTAGTGCTAGTAAAAAGGGTCCAGCAAGGAGATAAAAACGCCTTCAACCTATTAGTAAAGAAGTATCAAAACAAAATTGCAGGTTTGATCTCACGTTATGTATCTAACCAAGGCGATATTGCTGATGTAGCACAAGAGGCTTTTATTAAAGCTTACCGTGCACTTCCTAACTTTAGAGGTGACAGCGCCTTTTACACGTGGTTATACCGTATTGCCGTTAATTGTGCTAAAAATTACTTAGTAGCCCAGGGGCGTAAACCGCCAGCAAATGATATAGACGCCGAAGATGCCGAATTTTACGATTGTGCAGATTCAATGCGATCTAATGCATCTCCTGAAAACCTACTTTTAAGCGAAGAAGTACGCGCTGTTATTTTTAATACGATTGATAGTTTGCCTGAAGATCTTAAAACCGCAATCACCCTTAGAGAAATCGAAGGGATGAGCTATGAAGAAATAGCCGTGGTAATGGATTGCCCAGTCGGGACGGTGCGTTCGCGTATATTTCGTGCCCGTGAAGCAATTGATAACAAATTAAACCCATTAATAGGCGAGTCTTAGTATGACAAAAGCACACCTTAACAAGTTAGATAACGAAGCGTTATCGGCATTACTTGATGGCGAGCAACATCTGACCGATGCAAAAATTGCAGAGCAAGATGTCACTACGTTTGGCCGTTATGCGTTAATTGGTGATGCGATGCGTGCTCAAAAAAATAATAACGACATACATATTGATATTAGCGATCGCGTTGCATTAGCACTAGAAAGCGAGCCTGTTTATGCTGACTTTAGTCAGACAAAAACACAGCCTCAAGCAATCACTGAAACAGTACAAGATAATAAAGTAGTGGCTTTTAATTGGCGCAAGCCAGTTGCTCAACTAGCTATTGCAGCAAGTGTGGCAATGTTTGCTATTGTAGGCGTTAATACGTTACCTCAAAGCAACAACGACCAACAAAGCGAAATTCCATTACTGCAAACCACACCGCTAGCGGGTATGGCGTCACCAGTAAGTTATTCATCTGAGCCTGCGCTTGAAAACGCAGAGCAAGGTTTGCGTGAACTGCAGCAACAACGTATTGGAGCATTAGTTCTTGAGCATCAACGCCAAGCACGAGTTGCGAATTCTTTAGAAACAGCGCAAACTAATACCAAAGCGTCTGAGGAAAAAAACTAATTAAATGAAAGTAATCACTTTTGTTCTGTCGTTGGTAGTAAGCTTTAATGCATTTGCCAGCGACACAAATCCTGCCAAAGATTTATTACTACAAATGGCGAATGCCGTTCATACCCGTAATTTTGACGCCTCGTTTGTGGTTGTTAAAGGTAAAACAATGGAACCCTACCGCTGGGTGCATGCTTTACAAGATAACACCGAACTTGAGCATTTAAGTTTACTTAATGGTGCTGGCCTAGAAATGGTGCGCATTAATAACCAAGTTACTTATTTTGAACCTCAGTCTGAACCCTACTCTCTAAAAACAGATTCAATAGCTGGACCAATTCCTGAAGTACTTTTTAAAGATATAGATCGCTTAAGTGCGCACTATGACTTTGTGCTTGGCGGAAAAGGTCGTATCGCAGGGCGTGCTGCACAGTTAGTTCGCATAGAGTCTAAAGACGAGTATAAATATAATTATTGGATTTGGCTGGATATGGAATCGTCGTTGTTATTAAAAGCAGCATACGTAAACCATGAAGGTGAAGCCTTAGAGCAATTACAACTTACGCATATTAGTGTGACAGAGCAGCCAGCCAGTATGCTACTTGAAGTACTTAATCGAAACTTTCCAACGCCTTTACCAAATGATGCACTTATAAACGAAGATAGTGCTGCCACCAACTGGAAAATAAGTTGGTTACCAGATGGTTTTGAGTTACTAAAATCAGATAGGCATAAGCTCGATTTAAATAATGAATTAACTGACTATTACTTGTTCTCTGATGGTTTTGTTGAAATTTCGGTATTTATTCAGCGCCCATTGCCGGGTAAGCGTTTAAGCGGAGCACTAACCTCTGGTGCAACTACAGTATATGTGCATAATGGCGGTAATTTTGATGTATCGGTTGTTGGTAATGTACCGAGTATGACCGCAAAAGCGATTGCAGAGTCAGTTACTCGCGCATTATAAACGATTCGTAAGGATTGTTATGATTGAACAAACCCTCACTATTGTGGCCCTTGATGGCCACATTGCTCATTTAGAAGCAGAGCAAAAACAAGCTTGTGAAGGCTGTAACGGTCGTTGCGGTTCACAAGTGTTTGGTAAGCTATTTGGCACTGCAAAAAAAACCTTCCCCTATAAATTTGAATCCCCGGTCGAAGTGGGTCAAAAAGTTACCTTATCACTTGATGATAGTCATGTAGTTAGGCATGCTTTTGCTGTTTACATGTTACCGCTCCTTTTAAGCTTGGTTTTTGCATTTATTGCGGCGCAATTATTTATGGCTCCCGAAGGTTGGCAGATTTTAGCAGCAGCTTTAGGTGGTGTTACTGGCTTTTTTATAGCTAAAACTCGTGTGAAATCGCTAAAGCACGATATAAAAGTTATAAAAATTCATCCAATTAGTATCCCTTTAACTCAAATAGATGGTGATTGACGCCAATTAAATGTAAAATTGCCGTTTTATACCAAAGTAACTTGGAAATACAGGGAACCGTGGTTTTTTAAATTATTTTATCTGACTGAATTATTTAAGTTAAGTAAACATAACTTGTTGTTATTCAATAAATAAAATGGTTATAACCCATCTTAAAAAGCATTCGTGATGTTTGTTATATACAAATTTAGCTTATGGCATCCTATAGCAAGTATTTTCAAGTCACTTAGGTATTCATATTTAGTCCATTAAAATAGAAGTATAGAATCCAGTTTATGAAGCATATCCGTAATTTTTCGATCATCGCCCATATTGACCATGGTAAATCGACCCTTTCAGATCGTTTGATCCAAGTTTGTGGCGGTTTAACCGACCGTGAAATGCAAAAACAAGTTTTGGATTCAATGGATATTGAGCGCGAACGTGGTATTACCATTAAAGCGCAAAGTGTAACGTTGAATTATAAAGCGAACGATGGCGAAACTTATCAACTTAATTTCATTGATACTCCAGGACACGTTGATTTTACGTATGAAGTATCGCGTTCTTTAGCTGCATGTGAAGGTGCACTACTTGTTGTTGATGCAGGCCAAGGCGTTGAAGCACAAACATTAGCTAACTGTTACACCGCGATGGAAATGGATTTAGAAGTAATTCCAGTACTTAATAAAATCGATTTACCGCAAGCGGATCCTTTGCGCGTTGCAGAAGAAATTGAAGAAATTATTGGTATTGATGCTCTTGATGCAGTGCAATGTAGCGCTAAAACGGGTGTAGGTATTGCCGAAGTACTTGAAATGATTGTTAGGGATGTTCCGCCGCCAGTAGGCGAAAAAGATGGGCCTCTACAAGCACTTATTATTGATTCTTGGTTTGACCCATACCAAGGCGTTGTATCACTAGTGCGTATTAAGCACGGTGAATTACGCACGGGCGACAAAATAAAAATAATGTCGAACGAGCATATACATACAGCTGACCAAGTGGGTGTGTTTACACCTAAGCAAACTAATACCGGTATTTTAAGAACCGGTGAAGTAGGGTTTGTTATTGCCGGTATTAAAGAGATACATGGTGCGCCAGTGGGCGATACTATTACTCATCAAAAAAATGCGGCGCCGCTTCGCTTGCCAGGCTTTCAAAAAATAAAACCTCAGGTTTATGCGGGTATGTTCCCAATTGCATCAGATGAGTATGAATCATTCCGTGATGCACTTAACAAATTAAGCTTAAACGATGCGTCGTTATTCTTTGAACCAGAGAATTCAACTGCACTAGGTTTTGGTTTCCGCTGTGGCTTTTTAGGTATGCTGCACATGGAAATCATTCAAGAGCGTTTAGAGCGTGAATACGATATTGATTTAATTACAACGGCACCTACGGTAATCTATGAGATAGTTACTAAAGAAGGTACATTTCAGATTGATAACCCGTCTGATTTACCTGCAGTAAACGATATTTTAGAAATTCGTGAACCGATTGTTGAAGCTAATATTTTGGTACCACAAGAATACCTAGGTAATGTTATTACTTTGTGTATTGAAAAACGTGGTAGCCAAACAAGAATGACCTATCACGGAAAGCAAGTAGCTGTTACGTATGAGCTACCTATGGCTGAAGTGGTAATGGACTTTTTTGATAAATTAAAATCAACAAGTCGTGGTTTTGCATCACTTGATTATAACTTTAAACACTTTCAAACATCAGATATGGTACGTGTTGATATTTTAATTAATAGTGAGCGTGTTGACGCACTTGCGATTATTGTTCACCGAGATGGTGCGCAGTCTCGTGGTCGTCAGTTAGCTGATGCATTAAAAGAGCTTATTCCACGTCAAATGTTTGATATCGCTATTCAAGCAGCTATCGGACAACATGTTATTGCCCGTACTACGGTAAAACAGTTACGTAAAAACGTAATTGCTAAGTGTTACGGTGGTGATGTGAGCCGTAAGAAAAAGCTACTTAAAAAGCAAAAAGATGGTAAAAAACGTATGAAGCAAGTAGGTAATGTTGAAGTACCTCAAGAAGCGTTTTTAGCTATTTTGAAAGTTGGTAAATAAAAACAAAGGATTATAAATGGCTGGTTATTTTTCAGTTTTATTGGTGCTGTTAACTTTAGGCTCAGGCTTAATATGGTTAATAGATCACTTAATGTATGCTCCTAAAAGGCAGGAGCGTTTAGCGATAGCGCAAACGTCTGCTGGAGCTCCGTTAGATGAAGAAACTGCGGCATTAATTGCACCAGAACCAGTAATAACAGAAACCGCAAAATCAATTTTTCCGATGATTGCAGCAATTACTATTTTTAGATCATTTATTTTTGAACCGTTTCAGATTCCATCTGGTTCAATGATGCCTACACTACTAGTAGGTGACTTTATTTTAGTACAAAAGTATTCATATGGAATAAAAGACCCAGTTTGGCGCACTCAGTTAGTTGATGTTGGTGAGCCTGAACGTGGTGATATTGTTGTTTTTAAATACCCTTTAGATGAAAGTGTTGACTATATTAAACGTACGATTGGTTTACCTGGCGATAAAATTGTTTATCGTGATAAACGTTTGTATATTCAGCCAAACTGTAAAGAAGGCGAAACCCAACAGGGTGAGCTTTTATGTAATGAATTCAATAAAATTGATTTTAAACTAATTAATGATAACGAATTTAAACAAGGCCCAATGCCTCTAGCTCGTGTGAATGAAAATTTAACAACAGTTACGCATGATATATTAATCAACCCACAAGCGCCTGAAAGAAAAGGGCGTTACTACCAGCAACCGGGCACGCCTTCTGATGAATGGACTGTTCCTGCTGATCATTATTTTATGATGGGTGATAACCGCGACAACAGCCAAGATGGTCGCTTTTGGGGCTTTGTACCAAAAGAAAACTTGGTGGGTAAAGCTGTCTTTATATGGATGAGTTTTGAATTTGAGAATGGCCCTGATGATATTTTACCAGGATGGGTTCCAACTGGTGTTCGCTTTGAGCGCCTAGGTAATATTCAGTAACAATGAAAAAAAATGTAACAGAATTATATAAAAAAATTGGCTATGAATTCGCTGATCAAGGTTTGCTTGAGCAAGCTATGACGCACCGCAGCCACAAAGGTCAACATAATGAGCGACTAGAATTTTTAGGCGACTCTATTTTAAGCTTTGTGATTGCCAATGCACTTTATGCCAAATTTCCTAAAGCGCGTGAAGGCGATTTAAGCCGCATGCGTTCAACGCTTGTGCGTGGTCAAACACTTGCCGAGTTTGGTCTTGAATTTGGTCTAGGCGACTATTTACGCTTAGGGCCGGGCGAGCTTAAAAGTGGCGGGTTCCGTCGCGAGTCAACGCTTGCTGATGCAGTAGAAGCAATTATAGGTGCTGCATTTTTAGATTCAGGTATCGACAGCTGTGGCAATCTGATATTGGCGTGGTACCAATCACGTTTGGATGCTATTTCACCAGGGCTTAACCAGAAAGATCCTAAAACCCTGCTGCAAGAGTATTTACAAGCCCGTAAATTATCTTTACCGGGCTACACTGTGGTTGATACACAAGGCCAAGCACACAATCAAACATTCACGGTTGAATGTATTGTTGATGGAATGGATAGCATAATTTCTGTTGGTAGCTCGCGCCGTAAGGCCGAACAAAAAGCTGCTGAAAAAGCATTGAAGATAATTAAAAATGAACCTTGATACCTTAATACAGCCTCATGAACGTGATGTAGATACATTTTGTGGAATGGTTGCCATTGTTGGTCGACCTAATGTAGGTAAATCGACTTTGCTTAATGAAATCATTGAGCAAAAAGTGAGTATTACCTCACGTAAACCACAAACTACACGCCATCGTATTATGGGTATTCATACTGTTGATAAACACCAAGCGGTATACATTGATACACCGGGTCTACACGTTGAAGAAAAGCGTGCTATTAACCGTCTAATGAACCGAGCAGCGTCTAGTTCTATTGGCGATGTAGAGCTTATTATCTTTGTCGTTGAAGGCACTCATTGGAATGCCGATGACGATATGGTACTTAATAAAGTATCGCAAAGTGGTAAACCTGTATTATTAGTTATTAATAAAATTGACCAAGTTAAAGACCGTGACCTTGTGCTACCTCATATGAAGTGGTTAAGTGACAAGTTTGATTTTGTTGGAATTATGCCAGTATCGGCAACGCAAGGTAAAAACGTTGATTTAATTAAAGCGGAAGTAACTAAACGTTTACCGCCTTGTGAATTTTATTTCCCAGAAGATTACGTAACTGACCGTTCAATGCGCTTTATGGCGGCAGAAGTTATCCGTGAAAAACTAATGCGTTTTATGGGTGAAGAGCTACCGTATTCTGTGACTGTTGAAATTGAGCAATTTAAGTGGCAAGACAACGGTATTTGGCATATCAATGGGTTGATTCTTGTTGAGCGCGAAACGCAAAAACGCATGGTTATTGGTAATAAAGGCGAAAAGCTAAAAACCATTGGCCGTGAAGCCCGTAAAGACATTGAAGAAATGCTTGATAACAAAGTCTTTTTAGAACTTTGGGTTAAAGTGAAGTCGGGTTGGGCTGATGATGAACGTGCTCTAAGAAGCTTAGGTTACAGTGAAGACTAAACCAAGCAGTAGCTTAGTGAATGGATAGCGACTTCTACACCGCGTATTTATTACATCGGCGTCCTTATAGTGACTCCCAAGTAATGTTAGATATGCTTGTAGAAGGCGTGGGTCAGCTAAGAATGCTGGCCCGAATTAGTGGTCGCCAGGCCACTAAACATAAAGCACAACTTCAGCCGTTTCAGGCACTCCTTGTTAATTACAGCGGCAAGTACGATCTAAAATATATCAATAAGTTTGAACTGCATGGTAACTCGCACTTTTTAAAAGGCGATGAGCTTTATTGTGGTTTTTATTTAAATGAGCTTACCAATCGCATAGTGCCTGTTAACGAGCCCATTGAACAAGTATTTGAGCTATATAAATCTCATTTAGGAAACCTAAACAGCGGGGCTAATTTACAAGAAGTACTTCGCTCATACGAGTTTCAATTATTGGAATTACTCGGTTATGGCGTGGATTTTAGTTTTGACGCCAGCGGTGAGCCAATAGATGAAAAGCAAACGTATAGTTATTTCCCCGAACTTGGTTTTTTAGTACAGGAAGATACGCGTTCTGGATTTAGCGGCAAACAACTTAATGCCATAGCTAATCATGACTTTAGCCAAAGCGATGTGCTATATATGGCAAAGCAATTAAGCCGCTATTTATTAAAACCCTTATTAGGTAGTAAACCATTAAAAAGCCGTGAGCTATTTATGGCCTCTCAATAAACGTAATTTTACAGGTAAGAAAATGAAAGATATTCTTTTGGGTGTAAACGTAGATCATATTGCAACACTTCGCCAAGCGCGTGGAACAAATTACCCAGATCCAGCCCATGCAGCCAGTGTCGCAGAGCATGCAGGGGCAGACGGTATTACGATTCACTTACGTGAAGACAGACGCCATATTCAAGATCGCGACGTTTATGTGATGGCTAAAACCATTCAAACGCGTATGAATCTTGAAACAGCTGTTACCGACGAAATGATAAAAATAGCGCTTGAAGTAAAACCTGAGTATGTGTGCCTAGTGCCTGAAAAACGTGAAGAGTTAACCACCGAGGGCGGCTTAGACGTAGCGGGCAATATAGATAAAATTAAAGCCGCAACAAAAACACTTACCGACGCGGGCATAAAAGTATCGTTATTTATTGATGCAGATAAAGCACAATTAGACGCAGCCAAAGAGTGTGGTGCCCCTTATGTAGAAATACACACTGGTGCGTACGCTGATGCAACAAATGATACTGATTTACACAAAGAATTAGAGCATATTCGTGAAGGTGTTCAATACGCAGCAAGCTTAGGTTTGATTGTTAACGCTGGCCATGGTCTTCATTATCATAACGTTAAACCCATTGCCGCGATGCCTGAGATTTACGAGCTAAATATTGGCCACGCTATTATTGCTCGTGCAGCGATAGATGGACTCGATAAAGCCGTACGCGACATGAAACGATTAATGATTGAAGCAAGAATGTAATACTGCCAATATAAGTATTTAAACAGCTTAATTAAAAAACGCGGTTAATACCGCGTTTTTTTGTATCTAAAATTCAAAGCTTATCTTTGTAGCTCAGTTACATTTGCATCAGCAAGTAAGTTTTCAAGCTCGTCTTGTAACTCAAATAATTCAGGTTCAATATTTTCTAGCAAGCATTTATTTTTAAGCGATGTTTCAATTGTTTCTGCAAGTGATTTTAGTTTTGGTACACCTGTGTAGCAACATGCACCATGAAACTTGTGGACAATACTTAACACTTGTTGGCAATCGTTACTCTCTATCGCTTTAGCAAGCAATGTAAGAGTTTCAGGGACGCTTAAAAGTAACATATTAAGCATCTCTAGCGCTAATTCGTTCTTGCCGCCAGCACGCTGCAGGGCTTGTGCCCAGTCAATGCGACTGCTTTGAAATGGTGCTGGGCTTTGTGGTGTATCTGTTTTCGCTTTATCACGATTAACCGGGGTTTGTGGACTGTGGTCGCTAATGATTTGTTTAAGCATATCCTCATCAATAGGCTTAGTTAAATAGCCTTTAAAGCCATCTTTTAGTAGTTGCTCTTTTTCGCTTTGAAGGGCATGGGCCGTTACTGCAATAATTGGCGTATCTTCATTTAATGATGATTCGCGAATAAGCTTACACGCTGTAATACCATCCATTATCGGCATTTGGATATCCATAAAAATCACATCATATTTATGGCTTTTACTTAGACTATAAGCTTGAGAACCATTATGCGCAGTTTCTACTGTTTCAATTTGCTCGCATAAAAGCGTGCGAATAAGCTTTAAGTTGGCATCATTATCATCAACAACTAATACTTTTAACTGCAGCAAAGCTTGATCGTTTTGCTCAATATTATGAGTAGGGTGGTCAAGTCTGTAAGGCGCAGCAAGTACTTCACATAATTTACGATGATTAAGCGGTTTGCTCAAACACGCATCAGCACCGCTACCAATAAACGCTTCTCTCATATTGTGCGATACAGTATTAAGCATTAAATATAAGTAGTCAGTAGATTCACGCACGGCTTTTACGTAGCTTTTTAGCTGCTGCATATCATCAACAGATGCCATATGACCAATTAAGCAAATATCATATTTATATTCACTATTTTTTATAGCGTCTAAAAAGCTGGTCTCGTTAAAGCATGCTGTTACGCTTGATTCCCACTGGGTCAATAACGAAAGTACAGCATGGTGTGTATGCTCATGCGGCTCTAAATATAAAATACGCTTACCAATGAGCGATTTAGTTGGCAAGTCGTTAGTAAATACATGATTTGGTAAACTAAACACACTGTTAAACGTAAAACAGGTACCGTTACCTGGCGCAGAGTTTAATGTTATGCGACCACTCATCGCTTCAACAATATGCTTGGTAATGATAAGGCCAAGACCTGTTCCACCAAACTTACGTGTAATACTTGAATCGGCTTGCCCGAATGGAGTAAATAAAGAGTCTTGCTTATCCATTGGTATACCCACACCAGTATCGGTTACTGCCACAAGTAAAGAGGTACGTTCGTTGTCGAGTAACCGATGGCTTATGTCGACCTTAATGGAGCCTTTTTCAGTAAATTTAATCGCATTACTTAATAGGTTTATTAAGACTTGTTTAAAGCGAGTAGGATCGCCTGTTAAGTCATCTGGTACTTGTTGGTTAATGTAAATGGATAGCTCTAATTGTTTATCGTGTGCGCTAGGAGCGAGTAGTGTCATCACTTCATTTACAGCATCACGAAGTTGAAACTGAATCGACTCAAGTTCCATTGCACCCGCTTCTAGTTTGGAGAAGTCTAGAATATCGCTAATAATAGTCATTAAACTATTTGCTGATAGCATAATAGTATCGAGATAATCTTTTTGATGTTTATTTAGCGGGGTTTTATAAAGCTGGCGTGTAAATCCAATAACACCGTTGAGCGGAGTACGAAGTTCGTGGCTCATTTTAGCTAAAAAGTCTGATTTTACGCGGTTAGCATCTTGAGCTTCTTTTTTTGCAAACGAGAGCTCTATATTTGAAGTTTCGTATTGCTCTAGTGTTTCGCGGTAGTCGCTCGTTGCTTGATCAATATTTTTTTGCATTTCATCTTTTTGCATCACCATAGTGTGTGCAATGGTATTTAAGCCTTCTCGCAATAGCTCAAATTCACCTATCATGTTGTCGTTAAGACCAGTACTTCTTTTACCTTCGACTAACTTGTCGGTTGCAAGTACTAACTTATTAAGCGGCGTCATAAACATGCGGCTTAACCTTAAAGCTAAAATTGCTGCAAACACCAATGATAAAATAATGACAATACCGCTAATTAATAAAGCACGTTGTTGCCCTATAACCGCTTGGTCTTTGTTTAGCTGTATAATAACGGTGCCCAGAGATGACTGAAAAGCCGATGGATCCCATTTAGAGTCGTGACTTGTATGGTTAATAATGGGAGTGAAAAACGTAATAAGCTCATCAGTTTTTTGCACATGAGTTGTTTTTAAATTTATGAGCGTTTTTTGATTAATTAACTTTTCAAATGAGCGGTGATAATTGCTGGTCATTAATAGCGCATTATTTTTATCAAAAATAGCAATCGACTTAATGGTAGGGGAGTGCTTGTTATGTGTGTAGCTTATAAGGCGATTCAATAGCTGTTTGTTTTTTTCGAGCATGGGTTGCTCAAGCGCAATAGCAAGGGGTTCAGAAATAGTAGTACCTTGCTGATATAAAATTTCATCAAGCTCAATGTAACGATTTATTGTAAAATAGCCACCAAGTAGTAATCCTATGATCACCGTTGGGATCAGGGTCAGTGTTAAAACAGAATCGCGTAAGCCTAATTTGGTCATGATGGGAGCGTTTTATCGTTATTAGTATGGTCTGAGTATATACGGTTCAACACGCATTCTAAAGCATCTAAATATAGGTGCTTCATAAATAAAGTGAAGGTAATGCCTAATGGCGCAAATTTTTAAAGCGAAAAAAAAACCGCTTAAGCAACAAACATTAGAATTAAATATAACGGGAATGGATCATCAAGGGCGTGGCATTGCTAAGCATAATAATAAAGTATGTTTTGTTAGTGGCGCATTACCAAATGAAACAGTTAAAGCAATGCTTGTCGATGATAAAGCTAAATACAGCAGTGCAAAAGTAATTAAAGTTATTAAAGCGAGTGAATCAAGAGTTGACGCTTTTTGTGAGCACTACAATCAGTGTGGTGGTTGCCAACTACAGCATTTAGAAGTAAGCCAACAAGTTGTAGAAAAACAAACTGCAGTTACTCAGCTATTTAGTAAGTTTGCTAAATTAAACAGCTTAAACTGGCAAGCTCCATTATTAAGTAAGTCTGTGCATTACAGGCGCAGCGCTCGCATAGCCGTTATGTTTGATAAAGCAGCAAAAAAAATGCGTGTAGGTTACAGAGCCAGTGGTTCAAAAAATATTGTCAGTATTAATAAATGTGCAGTACTTGATGAAGTATTTGCAGATGTTTTTACACTTTTTGATGATTTAATTAATCAACACAAAGCGCTTCATAGTATAAGCCATTTACAGTTATGCCAAAGTGATGAGACAAACTTTATTGTTATTCGCCACACCAAAGTAATTAACGAAGATACAAAGGCTTTGATTGAGCACATAACAAAGAGCCAACAGTTTGAAGTAGTATGGCAAAGCGAGAGCGATGTAATTGATCATTCACACTTAGCCATGCCGTTTTATTATCTTAAAGAATTTGCTCTAAAATTTGAATTTGGTTTAGATAATTTTATTCAGGTAAATGCGCAAGTTAACGAAGCTATGTTAAAGCAAGCAGCAAATTGGCTTGATTTAAAAGGTGATGAAAATTTATTGGATTTATTTTGTGGCATTGGTAATTTCTCATTAGTGCTGGCAAAACAAGCAAAATCTGTAATTGGCGTAGAAGGTGTAACTTCAGCGGTTGCAATGGCTGCTCAAAATGCGCAAACTAACTCTATTACCAATGCGCAGTTTCATTGCTTTGATTTAACGCAAAGCATACAGAGCGCCCCATGGTTTAGTAAAAATTTAGATGTACTTGTACTCGATCCTTCTAGGACGGGTGCAATGGCTGTATTAGAGCAATTATCTTTAAAGCAGTTTAAAACTATTTTATATGTCTCTTGTGACCCTGTTACTTTAGCCCGTGACAGCGCAATTATTTCACAAGCTGGCTTTGATCTTAATAAAATTGGGCTAATGAATATGTTCCCTCATACAGGGCATATTGAAACTATGGCGTTATTTCAACGGAGGTAGAACGCATTATGGTAGCTACACGGCAATCACATCAACAAGATGAGACAACAGATTTTAGCACTCGGCTTTCATTTCTTGCCTTGTCTGAAGAAAAAACAGAGCTACTTACTAAAGCGCAAGCGCTCTGCGTAAAATGTGATAATGAAAGCAGGCAAACTACTGCAATCGAAATGGTTGAAATTTTAGCTGAGCTAAATCTCGACCCCGAATCGTTAGCTACTGCGTATTTAACCCCGTATTTTTTAAACGATTTAATATCACTTGAAACCATAGAAGAGCAGCTTGGTAGTAACATAGCCATGCTGTTAACTGGGGTTGCACAAATGGCCACTATTAGTACTTTATCGCATCAAGGTAAAGGCACTATGCAAGTTGATAATATTCGAAAAATGTTATTAACCATGGTTGAAGATGTGCGCGCCGTGGTCATTAAGCTTGCCGAGCAGGTATGTCATTTACGTAATGTAAAAAATGCGGATGAAGAAGACCGCGTCATTGCCGCTAAAGAAACGGCTGATATTTTTGCACCATTGGCAAACAGATTAGGAATAGGGCAATTAAAGTGGGAACTGGAAGATTTATCGTTTAGATATTTGCACCCAGGCACCTATAAAAGCATAGCCAAACAACTTGACGACAAACGTCTTACGCGCGAAGCCTATATGGAAGATATGGTTGAGCAAGTAAAAAACCGTTTAAGTGAAGCGGGCATAGAGGCCCAAGTTTATGGCCGCCCCAAGCACATTTACAGCATTTATAAAAAAATGCAGCAAAAAAACTACGAGTTTGATCAGCTTTTTGATATTCGTGCAATGCGTATCGTTGTTGAACGCCTACAAGATTGTTATGGAGCGCTGGGTATTGTGCACACCAATTGGCGTCATCTTAATAAAGAGTTTGACGACTATGTAGCAACCCCAAAACAAAACGGCTATCAGTCAATCCATACCGTAGTATTTGGGCCTGAAGGTAAAACAGTAGAAATACAAATTCGTACCAGCGATATGCATCAAGATGCTGAGTTGGGTGTGGCTGCACACTGGATGTACAAAGAAGGTGCATTACCGGGACGCGGCTCGGGTTATGAGCAAAAAATTAGCTGGTTGCGTAAGTTACTTCAATGGCAAGAAGAAGTAGTCGATGGTGGCGATTTAGCAGAAGAGCTTAAAAACCAAGTAGTAGAAGACCGCGTATACATATTTACCCCAAGCGGCGATATTATCGATTTACCACTTGGCGCTACACCACTTGATTTTGCTTACTACATTCACTCAAATGTAGGGCATCGTTGTATTGGCGCAAAAATTTTCGGCAAAATAGTGCCGTTCACGCATCAACTTACAACTGGGGATCAGGTAGAAATACTGACCCAAAAACAACCAAATCCAAGTCGTGATTGGTTAAACCCGTCATTAGGATACATTAAGTCATCGCGCGCTAGAGCCAAAATTCATCACTGGTTTAAACAGCTCGACCGCGACAAAAACTTAAGTGCGGGGAAAGAAATTCTCGACAGTGAATTACAAAAGCTTAATTTAACATACAAAGATTTAGAGCCAGCCATCAAGCGTTTTAACTTTAAAGAACTTGATGACTTAATGGTTGCAATTGGTGCGGGCGATGTACGCCTCAATCAAATGCTTAACTTTGTAAGTGATCGGACAGAAGATGAACCGGTTATTCGTATTAAAGCGCCTAGCAAAGTAACCGGTGACAAAAACGGCATAGTGGTTGATGGCGTTGGTAGCTTAATGAGCCATGTAGCCAAATGCTGTCGTCCTGTCCCTGGCGATGAGATAATAGGTTATATAACGCAAGGTCGAGGAATAGGTGTTCATAAGGAAGACTGTGATTCGTTTAATAACTTAAAAAATCAGCATCCAGAGCGTGTTATTTCGGTAAGTTGGTCTGATGATATCAACGGCTCGTACGCACTAAGTATTAAAATAGAAGCAACCGATCGCTCTGGGCTAATACGCGATATAAGCTCAGTACTTGCTAACGAAAAAGTAAATGTTTTAAATATGAACGTAAATACGGTTGAAGATAATCAGTTAGCTATATTTACGATGCAAATAGAAGTACATGACTTATCGGGTACTAACCGTGTTCTTTCTAAGTTACACCAAATTGAAGGTGTACACGATGCCAAGCGTGGTCATTAATCATGAATGATAATGCAGCGCTTACACAACTTCTTAGCATAATGAAAACACTGCGAGATCCCAAGGGCGGTTGCCCGTGGGATCTCAAACAAGATTTTAAATCTATTGTGCCGCATACACTAGAAGAAGCATACGAAGTTGCCGACTGTATTGAGTCAGGCAACTTAGATGAGCTTAAAGGTGAATTGGGTGATTTGTTATTTCAAATTATTTTTTATGCGCAGCTTGCACAAGAGCAAAATCTATTTGATTTTAATGATGTAGTGGAGCAATTAAACGATAAGCTTACACGTCGTCACCCGCATGTATTTGGCGATAAAAAAGAGCTAACAGATAAGCAGCTATCGCACCAGTGGCAAACAATCAAAGCACAAGAGCGCAGTGCTAAAGCGCAAACAGAATCACCTTCTTTTTGGCAAGATATTCCTGCCAATATGCCAAGCTTAAGTAAAGCCAAAAAAATTCAACAACGGGTTGCCGCACTTGGTTTCGATTGGCCAACGTATCATGGTGCACTTGATAAAGTGAGCGAAGAAGTGCTTGAAGTAAAAGAAGCGATTGAGCAAGACCCGTTATCTGATCATACAGCGGAAGAGCTCGGCGACTTACTTTTTGCCACTGTTAATGTTGTACGCCATGTTAAACGAGATCCCGAACAACTGCTTCGTAGCGCTAATGATAAGTTTTCAGCGCGTTTTGAAAAGGTAAACGCCTATTTGCATGCGCAAGGTAAAAGCTTAGATACAGCCACCTTTGAAGAAATGGACAGCGCATGGGATGCGATTAAAAAAGTAAAATAGGCTTAATGTTAAATAGTGCACATTTTTTGTGCGCGCATTAGCTAATTTTAGCTGGATTGATAAGCAGTGTTTTGGTACAATTTCGCCCCGTCTTGATGATATACCCTTAGGCTCTTCTTTGGGTGTTATATTCCTTTTAATTCCTGATATTCTAGGGTTCGCATGAGTACAAAATTTATCTTCGTTACTGGCGGAGTTGTTTCTTCGTTGGGTAAAGGTATTGCCGCAGCTTCACTGGCCGCTATTTTAGAAGCCCGTGGTTTAAATGTTACCATTTTAAAGCTGGATCCTTACATCAACGTTGACCCAGGCACAATGAGCCCAATTCAACACGGTGAAGTTTACGTTACAGAAGACGGCGCAGAAACTGACCTTGATTTAGGTCACTACGAGCGTTTTATTCGTACCAAAATGACTAGTCGTAATAACTTCACACAAGGCCGTGTATATGAAGACGTATTACGTCGTGAGCGCCGTGGTGAATACCTAGGCGCTACTATTCAGGTTATTCCACATATCACTAACGATATTAAGCAACGTGTATACGACGGTGCTGAAGGTTATGATATTGCTATTGTAGAAATTGGCGGCACTGTAGGTGATATAGAATCACAACCGTTTATTGAAGCAATTCGTCAGATGGGAACTGAAATTGGCCGCGAACGCGCGCTATTTATTCACTTAACGTTAGTGCCATTTTTAGGCCCTGCAGGTGAAGTTAAAACAAAACCAACTCAGCACTCTGTTAAAGAGTTACGCTCAGTAGGTATTCAGCCAGATATTCTTATTTGTCGTTCAGACCGTAAACTACCTAATAATGAGCGTGCAAAAATCTCATTATTCACAAACGTAGAAGAAAAAGCGGTTATTTCATTACCTGACGTAGACAGCATTTATAAAATTCCAGCGCTATTAAAAACGCAAGAATTAGATAACTTCGTATGTCGTCGTTTTCACTTAGATCCACCAGAAGCTGATTTAGCTGAGTGGGAACAAGTACTTTATCAAGAGTCTAACCCAACGGGTGAAGTGACAATTGGTATGGTTGGTAAATACACTGAATTACCAGATGCGTACAAATCGGTTAATGAAGCATTAAAGCATGCGGGCCTTAAAAACCGTTTAACAATTAATATTCAATACGTAGATTCACAAGATTTAGAAAACAAAGGTGTTGAATTACTTTCACACTTAGATGCTATTTTAGTACCAGGTGGATTTGGCGGACGTGGTGTTGAGGGTAAAATCTTAGCGGCTAAATACGCACGTGAAAATAAAGTACCATACCTAGGTATTTGTTTAGGTATGCAAGTAGCATTAATTGAATATGCACGTAATGTTGCAGGCTTAACGGATGCAAACTCTACAGAGTTTAATGCAAATTCAGAAGCGCCAGTAGTTGGCTTAATTACTGAATGGCTAGATGCTGAAGGTAATGTTGAAACACGTAGCGAAAAATCTGATTTAGGTGGCACTATGCGTTTAGGCGCACAAAAATGTCATTTAACACCAGGTTCTAAAGTACGCGAAGTATATGGCAGCGACGAAATTGTTGAACGTCATCGTCATCGCTACGAAGTAAATAATAACTTTGTAGAAATACTTGAAAAAGCAGGCTTAAGCTTTACTGGTTTATCAGAAGATAAAAAACTGGTAGAAATTATCGAAAATAAAGATCACCCATGGTTTATTGCCGCGCAGTTCCACCCGGAATTCACGTCAACTCCACGTGATGGTCATCCGTTGTTTGAAGGGTTTGTAGCAGCCGCGCATATCCACCAAAAAGCGAATTCGTAATTTTAAAAGCCGTGCATATTGCACGGCTTTTTTGTTTTAAGGGCTGACTAAGCTATATAAAACGTAGTAAAGTTAGCTGAACTCACCATTTTGGGAATATAGAGGAATCAAGATGTCAGAAATCGTAAAAGTAATCGGTCGCGAAATTATGGACTCGCGTGGTAACCCAACTGTTGAAGCAGACGTACATTTAGCAGATGGCTCTTGGGGTCGTGCAGCAGCACCTTCAGGCGCATCTACTGGTACTCGTGAAGCATTAGAGTTACGCGACGGTGATAAATCACGTTACTTAGGTAAAGGTGTATTAAAAGCAGTTGGTTATATCAATAACGAAATTGCTGATGCTTTAAAAGGCCAAAGTGCATTAGATCAAAGCGCTGTAGATAAAGTGATGCTAGATTTAGACGGTACCGAAAATAAAGAAAAATTAGGTGCAAACGCAATCTTAGCTGTATCACTAGCAACCGCGAAAGCAGCTGCACAGTCTAAAAAAGTTGAGCTTTATGAACATATCGCTGACTTAAACGGCACGCCAGGTGTTTACTCTATGCCACTTCCAATGATGAACATCATCAATGGTGGTGAGCATGCAGATAACTCTGTAGATATTCAAGAATTCATGATCCAACCTGTTGGCGCTAAAAACTTCCGCGAAGGCCTACGCATGGGTGCTGAAGTATTCCATAGCCTTGCTAAAGTACTTAAAGCTGATGGTCATTCAACAGCGGTTGGCGATGAAGGTGGTTTTGCACCAAACCTTGCATCTAACGAAGCGGCTCTTGCTGCAATTAAAGTAGCTGTAGCAAACGCAGGTTACGAGCTAGGTAAAGATATTACTTTAGCGATGGATTGTGCTGCATCTGAGTTCTACGACAAAGAAGCAAACATCTACGACCTTAAGGGTGAAGGCAAAAAATTCACTTCTGAAGAATTTAACTTCTTCTTACAAGATCTTACTAATCAGTACCCAATCGTTTCTATTGAAGATGGTCTTGATGAGTCTGATTGGGATGGCTTTGCACATCAAACTAAACTAATGGGTGATAAAATCCAATTAGTAGGTGATGATTTATTTGTAACAAATACTAAGATTTTAAAACGTGGTATCGACAACGGTATTGCTAACTCAATCTTAATTAAGTTTAACCAAATCGGTTCTTTAACTGAAACTTTAGCTGCAATCAAAATGGCTAAAGATGCTGGTTTTACTGTTGTTATTTCTCACCGTTCTGGTGAAACTGAAGATTCAACAATTGCTGATTTAGCGGTTGGTACTGCTGCAGGTCAAATTAAAACAGGTTCATTGAGCCGTTCTGACCGTGTTGCAAAGTACAATCAATTACTACGTATTGAAGAGCAATTAGGTGATAAAGCACCGTACAACGGTCTTAAAGAAGTTAAAGGTCAGTAATTCTATTTTATATAGAATCTAATTTTTAATTTTAGATGATAAAATCCTCGCATAAGCGGGGATTTTTTATGCCTGATACTTTTTCAAAGATATGAGAATAAGTTGTAGGGTTAAGCTTGCTGGCGCGCGCACAGAGCGAAAGAGGGTGGCGGCAATAATATTAAAGGTTACTTAAGTTTTAATATTTTATAACACAGTTAAAGCTGAAACTGCTGCTTTAAAATATCACCTGTAAAACTGGTTTTTAAGTAAAAGCCACGGGGTAGGGTTTTAATTATTTGCCCATTTGGACCAATAGCATCAGTCACTATTTTGCTATGAGCTGCTTTAGGGCGTATTTGCATCGCATCGCCTAAATGGCCTGATATTTCGTCGACTCTACCTAGCGCAATTAGCTCCATTTGCTCTTCCCAGTCGCGCTGTAATAAAGCGTCCTGTTCAGGTGAGGGTTGCCACAAAAAGCCGCTGCCAATGGTTCTATCAAACGGGGCAATATCACGTTCGCTTAAAATTGGCAGCCATAAAACATGATTTAGTTTTTTACGTACAGAGCTGGTATGCCACGTCATTCCTGTAACGTTCATTAAGGGTGTAACCGATACAAAGGTCGTTTCTAGTGGCCTACCTTTATAGGAAATAGGGAGTGTTTTTAGCTCAATTCCTAAATCTTCAAAATCAGGAAGTGGTTTTGAGCCCGCAGTAGCACCTAGTACATATTCAATTAACTGACCAGTCCAACCTTTTTCGCGCAGTAAATCATCTGGCGTTTTAAAATTATACTTGTTAGCAAGCTGCCCTAGAGTTAATCCGGCAATATTATTAACGCGTTGCATTAAATCGTTTATTGAGTGTGGTTTTGTAGGTCGCATGTCATGCCAATTTTATTAAAATATGAATATTATAGAGGTTTAACAACTCACTAACTACGTTGAAATTACTTATGCGGAGAAACTGCATATGATAGTTTTTTGTTATTGAGCTACTTTTTATTGCGATTATAAATATCAATTCAACGTAATTAGTATTCTTAATTTCGGTTGTATAAATATCATAGCCATGATAGCAAATAGGCTAAGCCGTGGATATCACTAGAGTTGTGTGTTTTTTGCTCGCTTGTTGTTTGAGTTAATTTTGAACATATCGAAATTAAGCTGCTTTACTTTAAGTTACTGACTCAGTTGGTTTTTTTAATGTTGTACATTCAGTTTTGATTAAGCAATTTAAAAGTTGTAAGGATAAATACAACTATATGAACATGTTTATCCACAGAATCTGTGGAGAAGCCAAGTTTTTAGATCTAATATTGTGGATTTGTTTGCAAAATGAGCGTGTTTTACAAAAGTTATGCACAAACTGTGAGTAACTAGAGGAAAACAAGAACCGCAATAGCCTTGTTAAGTTATTTTCCAAATATTTACCCACTCTCCATAATTTATCAATGTACTAAAAGCTCAAACTTAGCTTACTAATCGGGTTGGGTATAATAGTATTTGCCGTATTGCGGCTAATGTGGAACAATCATTAAAAATCGACTTACAAATGAGGCACTAAGGTGATTGATGCCGAAGGTTTTCGTGCCAATGTCGGAATTGTGATTTGCAATAATCAGGGACAGGTTTTTTGGGCCAGACGTTATGGTCAACACTCTTGGCAATTTCCCCAAGGTGGTGTTGATGATGGCGAAACTGCAGAACAAACCATGTACCGTGAATTACACGAAGAAGTAGGGTTGCGACCAGAAGATGTAGAAATAGTCGCAAGCTCAAAACATTGGTTACGCTATAAATTACCCAAACGATTAATCCGCCGAGACTCTAGTCCGGTGTGTATTGGGCAAAAACAAAAATGGTTTTTACTAAAATTACGCTGTAAAGACGAAGATGTAAATTTACTTAAAACCCATCATCCTGAATTTGATGATTGGCGCTGGGTAAGTTATTGGTATCCTGTAAGACAGGTTGTATCGTTTAAACGGGATGTTTATCGACGTGTAATGAAAGAGTTTGCTCCTTTCGCCATGCCTTTTAATAAGAGAGAACAACATAAAGATCATTGGCGAAGTAAAAGGTAGTTAATTCAGAATAAAATAAAGGAGCAGGACATGCTGGCTACACTGAGATCTATTGCGGAGTCTGTATCGCGACAAGCGAATTTAGACAGCGCATTAGTGTGCTTTGTGCAAATGGTTAAAGATGCCATGAAAACCCAGTGCTGCTCCATTTATTTTGCAGATTACAGCCAGGACAATTTTGTACTTATGGCAACCGAAGGGCTAAACCCCGATGCGGTAGGTAAGTTTAGAATTGGTTTTACCGAAGGTTTAGTTGGCCTAGTAGCGCAACGTGAAGAACCTATTAATATTGCATTTGCTAAATCGCATCCTCGTTTTAAGCTCTCCCCCGAAGTAAATGAAGAAGGCTACAACGCTTTTTTATCTGTACCCGTTGTTCATCAAAAAAAAGTACTGGGCGTTATTGTTGTCCAACAAAAGATGGCACGTGTATTTAGCCAAGACGAAGAGTCGTTTTTAATAACGCTTTCTGCCCAACTTGCGTCACAGTTAGCGCATGCTGAAATTAAAGAAATACTACGCCAAGATGAATCATCTCATCAAACGTCTGTTTTAAAAGGTGTATCGAGCGCGCCAGGAATAGGTATAGGACAAGCATTTGTTGTATTACCAAAACTTGATTTTAAATCTATTGAGCTTTTAAAAGACAGTGACGTCACTGAGCAGCGTCGTTTGTTTACTCAAGCTGTAGCTGCAACGCGCAAAGAATTTAATACCCTATCGATGACGCTAAGCGATTCTATTCCGCACGAAGCTCTTGCGGTATTTGATGTGTATCAACAACTGCTTGATGCTAAAAGTTTAGGGCATAATGTTGAAATGCAATTACAAGAAGGGTGGTGTGCTAAAAGCGCCCTAAAAATTGTAATAGAGCGTTTAATATCTCAATTTAATGCCATGCAAGACCCTTATATAAAAGAGCGTGCTATTGACGTTAAAGACATTGGTCTTCGCGTATTACACCACCTTGTAAATACCGAGCACGCTGTTAAAAATTATCCGGCCAACACTATTTTAATTGCTAATACCTTAACACCCGCCATGCTTGCTGAAGTGCCAAAAGGTCATTTAATAGGCGTTGTAAGCGTAAATGGCTCTGCAAATAGCCATGCTTCTATATTAACGCGTGCGATGGGCATTCCTGCCATTTGGGGTATAGAGGATTTACCTCTACTGCAGTTTAATGGCAAACCGATGATTTTAGATGCATTTGCTGGGCGTTTATATATATCGCCTTCACAAATGCTGATGGACGAATACACAGAGTTACAGCATCAAGATAACCTACTTAATAACCGCTTTTTAGCTGAGCAAGACTCAGAATCAATTACGCTTGACGGTGAACATGTTAGCTTATTATTAAACGCAGGCCTTGAGCTTAATACTGAGCAAAGTAGCGCTCATATTTGTGACGGTGTGGGGCTTTATCGAACCGAAGCGTGGTTTATGCAAAAGGGTCAGTTTCCTTCGCAATCAGAGCAAGAAAATTGGTACCGAGAAGTACTAACTAGCTATCATCCTAATCCTGTGGTTATGCGTACATTGGATATTGGGGGCGATAAGGTACTTGATTACTTTAATATTACCGAAGAAAACCCATTTTTAGGTTGGCGTGGTATTCGTATAAGCCTTGATCATCCAGAGTTATTTTTAGATCAACTAAAAGCGATGCTTAAAGCAAATATTGGTTTGGGTAATTTAAAAATAATGCTCCCTATGATCAGTGGCACTGAAGAAGTTGATGAGTCACTTGCGTTATTTGAACAGGCTTATTTTGAGTTAAGTGAAAAATACCCAGAGCAAACCATAGAAAGACCCGACATAGGAATAATGCTGGAAGTACCTTCAAGTGTATTTATGCTTCCAGAGTGGTCAAAAAAAGTTGATTTTTGCTCAGTAGGCAGTAACGATTTAACACAGTATTTATTAGCAGTAGACAGGGCTAACGCACGTGTAGCCGAACTTTTTAACCCTTATCACCCAGGTGTACTAAGAGTACTAAATAAAGTGGCGCACGAATGTGAGCAATATGAACTGCCATTTAGTTTGTGTGGTGAACTAGGCGGCGATCCTGAAGGAGCTATTTTACTTATTGCCATGGGGTACAGACGCCTGAGTATGAATTTATCATCGCTTAATAAAGTGAAGTGGGTACTTAGGCGTTTAAATGTCAGTGACATGGAACAACTACTAAGTGAATGTTTAGCGCAATCCACAGCCAAACAAGTACTACGTTTAACGCGAAGCTTTATGCTAGAGCATAAATTAGGTGATTTGTTTTACACCCCAAAATAAGCTTGTACACCTAATTAATTGCAATACACAGATGCTATTAGTTTTATAATCCTTTAATATATAAACCTTAAAAGGGTATTTGAGATTACTATGTATGACTTAGGTTTGTTAGTCGCAAGCTGCGCACTACTAGGCTGTATTGTTGGGTTTTTAGCTGGGTTACTAGGCATTGGCGGCGGTTTAATTATCGTTCCAGTACTAAGCACTCTGCTACTCTCATTTAATGTAACGTCGGCTGATCATGTATTAGTAATTGCTATTGCAACCTCACTCGCTTCTATTTTATTTACTTCAACGTCTTCAGCGCTGGCTCATCATAAAAATGATAATGTGCCTTGGGCAATCGCCCCGTGGGTTATGTCGGGTGTTGCTTTAGGTGCACTTATTAGTGGCTTTGCAGCAAGTTTAATCCCTGAACAAATATTACGTACAGTGTTTGCTATAAGTGTTGTATTTATTGCAGCAAGAATGGTGCTCTCCGCGCGTAATAAACCGATGTCAGAAAAACCGTTGCCGGCTGGTCCTATTTTAGGGGGCGTTTCTGCAATAATGGGCGGGTTATCAGGTTTAATAGGGATTGGCGGCGGAGCTTTAATAGTACCGATGCTTAATTATTTTTCGGTTGATATAAAAAAAGCAATTGGCTGCGCGGCAGCGTGCGGAATTGTTATTGCATTATTTGGCTCTATTGGTTACATCAGCGCAGGCTGGCATGTTACCGATTTAGAGCATGGTTTTGCCGGGTTTGTTTATTTACCTGCATTATTTGGGATTGTTATTACCTCGTGGTTTGTTGCGCCCATTGGCGCCAAAGCAACTCACTATTTACCTGTTAATACAATTAAGAAAGTTTTCGCGGTACTGCTTGTAGTTATCGCAATTAAAATGGTTTTTAGCTAAAGGTTTATTTTTTATGGCACTTGAGTTTCCTCAAATTGATCCAATTATTTTTTCTGTTGGACCGCTAAGCGTACGTTGGTATGGCTTAATGTACTTAATAGGTTTTGCATTTGCGATGTGGTTTGCTAATCGTCAAGCGTCAAAGCCAAATTCGGGTTGGACTAAAGACCAAGTAAGCGATTTACTGTTTTACGGCATGTTAGGGGTAATACTAGGTGGGCGTATTGGCTACGTATTGTTTTACCAGTTTAGTTATTTTATAGAAAACCCACTGTATTTATTTAGGATAGATCAGGGCGGTATGTCGTTCCATGGTGGAACACTTGGCGTTATAACCGCCGTCGCAATTTTTTCGTGGACGCGTAAAAAGTCACTGCTTCAAGTAGGCGACTTTGTTGCACCACTTGTTCCTGTAGGGCTTTTAGCAGGGCGTATTGGTAACTTTATAAACGGTGAGTTATGGGGCCGAGTTACTGACGTGCCATGGGCAATGGTATTTCCAACGGGCGGTCCGCTTGCGCGTCACCCATCGCAGTTATACGAAGCATTTTTTGAAGGCTTAGTGCTGTTTTTAATCCTGCAATGGTTTATTAAAAAACCACGTCCAGCAGGCAGCGTAGCCGGTGTATTTTTATTAGGTTACGGCGTGTTTAGATTCTGTATTGAATATTTCCGTCAACCCGATGCACAACTCGGTTTATTTGCCGACTTTATTTCAATGGGACAAATATTGTCACTTCCTATGATAGTGGGTGGTTTAGGTTTATTAATTTGGGCATATAAGCAACCACAACACGTTAAAACAGCTAAGGCATAATAAGAAAAGCATGAAACAATATTTAAAATTATGTCAGCGTATTGTTGACGAAGGTCAGTGGGTCGAAAACAAACGTACAGGTACGCGTTGTTTAACCGTTATTAATGCCGATTTAGAATACGATGTGGCTAATAATAAGTTTCCAATGATCACTACGCGCAAAAGTTACTACAAAGCAGCGATTGCTGAGTTACTAGGATATTTACGCGGGTACGACAGCGCTGAGCAGTTTCGTGAAATTGGCTGTAAAACATGGGATGCTAACGCAAACGATAACAATGCATGGCTTAATAATCCTCACCGTAAAGGCGAGGACGATATGGGCCGTGTTTATGGCGTACAAGGCCGTGGTTGGCAACGTCCAGATGGCTCAACGCTTGATCAGCTTTCCAAAGTTATTAATAACTTAAAAGATGGCATTGATGACCGTGGTGAAATAATCACGTTTTATAATCCAGGTGAGTTTGAGCTTGGTTGTTTGCGGCCGTGTATGCATACGCACACTTTTTCGCTACTTGGCGATACGCTATATTTAACGTCATACCAGCGAAGCTGTGATGTACCGCTCGGCCTTAATTTCAATCAAATTCAGTGTTTTGTGTTGCTTGCGTTAGTGGCTCAAATTACCGGCCACAAAGCGGGTAAGGCGTATCATAAAATTGCTAATGCACACATTTACGAAAACCAACTTGAACTGATGCGAGACGTGCAGTTAACGCGTGAGCCATTTGAATCACCTCAGTTAAAAATTAATCCAAAAATTAAATCATTAGAAGACATAGAAACGTGGGTAACACGAGACGACTTTGAAGTAATAGGCTATCAATGCCATGAAGCGATTCAATATCCATTTTCAGTATAATAAAAGATTAAGGAAAACATAAAATGAAAGCAGTGATCCCAGTAGCGGGCCTTGGTACTCGTATGTTACCAGCCACTAAAGCAATTCCTAAAGAAATGCTTCCAGTGGTAGACCGTCCTTTAATTCAATATGTAGTAAACGAAGCCGTTGCTGCAGGAATTAAAGAAATAGTGTTAGTAACGCACTCAAGTAAAAATTCAATCGAAAATCACTTCGATACAAGTTTTGAACTAGAAGCTACTTTAGAAAAGCGTGTTAAGCGGCAACTACTTGCCGAAGTGCAAGCAATCTGCCCTAAAGACGTAACCATTATTCACGTACGCCAAGGTGAAGCAAAAGGCTTAGGCCATGCTATTAGTTGTGCAGCGCCTATTATTGGTAACGAACCGTTTGTAGTTATTTTACCAGATGTAATTATTGATGATGTAGAGAGCGATCTTAAAAAAGATAACTTAGCAGAAATGATCGCTAATTTTGAGAAAACCAAGCACAGCCAAATTATGGTAGAACCAGTACCAATGGCACAAGTGAACCAGTTTGGTGTGGTTGATTTAGGTGATGTTGACTTAAAGCAAGGTGAAAGCTCGCCAATTCTTAATATGGTAGAAAAGCCGCCAGTAGATGAAGCTCCATCAAACTTAGCTGTAGTGGGTCGATACGTATTAAGCGAAAATATCTGGCCGTTACTTGCAAAAACTCCGCAAGGTGCAGGCGACGAAATTCAATTAACTGACGCAATTGCGATGTTAATGGAACACGAAAAAGTAGATGCATACGCTATAAAAGGCCGTAGCCACGATTGTGGAAGTAAAATTGGTTACTTAAAAGCAACGATTGAATTTGCACTTCGTCGCGACGAATTTGCCGATGAATTAAAATCATTTATCAAAAAACTGATTTAACAGTTAACGTAAAACATGAAAGGCGCCTATATCGGCGCCTTTTTTTATGAGTTTTATCAGGGCCTGTTTATCTTTCGAGGTTAAATTTGCAGCAGGCTGTTTGGTATTTAAGCAAGGCAGAGCCTATGTAGTGTGGTTATTCCCCATAAATAGGCGATAACGTAGCATAAATGCCAAACATGCGCTGCCCGAAGGGTTCTGCCTCGGGGCAATTTACTCTTTGTTGCCTACATGGATGTAGGTAAGGGGCGTGAGCAGGACGCGGAAGCTTTACTCGGTTTTTACTTATTCTTACATGGATGTAAGCCAGTAGAATAACGCAGGAGCAGTTATCGAGCCCACTAGGTTACAAACCTCGCGCCGCGATTAAATGGCCCCTAGATTGAACAAATTTTAATCCTGAAAGGTCAACAGGCCTTAGAATAAAATAAGAAAAGGAATAGCTCTAAAATAAAATTTTTTAAGTCATTACAGACATATTGTTATTTATGTTGTAAAGTTTGTGTTAATTGGCATTGAATTTGTATTAAATAATGCTCTCAAGGAAGGGATGGAGTATGCAACGTTGTGTTTTACGAAATACTGACAAGCATGCGAAGAGCTAAGTTTTATAGCTCACAGCTTAAATAAAGTTAAACGCTTTCTTGTGAGAATGTTTAACTGAAATGTAGTGTAAAAACACTGCTTTCAGGACAACTAATACATGTTTATATATAAAAAAAATAACATTGGGCTTTTACTTAGCTTGCTAATGCTTTTATTTGGTACAGCATGCAGCGTCTGGCCTGAAATAAAAACCATTGATGAACAACCTCAAAGTAACTCGCCTGACTACGTATCAATTACAGCCCTTGAACTTGCACAGCTAAAAGATGCCGCAATGCAGTGGCAACAAGCTCGTGAAGGCATAGAGCGAATTTTAAGATTAGAAAAAGAAATAACTTACCTCGTAAATCATATCGATATTATAAACAGTAAAGCTATTGCACAGTCTAATCAAGGGTATAGCAGCAAGTCTGTACGCTCACCACGTAACACACGCAATGTTAAGTCACGCCAACAAGTTAAACAAAATTACAGTAATAAAAAACAAACTGTAAAATTAAATAAACCTAAACATGTATTTGCTTTACAGGTAGCTTCGGTTGACTCAGAGCAAGGTGTGGCTAAAGCATGGCAAGAGCTAAATACTAAAGCAGCACCGTTGTTTAGAGACAAAATATTGACTAACGTAGAAACCGCCAAAATAAACGACAAAATGTTTTACAGGCTAAAACTTGGCTCTTACCAAAACTTTAAAAATGCAAAAGCAGACTGTGACGTATTCAAGTTATATAAACTCGATTGCATAGTAAGTAACTACACTGATAAGCCAGTAAAGCTTTAGCTCACAGTATGTAATATCAATCTGCAATAATACCTAATCAATTTGAAGGATTAGACCTGATGCTAACTTCGCTAATAATTTTTGATATACGACTGCATGAATGCAGGAGGTAGGGCAATGCAGCAGCAATTAGTGATACCAACTAAATGATGAAATTTTGCCTTGTTATCGATATGGCTTTTCTTACTTCAAGATAGACTACTTAATTAAAAAGTTGCTATAAAGTGGCGCAAAATTTGCTTTGATTTATTATCTTGGTTAGTAGAGTGCTTTTGCAATGCGGTATTTTAAGTCTTGTCATTTAATATCAGTTTTATTCTTATCTTTTTATTTATATGGATGTAGCAGCGCAACTGTAAATAACGAGAGCGTGCAGCATTCTTTAATTACTGATAAACAACTAAAAGAGTATGTTTCGCAGTGGCACTTACAGCAAGAAAGCATTGGTCGTTTAACTGCTATGGAAGATGATTTACAGCTGTTAATTATGGCGTTATCGTCTCGAAGTGAATTAACTGAAAACCCTCCTTTACTCATGCAAAATAAAACCGATATCACCTATGGTAATCAGCCTTCACAGAATTTGGAACCGACGGCACTAAATAACACTCCCGAAGTAAAAACACCAAACTTACAAAATTCAGAACTCACCTTAACAGATGAAACTAAAATTGGAGCACAGCTTGGTTGGTATTTAAAGCCAGAGCTTGTTAAAGCAAGAGTCGAAAGGCTTAAGCAATTATACCCCAGTGCATTTACTCAATTTAATTTTACTATGTTTGAACGTAAAAATAATAATATGACTTTGTATGGATTACGTGTAGGTCCATTTAAAAACGATGCTCAAGTAAGTGCGTTTTGTTATTTAGCTAATCAGCTTGATCAAGCATGTAATATTGCTGCTTTTGTCGGAAAGCCAATATAATTAATAAATTAGGCCTTTTAAACTTATATAGTATTAAAGTATTTGTACTAATAGTCGATACTAACTATAGTTGGGCAAATATTTGATAAAGCCCATTTTCTTATAAGGATTTAGCATGAAGTTTTATTTATCTGCATTAGCTGTAGCCACCGTGGTCAGCTCGTTTAGCACTTATGCTGCTACAGAGTCATTTGAAGCGAAAGTAACGGTACAAAATGCTGTAGTACTCACAAAAGATAACGATTTAAATTTTGGTACTATTCGTGCTATTTCAGATCCTACAGGCAATCTGCAAGCTACGCTTACAATTAATCCTGATCCTGATGCAACTAATGTTACCTCGCAAGACGACGCTGCTGGTAATGTGGCAACTATATCAATAATTGAAGGTGGTGAAGCGGGTGCTTTTAGTGTGTCAGATGTAGTACCAAATTCTATTTTAACCATTAGCGACCCAGTAAATACTTTAGTACAACCTTTAGCTGGTCAAGGGTTAAATGAACCTGATTTTACTGTAGGTACTTGGACTTACTTTATAACGAGCGGTACTAATGCTGGTGGATTATATACAAGTGCTACGCCCAACCTACAAGCTGGCGTTGATGGCGCTGTATCATTTAATATAGGCGCGACTCTTTCTACTTCATCAAACGCATCAAGTGTGGATTACCCTGATGGTGAGTATTCTGGTAGCTTTAATATTGAAGTGTCATATTAATTAGTGTTTAAACAAACAATGCGCTTTTTGTATGTTTCTGCTTGGCTTTCGTTAATGTTTAGCGAGCAAGCCTATAGCGCAAGCATACAACAAGAAGCGCTTAATTTTGGCACTTTAGTTATCCCTCAAAATAATACTTTAAGCTCTATAACCATTAGCCATGAAGGTGAAACAACCACATTTGGTAATATTTACGTATTAACTGAGGGGAATCCCGCAGAACTTTTATTTACCGATTTACCTCCCCTTACTCAAATATCGTTTAACAAAACGAGTGACTCTACATTGCAAAGTGAAGCGCTAGGAGCTAATAGTGCCAAGTTTTCGGTTGTATTAGTGGATTTACCAAGAACGCAAACTAGCGATGAGTTTGGAGAGCTTTTACTCAAAGTAGGTGGCCGTTTAATAACGACAGGGACTAGCCAAAGTTACTTAGATGGTAGTTTTATTACTGACACCCAATTAGAAATTACGATTGATTACTAAAGGAAAAACATGCTTTATAAAGTTGTAGTGCTGCTCGCACTGAGTGTATGTATTTTAGGAAAAAATGCATACGCAAATTTACTTATCTCTCCAACCCGTATTAGTTTTGATGAACGTCAACGAACCGCTAAAGTTACCGTAATTAATGCGGGTGATGAATATCAAACATATCGTGTTTTATGGAGTGAGAAGCAAGCGCAACCTAGCGGTGGCTACATACAGTTGGCAGAGGCTACAAGCGAAAGTTTAAGTTCAATGGCACGTTTGTCACCAAAACAAATGCGTTTAGCACCTGGTGAAAAACAAACAGTAAAAATAGCAATACGTAAACCTAAAGGCCTAGCTTCTGGTGAGTACCGCTCTCATCTTCTATTTCAAGCATTGCCTGGTGAAAATACTAATAAAACAAGCTCAATAAAAGTTAATATGATTATGAGCTACAGTATACCTATTTTGTTACGTAAAGACATTAAACAGCCAGTAGTTGCCATAGAACAAGCTAAGCTAGTGCTAAATGAAAGCAATCAACGTCCTCAGTTTTTATTGAATATAAAACGAGAAGGTAAGTTTAGTAGCTACGGTAAATTAAGTGCTTACTTTGTTGATAGTAATAACGAGCAAGTTAAAATTGCAGAAATTGGTAATTTAAGTATTTATCCAGAAGTAGATAATGCGTTTGTAACCCTTAGTTTATTTAGTGACAAAAATTTAGATAAAGCAGGAAAAGTCATTTTTAAATATGAAGGCAGTCAAGAATATAAAGACCTTACATTTGCACAATACACTCTGCCTTTAACCTCACAATCACTTAATGTTTTAACAGTGAATGACGCTAAATAATTTATTGTATGCACTATTACTAAGCATAAGTAGTTTGCTTAGTAATAGTGTAATAGCTAATCCTTCCGTGGAGGATGCTTTAACAACACTACGCGCAATTGAACTAAAGCTAACTAAGCCCGTTGAAGTAATTGATTATAAAAACAAAGAAAATCAGCAACAGCGAATCGCCACAGGCGAGTTATTAATACTTTCGCTTTATTTAAACTCATACTACTTAGGTGAAGTTGCAGCAATTAAAAGCGAGCAAAGTGTACAAGTTAGTTTAAGCGACTTATTTGATATTCTACAATTTGCAATGAATGTTGATGCTAGCAATCGAATTGCTCAAGGTGTTGGAGCAAATCAACAACCTCTTTTTCTAAATGCAGCGGTTACACCCGCTGTATTTACTAGTCCTACACAGAGCTACTTATTAGCAAAAAATCAAATTACCATTGAAGATGATATTTATGTAGATATTCAAAGTTTACATAATGCTTTAAATCTAGAGTTTAATATTGATTACCCAGATTTAGAATTACTTATAAGCTCAGATAGCCCCTTACCGGTTGAACAACAAAGATACAGACAGTCGCGCAACCTTAAATCACCTAACAAAAGATCGCCACCTACGCTGCCATGGAAAGCTAGCCCATATAAAGCGCTATCTTCTCCGGTTGCCGACTTACAACTAAATTTTACCGCGAGCGATGATAGACATTCTACGAACTATTCACTTTTAGGCACTCAAGACTTTGCGTATTTATCTGCAGAGTATTTTTTGTCTGGACGAAGTACTGACTTACTTACCAACTCTAGGTTAACGTTTACAAAGCAAAACTTAGACAAAGAAATAAAAAACAGCTTCATGCCTACTGAAATATCTTTTGGTGATGTTATCGCCACGCAAGTTGGCAATAGCTACAGTAGTCAGTATGCCCGAGGTGTTAAAGTTTCTAATAATGTAACCAATAGAAAAATAGTCAATAATCAAATTAACTTAAGCGGTGCTATACAGCCAGGTTGGGATGTAGAGCTGTATCGTAATGAAATATTAATAGACCAGCAGCTTAGCCTCGCAGATGGGCGTTATATTTTTGATAATATAAACCTATTATTCGGAGCTAATAATTTTGAGCTTATTTTTTATGGGCCTCAAGGTCAAGTTGAGCGTAAAAGTGATTATTACTTTGTGGACGGAAATCAACTTAAGCAGGGACAAGGTAACTATGAATTGTCGGTTACTGAACAAGGCAAGCAATTACTAAATAACAATGTTTCAAGCTCGCAGGGGCAGGGTTGGCAAATTGCGGGTAGATATGAGCAAGGGCTTACAGATAATATATCTGTATACACTGCTACATCAGGTCAAAAAAACACAGATGACGATTTACTTAAGTATGCATTTGGTACCAACATAAGCTTATTTGACCGATTATTATTAAATGCGAATGTTGAAAAAAATAATAACAATGAACAAGAATTTGAATTTACAGCCCGAACTCAAATTGCCGAACAATCACTACTTTTTAGCGCTACAAATCGTACAGACGAACAGCAGCAAGATTTTAACAGCTACCAAATAAATTTAGCTGGTGGGCTAATGAATAATACCTATGGACGCCTTTCTTATCAAAATAACATCCTATATGACGATAGTGATACTAGAGGGCGCTTTAAACAAGTACGCAACCAGTTCAACTACTCATACTCAGGATTTGCACTAAGTAACCAATTGCTGTGGCAACAAGACGATAGCTCTAAGAGTACTTTTGGAACAACACGTTTTCAAAAGCGCTTTGGGAGAACCTACACAAGGTTTGGTATAGATTATAGTATATCGCCAGTAAGTGAGCTTGTTAGTTACGAGGCTGAGTTTAGCCGCAACTTGGGCCGAGATTTACAAGCGGAACTTACTTTAACTGATTCACTTCGTAATAATATTCAATCGGCCGAATTAGGGCTCAATTGGCAAAGCGACAAGTTTAGTTTAACGAGTAACTTAAACTACAACAGTAACGATGATTGGCGGCTCGGCATTTATAGCCGTTTTAGCTTAGGTTTTGATGTTGAACATAATACATATTTTGTCTCTAAGCGCACCTTAACTAACACGGGTAGCTTAATGTTACGCGTATTTTTAGATCAAAATAATAACGGTATTATGGATGATGATGAGCACGGCGTTGCCGGCGTAAAAGTAAAAGGCGTTCACAATTATCGTCAAGCAATTACAGACGAACACGGCGTTGCGCTATTAACTTCAATGCCAGCAAATCGTACAACAGATATAATACTTGATAGAAATAGTTTTGAAGATCCGTTTTTAATACCAGCTAATGAGGGTTTTTCTATTACACCAAGGGCTGGTTTTGTAGAGTATATGGACTTCGCATTAAATAATGCCAGTGAAGTAGAGGGAGTTGTTTATCAACAAAAAGGTGATACAACACAGATCCAACCCTTTGCAAATATAGCGCTGTTGAATGAGAAAGGGGATCAAGTTGCACAAACTCAAGCAGCATATGATGGCTATTACTTATTTACAGACCTTAAACCGGGGCAGTATAAAGCAGTAATTGATGATGAATATAAACAACGCAAGCAGCTAAAAAACACTCAAAATATAACAGTTAATTTATCGCCTCAAGGAGATGGAGTAATGGGCGTTGATTTAACATTAAAGGCGCTCAGTGCAACAACTGGAAGCATTGCCAATGCAGGAAGTTTTAGTTCGTTAAATATCTTAAAAATTTATTACCGTTTAATAGCACCACGAATAGAGCAGCAAGAAGCTTTTTATATGCATGATAAAGCTAAAAATAAATTTATTTTAGCCTTAGCGTACGCAACAAACAGTTCGCCAGAGCTTATTTCTGTATGCGACTCAGTAAAAGCGCAAGGATTAAAGTGTGTTGTTGAAACACATAAAATACTCCATTAAAGGAATTAGGATGAAAAGAGTTCAATGTATATTTTTAATCAGTGCAATGTTGCTAAGTTATGGTTGTGCGAATAATAAAGCAATTGATGGTAGTGCTACTCAGACCAACGTAACTGACGAAAAAAGCTACGTAAAAATAACAAAGCAAGAACTTGAAACTTTAAAAATAAGCTCCCAGCAGTGGCAAAATATGAAGCCAGAACTTGCGCGTTTATTACTTATTGAAGACGACTTAAGCTTACTAATATCGCAACTCAATACAATTGCAAAAGAAAATGAGCAGAAAAATGCACCAGTAATAAAAGCAGAAATCGTTAATACCAACACAATTAATCGCTCCAATTTACAAGTAACAAAACCAGTTGATCCTAAATTTGCTTTACAAGTGCTTTCAATAACGCAAAAAGAACAACTCTCTTTAGCTTTTAGGCAACTTCAAAAAAAGCTTCCTAGCTTACTAGGCGATAATTTTGTGATGAATGTTGAAACAATAAATGTAAAAGGAGTTATGTATAACCGCTTAAAGCTAGGCGCATACATAGACAAAAAAAACGCTATGGGTGACTGTCAAAAATTAAAGAGCCAAAATATAAATTGTTTAGTTAGTTATTACGTAGATCAGCCCTTTACCGCACAATAGCTAAGTCGGCATACAAATTGCTTCATCCTCAGTATGTTTTGAAGAGGATGGCAATTATGCGCCTTTTACTGCCTTTATTATTTTTAAATTTAGCTGCTTGTAACTTGGTGCCGCCGCCAGAACCAAGTGTGCCTACAGATGCACCTAAAGCAGCCATGGCTCCTTTTACGGTTAATGACTATGTAGTTAATTTAACGTCGCAACTTAACCACCTAAACGGAGCATTAAATGCTAATGCACGTGTTGGCGTTAGTAGCTTCTTTTATGCAGATGCACTAGATACAAAATTAGTGACAGGGCAAGCCTCAGGCTTAAGTCAGCAGATCCAAGAAAGTCTGCTTACACAATTTACTCAACTGGGTTATCACACCGTTGAGTACAGACTTGGGAATAACCTCTCTTTATCAGAAAACTCAGACAGTATTTTAAGTCGCGATTTAAGTAAATTACGTAATCGCCAAAATATTGACTTAGTTATCACAGGAACAGTGACTCGTCAGCAGCATGCATACATAGTTAATGCACGACTTGTGAATATAGAAAATAAACAGGTGCTCTCTGCGGGAAGTACCGAGATCCCAATTAATGTAATGTGGGGCAATGAGAAAATTCAGCAGCGTGACGGACTTTTATACCGAAGCGAATACTAATTTGGAGCACAAAATGAAAAACCTATTAATTACATTATGCTTACCACTGGGCTTTGGTTGCTCTCAAATACTAGGCACAATGAATACAGACACCGCAACACCACAAAGTGAGCAAAGCAACCAACTGGTGAGTAACCAACGCGACGTTGCAGCGCCTGTTTCTGACGATAACTTATTTCAGTCAGGAATGGCTCCACAAGATAACTACACAAAAGCAACACCGCCAATGCGCAAAAATATTAACCATTATGTGCGCGGCATAATGCAAGACATGGTTGAAAACTTACAGTACGTAAGTGAACAAACACCGTTAGCTGTTTCTAGTTTTGTTTTTTTAGATGAAGACTACAATGATGGTAGCTTACTAGGGAACCAAATTGCAGAAAGCTTCATGCATGAATTACACAGCTTTGGTGTACCCGTTATTGACTTTAAAACAACTGATTATATGCGTGTTACCCCAACAGGCGACTTTGTATTTAGTCGCGACTATTTAGAGCTAAATCAAGATCAAAACTTTAAATATGTACTAGCCGGTACGCTTGTAAACCATCAAGGTGGTGTACTTGTCAATGCACGTATTGTTGGGCTAGAAAGTAAGGCCGTAGTAGGTTCTGCACAAGGGTTTATTCCACAGTCGGTTGTTGATGCGCTTAATAGTAGCTATCGCACTGATGGCATAATGTTAAAACAAGCAAGCAAGTGAGATAATTATGTATAGTAAATTATTTAACCGCTTTATCGTTTTTTTTGCTTTAGCTAACTTAACTGGTTGTGCCTTTACTCAAAATAGTGAAAGTGCTGAAATGAATGCATCTTCAACCACACAAGTAAATTATGACCTAGCAAGCATGCTTAAAACAGCCGAGCAACAATCAACTCAAGATGATGTTAACGGCAATCAATTTACACCACTTAAGCACCATAAAACACTTGCTAACTATGTAGAACAAATGGCACTAGATTTGGTTGATACGCTTGAGTTTGAAAGTGATACCGACGCCAATATTAATATTGCTGTTACTACCTTGGTCGATCTTGATTCATCGCTTACTAAAAGCAATCAATTGGGTAATCAAATATCTGAGACGTTAATTCATCAGTTACAAAAGTTTGGTTATGGCGTGGTTGATTTTAAAACAACCCAAACAATAGATGTAAATAGCCGTGGTGATTTTGCTTTTTCGCGCGATATTGAAAAGCTTAGCGAAGATCAAATGGCGAGCCATGTATTAGCGGGTACATTAATTTATCGCAGTGATGCTGTTGTTGTAAATACACGTGTAATTAACGCGCATACAAAAAAAATTGTCGCGAGTAGTCAAAAACTAATCCCAATTTATGTACTAAATAAAGAAGATATATACTTATCAAGCAATTAAGTTCAGTTGTCGCTTGATATAAAAAACCAGATGCCGTTATAATTCACACTTCTAAGCACACAGCTTATTTGTGGCCTCTTAGTTAAATGGATATAACGGCCCCCTCCTAAGGGGCAGTTGCAAGTTCGATTCTTGCAGGGGCTACCAATTAAATCAATGAGTTATATTTTAACCTCCCTCCCTTATACTTTGTGTATAGCGTATATGTAGTAGTGTTGCACTTTTTAATTGAAGGCGTTTAACACTTTTTGCTCACATTTTTCACGCTCTGTAATCATTGCTTCAAAGTCAGCTTGAATTTGCGTTAGAACGGCTGGTGGATTAAGTCGTTTGATTCTTTTAAATTGAATGCTTTCTTCTTCATCATAGGCGAGTATGGCTAAAGTGATTTTTTCGCGTTCAATACCATTTGAAAATAATCCTTCTGCATCTAATTGCATAAGTACTTTTTCCATTGCTGTAAGCCATTGGTGCCAATTATCCATCGCCTCTATATCTGATTGAAACAAATCAATGCTGTTTTCTAGTTTTTGGCATTCTAGCGTTGTTTCATCAAAGTATTCTGAATAATATTCAAGCGTCGGGTAGTCCTCAGGGTTCCATTTAGCCATGTAAAAGCTACTTACATCGTTGTTGTACTCTGTTTCAAATACTTCTTTTAAATCTGATAAAGTATTAAACATTGGCAGTAATGAGTAGCTACCTGTGTGGTAATAACCCATTACATAAAGATCGTTACCATATTTTTGAATGATGTCTTTAAATGCTTTTTTGGTATCTTGATAAAGTGTTTTTTCGAAGTTTTTAGTATCTAACATGAGGTCATTATTTCTTTTATGATTACAGAAATTTATATGAAAAAGAGAGTGATTAAAACTCACCCTGCAAAAAATAAAATAACCAGAGCTACTACTCTGGTTATTGTAAGTTAATATTAACCATCACTCGTAATTGTATTGATTAACTCACTCAGTACCGCTTCGGCCTTACTTGTTTCTACTTGGCAAGTACCGGCATTTAAGTGGCCACCACCATTATATTTTAAGCACAGCTCGCCAACATTGGTGTTCGAACTGCGGTTAGTGATAGATTTACCAACGGCATACACTACGTTTTGCTTTTTAAGGCCCCACATTTTATGAATCGAGATATTGCAGTCGGGGTACATTGCATAAATAACAAATCGATTTGTGGCGTAAATAGTTTCTTCTTGGGTTAAATCAAGGATCACTAAGTTTTTATGCACGGTAGCGCATTGAGAAATTTGCTCTTTTGCTTTTTCGTTATGCTCGTTATATAAAGCAACACGCTCGGCTACATCTTCCATTTTTAGAATGTCTTGTATGCTCTGATCTTTACACGCATCAATCAGTTTCATCATTAATTGGTAATTTGAAATTTTAAACTCGCGAAAACGGCCAAGTCCTGTACGCGCATCCATAATAAAGTTCATTAATACCCAATCGGTTGGGTTTAATATTTCGTCTTTTGAAAACTGAGCAGCATCGCCTTTATCTACCGCGTCCATCATTTCAACAGAAATATTTGGAAGTTTTTCAGCGCCGCCATAATAGTTATAAACTACGCGAGCAGCTGATGGGGCTTCTGGGTCAATAATATGATTTTTTATGTCGCTTGAGTTACGAACGGTTTCGCTAAGGTGATGATCAAATGCTATATGACAGCCTGCAACGTAGGGGAGGTTGGTCGTAATGTCATTTTCGGTAATGCCTATTTTGCCGTCTTGCATGTCTTTTGGATGAACAAATAAAATATCGTCAATTAGGTCTAAGTCTTTAAGCAATACGGCACACACTAAGCCATCAAAATCGCTGCGAGTGACTAGTCTAAATTTATTATTGGGCATAGCTATTCCATCTTTTTAATTGAATTATCAATTAAGTGTAACAGTTAAATTTTTTTTTGAGAGATCAGCTTAAAAAAATTATAAAAAAAGCCAAAACGTTAGTTTTGGCTTTTACTTAGCAAGTTTGTATGTGTAGTAAATAGGTTATGCGCCTGGGCCACATTCCATACATGAATTTACAATGTCTGGGCCAAATTTAAGTTTGGCATTTAAGTCGCGAAGGGCGGTACGTAACCCTTCTTCAATTACTGGGTGGTAAAATGGCATATCAAGCATTTCTGGTACGGTCATTTTGTTTTGTACAGCCCATGCTAGTAAGTGAGCGATGTGTTCGGCTTGTGGGCCAATAAATTCTGCACCTAAAAATAAACCTGTACCTTGCTCTGCGTATACTCGCATATGACCTTTGTTTTTAAGCATTACTCGGCTACGACCTTGGTTTTCAAAGCTGACTTCGCCTACTTCAAAACAACCGCATGGGCCTAATCGGTCAGTAATTTGCTTGTAGCTTTCGCCTACCATTGCTATTTGTGGGTCGCTAAATACAGCTGCAATTTTAGCTCTGCGCAGACCTATACGTACATCTGGGAAGCGCCCTGCATTTTGACCTGCAATAGCACCTTGGTCTGATGCTTCGTGTAACAATGGGAGCATGTTACTCGCATCGCCTGCTATAAATATGTTTGACTCACCACACTGCATTGTATGTGTGTCTGCGTGCGGTACGCCGCGTTCATCAAGTTCAATGCCTGTGTTTTCAAGGCCTAGTTTATCTACGTTAGGTACTCGGCCTGTGGCTGCAAGTACGTAGTCAAACTGTTCGGTGTGTTTTTCACCTTGTTTGTCGGTGTAAGTTAGCTGTGCTTTGTCGCCAACTTGCATCATGTCAGATACGTTTGAGTCGGTATCTACAAAAAATTCTTCAGCAAAAACAGTATTTGCGTAGTCTTTTACGACTGGATCTGTAAGTGGGCCAATTGCGCCGCCTACACCAAATAGTTTTACATTTACGCCTAGTCGGCTAAGTGCTTGGCCAATTTCAAGACCTATTACACCAGGGCCAAATACAGCGACTGATTCTGGTAGATCATCCCAATCAAATACGTCGTCGTTTATAATAAGTTTGTCGCCAAAGTTATTAAATACGCCAGGGTACGAAGGGCGTGAACCGGTGGCAATTACAAAGCGTTTTGCTGTAATAATTGTGTGGTCGTCTATTTGTATGCGGTTTGTGTCTAAAAATTTAGCGTAACCACGAATTTTATCACCATCTGGTAATTCATCTACGGCTTCTACTACGAATCCTGCAAAACGATCTCGTTCACTTTTAACGCGTGCCATAACTGCTTTGCCATCAATGATAGGCTTTGAGCTATGAACACCAAATGCAGGTGCCATTTCAATTGCGTGTGCAGCTTCAGCGGCTGCAATCAATAACTTACTTGGCATACAACCAACACGTGCACATGTGGTGCCGTATGGGCCTGATTCGATCATTAATACATTTTGTGTGAACTGTTTAGCATTACGATAAGCACTTAAACCAGCAGTGCCTGCGCCTATAACAACAACATCGGTTTGCAATTCTTTCATAGTATTTTTTCCTCTAATAAATAGGGGCATAAAAGCCCCTATTTTTTACCTACTAACGTTAGGTATTTAATTTACTTATTAATTAAGCAAAGTATTTTTCTAAGTCGTCTGAACCACCGATGTGTTTACCACCAATGAATATTTGTGGAACAGTGTCACGACCAGATACAGCTTTTAGGCTTGTTAGTGATGCGCCTGCACCCATAACAATCTCTTCATATGCGAAGCCTTTTTCTGCAAGAAGTTCTTTTGCTTTTTTACAGAAAGGACAGCCAGGTTTAGTAAAGATGCTTACTGGTTCTGGTTTAGCTTGCTTAGGGTTGATGTAATCAAGCATTGTGTCTGCGTCAGATACCTCAAACGGGTCACCTGGTAAATCTGGTTCGATAAACATTTTGTCAATCACGCCATCTTTAACAAGCATAGAGTATCTCCAGCTGCGCTTACCAAAGCCTAGGTCGTTCTTGTCTACTAACATGCCCATGCCGTCAGTAAATTCGCCGTTGCCGTCTGGTAATAAAGTAATGTTTTGCGCTTCTTGATGCTCAGCCCATGCGTTCATTACAAAGGTATCGTTTACTGATAAACATACAATTTCGTCAACGCCGTTTTGCTTAAGTACGCCTGCTAATTCGTTGTAACGTGGTAAGTGAGTTGATGAACATGTTGGTGTGAATGCACCTGGTAGTGAAAACACTACAACAGTTTTACCTTTAAAAATGTCATCTGTTGTTACTGATTTCCAATCGTTATTTTGACGAGTTGCAAATGTAACACTTGGGATTGTTTGACCTTCGATATTGTTTAACATAATTTTTGTTCCTCTTGATTTGTTGATAGCCATTATGGTGAATAATTAAATATAGTTCCAATCGTTTGTTTGTATTAAACTGATAGTTATAAACTATCACGTAGAGCTGAATATGAACTTAAAAGATTTTGAATATGTAAAAGCAATAGCGCAATATAAACATTTTCGCAAAGCTGCCGATGCATGTTTTGTAAGCCAGCCTACATTAAGTGGTCAAGTAAAAAAACTCGAAAATGAGCTTGGCGTTACTTTGTTTGATCGCTCAACCAAGCAAGTTACCTTAACAGCAAAAGGTGAACGTTTGTTGACGCAAATAGAGATTATTTTAGAGCAAACGCAAATACTCAAAGAACTTGCTGCTACTTCTAACGAGCCTCTACAAGGTAAATTAACTATTGGTATTATTCCTACCATTGCACCTTACTTGTTGCCTGCGTTACTAACATCGATGAAAGCGGCATTTATTGATAGCCAGTTTTCGTTTATTGAGATGCAAACAGCAACAATTTTAGAAGCTTTAAACAAGGGTGAACTCGACTTTGCTATTTTAGCCGATGTGCCAGAGCTTATTAATTACCATACGGTTGCTTTATACAAAGAAGATTTTTTAGTGGCGGTATCACACGATAACGCGCTGTCTAAGCATAAAAAAGTAGCGCTGAGCGATCTTCAAGGATGCAGCCTATTAATGTTAAGTGATGGCCATTGCTTTAAAGATCAAGCCCAAAAGTTTTGTTTTTCTGCAGGAGTCGATGTATCTAACCAGTATAAAGGTAATAGTTTAGAAACATTATTAGCGTTAGTGGCTATGGATGACGGTATTACATTTGTACCAAAGTTAGCATGTACCGACCGTGTAGGGATTGATTACTTGCCTATATTCCCTAATCAGCAGCGTAATGTGGTGTTTGCATGCAGAAAGCATTATCCGCATTTATCTGGTGTAGAACAATTGGGCGAGTGGTTATCGGCTCACCCTAATTTAAAAGCTAAATTAACTAAAAAAGTTAATTAAATATTTAAAGGTTTTGGCTGATTATTTCTACAACATCGTTAATTTGCACGCCAGGTAGTGGTTTGTCATCAATACTGACAGCTACTGCAGTTTGCTGATAAAGCTGCTCTACGCGAATTTTATTAAGCGTTGTGATGGTGTGTGGCATAACATTACCTGCCGCGTCGGTTAAATAGTTATGGTGCGCAATGCTTAGCATTTGGCCTTTTTTTAACCCATGAGCTTTACCTAAGTTAATAACGATTTTGCTATTTTCCATATGCATTATTTTACCTTGAGTAGGTAAACACGCCATAGCTGCTTGAATGTCATAACTTACTGATTGGTTGATATCGGTTATGCTTTGCCCATAAGGCGATTGCCAAAATCTATCACTATTAACATCAACTATGGTTGTTTTTTCAAATGGCCAAATTGCTTGAGTATGGTAACTATTTTGCCAAAGTTGCTCATAGGTAGTGCCATCAAATAATACAAATTCAATGTTGTAACTGCGCTCATACGCCTCGTCTTGCCAAAATGCATAATCGTTATTGAGTTTGTCGCTAGTCGAAAGGCTGGTTATTTGGCTAAGCAGAACATATTGAGCGTTACTGCGCGAAGATATTTCTTCTAATTGGGCATTTGAATAGTCGTGCTGCTGCGAAAAGTATTTATCAACGCTTATTGCATTATTATAGTAAGCAATAGGTACTGCGCTCATTTTTGATTTTTGCAGTGAGGTAAAAATATTTTTGCTAATCGCTTTGCTTACGTCAAATATTTGACCCATTTTGGCGTGTTCACGATGAACAAGTTGGCTTTGTGTAACGGCCACAAACTTATTAAAGCTATTTTGTGGGCATTGCTCTGTTTGAGAAAAAATATCGAGTCGTAATGTAACGGCAAATTTATTGTCGTATTTATTTTCGCTGATCAGTTCAATTTTTTGAATTTCGCCGTGGCTGCTAATTTTTAGCTGATCTTGCATTAACACGCCATCTACCAGGGTTTGTACAGAGCTAACCCGTGCGCCAGAGAACACTAACGCTTGTGTAATTGCATCTTTTATAGCGGCAGATTTAGCTGCGCTCGTATCACCATTTTGAACGTTCGCATGGCCTGTTGATTCATACCACTGCGCTTTAGTAAAAGGGGAGAACGTTAATAATGCCGTTGCACTTAACCCTGCAAATGCCAATAATAAAAACGACTTCATACTTTTACTCCAATTAAACGTTAGCTATTAACTAGGTAGAGCAAGGACTGTACCAATGTTATTTGGTAATTATTAGTAATGCTATAAATGGCATTAAACGTGCATATGTACTGCTAATTACTATACAAGGGCTAAATGCTATGCGAGCAATTTCATTACTTATTACACTTGGGTGTTTAACCTTAGGTGGTTGTAGCAGCGTTTTTGATAAGCATGTTGAATATAAATATGTAGAGCCAAATAATTACCCTGTTTTAAAAGCGATAGGGTATGCACCTATTAGCTTGCAAAAAGGCGCTAACCTGTCGCAAAAGCAACTTATGGCAATTAAGGCTTCTAAGCTTGAGGCTTATCGCGAGCTTACTGAGCAAGTATATGGGCAAAAAATTACCGCAGGAACAACGGTGGAAGGTTCAATTGCTCAAGACGATTACCTAGAAAGTAAAGTGCAGGGGCTTATTAAAGGTGCACAAATAATTAAAACTTACGCAGTAGATGACACTTACGTGACCGAGCTTGAGCTTAATATGAAGCGTGTGCACGATTTATACATAGGTGAAGTAAAACCACGCGAAGTTAAAAAAGTAACTTATTACTAAATAGCCCAGTTAATTAAAAAAGTTATTCAAAATATCTCATCCTTTTATATTGAGTGCTATGCTGTTGTTAGGATTAATTTTTAAGCAGATTGCGTAGTGCTCAACAGATGTATTTTATTGCCACTTATATTAACAGTGGCTCTGTAAATGGCGTTTAAGCCAACTTATTTAAATCCTAAATTATTTATATGGTGCAAAGCCAATTTGCGCTACCTATTACTGTTTTTTGTACTCTCTAGTGGTGTGCTTGCAAGCCGACTAACTATTCAATTTAATACCTTTATTGAGCTGATGGGTCAAAAATATGGACCTGCGCGAGCGGCTGTTGCACGTAACTGGCAAAGTATGTTGGTACAAACTCAAAACAAACCAGAGCAACAACAAATTCTTATTGTTAATGATTTTTTTGCGCGTAATTTACGCTATCAAACTGATATTTTGCTATGGAAACAAAACGATTATTGGGCAACCCCTTTAGAAACGTTAGGCAGAGGCTTAGGTGATTGTGAAGATTACGCAATAGCAAAGTATATAAGCTTGAGAGCCCTAGGGGTGAGCGACGACAAGTTACGTCTTATTTATGTAAAAGCAAAAATTGCGGGCACTAACAAAACGCAAGCACATATGGTGTTAGGTTATTTTGCTACACCAAACGCTCAGCCACTTATTTTAGACAGTTTAATAACAAAGGTTTTACCTGCTGCAAAACGTGTAGATTTAAGCCCTGTTTTTAGCTTTAACAGCCAAGGTTTATGGGCTAATAATTCAACCAAAAGTGTAGCCAGCCCAACAGCAAGACTTTCACGCTGGCGTAAAATTTTGGAGCAGACAACCAAAGAAGGAGTTATGTGGTAATGGCATCATTTTCCTTATCTAAGTACCTTAAAAAACGAAAAATAACACTCAGGCAAGAGCTGTGGATTGCATTATTAATTGTTATTTTTGTAGGCTTTATAAGTAGTGTTTTAATTAGCACTAATTCGGCTAAAAGTTATTTTTCGACCCAGCTGTACTTAAAAAATGTAGATAACGCCAGTTCACTCGCGTTAATGATCAGCCAATTAGACAAAGACCCCGTTGAGCTTGAGTTATTAGTATCGGCCACATTTGATACCGGTCACTATAAGCGAATCGAACTACAAAACCCTAATGGTGAGGTGATTGTTAAACGCACGTTTACCGATGAGCTTAAAGCGACGGCTCCGCAGTGGTTTAGAGCAATGTATGGATTAAATGTACAGCCAGGGGTTGGGCAAGTAAATGATGGTTGGCAGCAGTTTGGTACTTTGTTTATAGAAAGTCATAGTCAATATGCTGAGCAAGCCTTATGGGAAAGTGCGCTTAAACTATTTTTTAGTTTTTTAATTGTCGCTTTTTTTGCTTGTATAGTTAGCGCTTACTTTTTAAGTAGGATATTAAAACCACTAGATGATGTTGTGTATCAGGCTAATGCATTTGGTGAAAAACGTTTTATTAAATCCACCGTCCCTCGTACATTTGAGTTTGCACGTTTAGTGCAATCAATGAACCAATTATCTACCCGTTTTAGCCGTATTATTAAAGAAGATAATAAACGTTTAGAAGAGCTTAGATTTAAATCGCAACACGATGAGCTAACTGGTTTAGCAAATAGAGAATACTTTGGTGCAACGCTTGAGGCTCACTTACAAAAATCGAAAGATCATGCCCATGGTGCTTTGTTTTTATTTAGGGTTGTAAACCTCGATCGCGTAAGTGAGGAAGTGGGACGAGTAGAAATGGTTAACTTTCTACGTCGATTTTCACAGATGTTGGTTAGCTTCTTAGAGAGCAACCAAGAACACTTTTCTGAAAATTACATTGCACGTATTTCTCACAGCGATTTTACCGTTTTATTTAGTGATATTGATGATATTCAAGCAATCAGTGAACGTATTTTATTGATGCATCAATCGTTTGTTGAAGAGTATAAAAACGTTAAGCTAGCGATACCTCACAGCTGTACTTATATTCAAAAAGACGACACGCGATTTGATGTATTAAAGCGTGCGGATGAACTTTTAAAATCATCGGGTAAACAATCTGATGTACAAGCAAAAGTAGCTCAGATCAAGCAAGAAAGTGAGCTGTTTGATAATGCAACTAGCTGGAAAAATGCCATAGAAGAGGCACTCAATAATAATAATTTAGAAATAAATACTTACCCAGTAACTAGCTTTACAGGGCAGGTAATGCAAAATCAATTAGGGTTGAGCCTAAAGCTTGGTGGGCAAGTATACCGTGCTAGTTACTACTACCAGTGGGCTAACCGATTAAAGTTATTAGCGCGTTTAGATTGGGGTTTAATTAAGGCGTTGGTGGCTCATTATAGTATTGAGCCACCAAGTGAACTGATTTCGGTTGAATTATCTGCTCAAACGCTACTTGATGATGCTGCACTTGCTTCGATTCTTACGTACCTTTCGGCGTTTCCTGATTTAGCCTCTAAAATTTGTTTTGATATTCGTGAAAGTATTGCCGTTAGCGAAATTGAGATATTTAAAGATTTTTGTGAGCAGGCTCGATGTATGGGCGCTAAGGTAGCATTAAAACGTGTGGGCCCTGAATTTACTAAAATTAATAAAATTCAGGAATTTGGTCTTGAAATGATTAAGGTTGATAGCGTTTACGGACACAATATTAGTTACAGCCAAGATAACCAAACATTTCTGCGAGGAGTGTGTACGTTAGCGCATTCTATTGGTATTAAAGTGGTGGCTCAAGGTGTAACAAGCCAAGATGATATAGATACGCTTATTAACTTAGGTTTTGATGGGGTTATTAAAGAGTAAGTAATAGGCATTAACTGTGCGGTTAATGCCCTTTTACAACTAACATTAATTGAATTCGGTCGCGAACTTTTAGCTTATTAAATATAGAGCTCATATGCTCTTTAATTGTGCGTTCTGTAATATTTAAAGATTCTGCAGCTTGCTTATTAGTTGCACCTGTTACAACAATATCAACTACTTGACGTTCTCGCTTTGTGAGTACATCAAGCTCGCATGTGCTCGCATATTTAAACGGTGTATTTGATAAAGCTCCTACTAAGTTAGATAGTAATTGCCCTGGTAACCATATTCCGCCGGTACAAATTGTCTCAAGTACTTGTTCAATAATTACTTTAGTAGCAAGTGCTTCTACGTACCCCCTAGCTCCTGCTTCAAGCGCACTTCTTAGTTGATTTATTTCTAGTTCGTTGGTCATAACTATAACCAGTAAACGTTGCTGAGAATACTTTTTAACAAGCTCAAGCCAATTAGGTGTGCCGGCCAAAACCCAAATAATACTTGATGCCGTGACTCTGTGTGGTTCTTTTGTGAATATCAAACAACCAGGAAACGCTGTATGCCAGTGTTTCGATTCAAATTCAGGCTGTGTAATAAAAATACTTTGGCGCATTACTTCTCCATTTATAAAATGTTTTAACGCTCTGTCATTGCTTGCGATGTAGCTCTAAGAACCGGTTTTAAAATATACTCAAGTACGGTTTTTTTACCGGTAATAATATCCACTTGAGTGGTCATTCCTGGAATAATAGTCAGCTCTTTTGAAAAATTATTTTTGGTGGTTTTTAGCTGCACCAAATAAAAGGTGTTTTCGCGGTCATCCGTAATTGTATCGGCACTTATATGTAATACTTCGGCTTCAAGGCCACCATATACGGCAAAGTCGTAGGCACTAAATTTTATCATTGCAGATTGCCCAGGGCGTAAAAATGCAATGTCTTTAGGCGGGATTTTTGCCTCTACTACAAGTTGATCGTCAAGCGGGACAATTTCCATAACATCACTACCTGGCTGTAAAATACCGCCAACAGTATTAACTAATAATCGTTGTACAGTGCCTTTAACAGGAGAGCGTATTTCAGTTTGAGTTACTTTATCGGCTAAGCCAGATTCAGTTTCTTTAATTGAATCTAGTCGCAGTAGCGCTTCGGAGAGTTCATTGTTCCAGCGGTTAATCATAACGAGCTCAACTTCGGTTACCTTATTTTTAGCTTCGTTAATGGCCGAAAGACTCCTATTTATAACTGCTTTGGTTCTGTTTATCTCGCCGTTTAAATCAACTATTTGGCGCTCTAAACGAATAATATCTATATCCGAAATAGCACCGGTGCGTAACAATGGGCGGGTCACTTTAAGCTCCCTGTTTGTTAAGCGTAGCGCGCTGGTATGCTGCTGAAGTGCCGCTTTTGCTTCAATATAATCTTGGTGTCGCTGCTCTAGTTGGCGTTTGTGAATACTTACCTGTTGCTCCAACTCTTGGCTGTTACTCAAATAAAGAGAGCGTTCGTGTTGAACCACCTGAGGTGCGTTTTTTATAACATCTTCGCTAAATATGAGTTCTTTTTTTTGAGTAAGAGCTCTGAGTCTTGCAACTTTTGCACTTAACGATTCAACCTTGGATTGATTTTCTCTAAAGCTAGAAATAAAGCGGGTAGGGTCTATTTTAATGAGTACATCCCCCTCGTTTACTATTTGGCCTTCTCGGACATTTATTTTTTCGACCATACCGCCGTCATAAGATTGAATAAGCTGTAATTTATTAGAGGGAATAACACGGCCCTCGCCACGAGCAACTTCATCCAAATTAGCAAAGCCAGACCACACAATAAGGCATATAAACGTTAAACAAATTAGATAAAGTAGTAACCTAGCGCTTGCTGGTTCCTGCTGCATTTTTTCCCACTGTGCATCGACTACCCAGTCTTGAGTATTTGGCGGTGAAATCCATCCTTTAAATAGTTTATTAAATACGGATGGCTTACCTTGTTTTCTTGCTTCTATTGCTTTGCTAACAGATTCAAAAGAGCGTTGTTCAAGTGGTTTTTTGTTATCACTCATGAGGCTTGCTCCACGGTTTTATTATTTAACGCCGCAATTACTTTTTGTTTTGGTCCATCAGCAACTACTTTTCCGTTATCTAAAACTATAATACGGTCAACAAGCTCGAGTAATGATGAGCGGTGAGTCACTACAATTAGGGTTTTATCTTTAGAATAATTTTTTAAATTGTTAATAATTTTACTTTCACTGTTGTGATCTAGCGATGAGGTCGGTTCATCTAGTAATAGTATTGGTGGGTCGTTAATTATGGCTCTTGCCATACCTACAGCTTGGCGTTGCCCTCCTGATAATTGGCGGCCTTGCTCGCCTACTTGTAGATCAAACCCGTCTGGGTGCGAATTAATTAAATCAAATAATTGGCTTCGCTCACAGGCTTCAATAATTTGCTCGTCTTTGGCATGCCAAGCGCTTATCGTAAGGTTGTCTTTTAAGGTCCCATAAAACAGGGCAACGGTTTGCGGTACATAACCAATATTATGGCGAAGCTCTGCAGGGTCAATTTGATGTATATCGTTATTGTCCATCAAAATTGCTCCTGAACAGGGTTCATATAGCCCTAAGATAAGCTTTTCTAATGTACTTTTACCTGAGCCATTACGTCCTAAAATTGCAACTTTTTCACCAGCTTTAATTTTAAAGCTAACGCCGTTGAGTGCATTATGAGATTCGTCAGAGTATTTAAAGCATACATCTTTAAATTCTATATCGCCCTTTAAAATAGGGTGGCTTAACCAATGCTTACCAGGTGGGCGCTCGACCTCTTTTTCCATAATCTCATTTAGTGATTGCATTGCTATTGCGGCATGATGATATTGCGCTAAAACAGCGGCTGACTGCCCAATAGGGCCCATAGCACGAGATGATAATAAGTAGGCTGCAATTAATCCGCCTTGAGTTAGCTCACCTTCAATAACGAGGTGTACGCCTATTATCATTATTATCACGCCTACACATTGCTGTATCCAAGATGCTGTATTTGATATAGAGCTAGAAACGAGTCTGCTTTGTGCGTTTACTTGCGCAATGTAAATGGTCGACTTTTCCCATACAGATTGTGTTTTACACTCTGAGTGAAAGCTTTTTACATCTTCAATATTGGTTAAACTTTCTACTAATACTGCATTTCGCATTGAGCTTGCTTTCATTGTTTGCTCTGAAAGGGCTTCAAGTTTGCGGTGTGCGGCTATAGCGTAAGCTAATAATATAAGTGCGCCCGCTATAATAGGTAAACTTAGAGGTACGCCAATAATGGCGATAACAATTAAATATAAAACTACGAATGGTAAGTCGACTAATGCGACAAGCGTTATGGAACTAAAAAAGTTACGTACAGCTTCAAATGATTGAATATTGCTAGCAAAGGAGCCAGCTGATGATGGACGGTTTTTTAGTTTCATACCTAATACCCGCTCCATAATTACAGCCGATACTTTTACATCTATTCTGCTTGCAGCAAGCTCTACAAAATAGCCTCTTACTAAGCGTAAAACAAAGTCAGCAGTGAGTGCTATCAAAATACCAATAGCAAGTACCCAAAGGGTTTCTGTTGCATGGTTAGGCACTACGCGGTCATATACGTTCATTACAAATAAAGGCATAGCAACCGACAAAAAGCCCAACGCAATAGCTGAAATAATTACGTCTTTATAAAGTGAGCGGCACTCTTTAATTACTCCCCAAAACCATCCGTCTTTTGATAGTTTTTCAAGTACGGGTGTTCGCTCATCAAATGCAAATTCTGGTTGTGCATAAATAATTAAACCAACACTGTTGCCTGCTAATTCATCAATGCTTTGTTCGATAACTGATTCGGTAAGCTCTGGGTAAATTACACTCACCAACTGCTTATCGTAATCAATAGAATTAATAACACAGGCTTGATTGTCTTTTAAAATTAAGATGGCAGGTAGCAGTGCTGTATTAATTTTTTGTAGTGGCTTATTAACTACTTTCGATTTAAAGCCAATGCGCTTAGCTGCGCGCGAAAAACCTGATGGAGTAAGATTTCCATCAGTTAGAGGAAGTCCATTTAATAGTGCTTCTCTTGAAAACTCTTTATCATGATGGCGACATAAAACTGCTAGGCAGTCAACGAGTATGCCACCGTGATCAAGTACATCGTTTAATTCCATAAACCATCCAATGTTATGTAGAACTGCATGCGGTTGTTACTACTAAACCTAAACTCGAGAAATAAATTTAGCTTAAATATTTCAAGCCGAGTTTAGGGTCTGTTGATCTTTTAGGTTAAATTTGCAGCAGTCTGTTTGGTATTTAGGCAAGGCAGAGCCTATGCAGTGTGGTTATTCCCCATAAATGGGTGATAACGTAGCATTAATGCCAAACAGGCGCTGCCCAAAGGGTTCTTCCTAGGGGCTATTTACTCTTTGTTGCTCGGTTTTTACTTAGCCCACTAGGTTACAAATCTCGCGCCGCGATTAAACAGCCCCTAGTTTGAACAAATTTTAATCCGCAAAGATCAACAGACCCTAGTTATTTACATAACGTTAATTGACTTAGCTATCAGTAATTACAGCTTCGATACGTCGATTCGCAGCATTTGCTCTTACTGATATTTCGTTTACTCGAGGTTGATCAATACCGTACCCGAACGATTTAACACGTTTTGGTTTTATATCGAATTGTTTAATTAGAATTTCAGCAACGGCAAACGCACGTTTTTCAGATAGTTTGCGGTTATATGTTCGATCTCCATCTAGAGAAGCATGACCTTGTATTTCAACCTGCTTATTTGGGTTTTCTTTTAAAAAATCTGCAAGCCGACTAATTTCTTGAATATATTGAGACCTTACATCGCTTGAGTCAGCAGAAAAAGGGATACCAATCTCTATATTCGAGGTTGATGCGCTATAAATTGTACAGCCAGATAAATCAACATTAGTTGACAGCGGCGTACTCGGACAAGTGTCTTGCTCGTTTGGTACGCCGTCACCATCATCATCTAAAAAGCTACTTTGTGTAGTGTCGGTTTCCAACGGTATATCTAAGTACCTTGGCATAGCGGTTACACTCATGTAGGCATTATCTTGCTTCGCTTTTTTTTGTAGAAATGCCTTGCGGCTAAAGGTGGTTGCTACATCGTAACTCGGACAAATATTTTGTGCGTTATGCACAATAGGATCGTCAGTTAGCTCTTTTAATGTAGGGTATTTACCTGACATTACGTCAAGTGCTGGCAATAATTTCCCCATTTCTTTTAGCATAGTTAAAATAGCCGATTGGCGGTCGTATAGCGCAACTATGTATGAACGTGTTGATTGGAACGATTCGTTTTCGGCATCAAGTACGTCTAGTAGAGTTCGTTGGCCTATATCAAATTGATCTTTATATGCAATTTTAACTTTAGTTGATGATTCGCGGTGTTGATTAAGCGCTGGCAACTTTTGCTCTAGTATAGTGACGTTGTAGTAGGCAATTTGCAGACTTTGACGAATATCAATACAGGCTTGATCTCGTTGATATTTTGCAATGTTTATATCTTGATAAGCTTGTTCTAAATTAGCGCTATCAAGACCACCGTTATACAAGTTATAACTAATATCTATGCCGACTCGCGCTTCTGTTCTGGTTTCATTTTGACCAAGCTCATCTCTATCTTGGCTACCGTAGCGGGCAGATAAATCTACGTTAGGATGAAAGGCCGCTTTTTGTGCTTTGGCGTTCGCCTTTTGCGCTTCAATATTATACAAAGAGGCATAAAATGAAGGGCTGTTTTTGTAGGCGACGTCTAGCGCTTGGTTAACCGAAATTGGTATATTGTTTTCATCAAGGTCAGCTTGCTTTATATCGTTCATAGGTAGCTCACCTACAACTCTTAGGTAGCGAGCGCTTACATCATGTAAATTTGAGTACTCCGTTAATACATTAGATTGCGCTAGAGATAAACGGCCACTAATTTGTTCTAGGTCTGCTGCGCGCGCTACACCGGCGCTTACGCTTTGCTCTATTTGTTGGTATACAGACTCGTGCTCTTGTAAATTAGCTTCTGCAAGTTGTACTAACTCTTTGAATTTTTGTACGTCAAGTAGTGCAATCGAGGCTTCAAGTGCTGTTTGTTCTGTTTGAGAAATAAGCTCAAAGTACCTAATAAGTTGAATACGTTTAAAACGGTCAACTGTATTAGATGTTCTAAAACCGTCATAAAGCATTTGAGTAACGCTTAATTCGGCTGTATTACGGTTATATTCTTCTTCAATACCGTAATTTCTTCTTTCATATCCTGCACTTGCTGATACATCAACACTTGGTAAATAACCTGAACGGGCAGCATCCACTCCATAAATAGAAGATTTAAAAGCATGCCATGCTTCTTGTACTTCAGGATTGTTTTCAATCGCTTTACTTGAGACGTATGTAAGTGGCATTGCTGATTGTTCGTTTGCATGCACGTAGTTTGATAAAGTTACGGCTGTAATCGCTAATCCGATTAACATAGTCCCTTGATGCTTTTTAAAAGTGTTTTTTATAATCATTTCTTCCTCTTAGATCCTGTTAAGACCGAAAATACTCTTTTAAATATTTAGTAAAGGAGTGCTAATTTTGCAAGTAATCTTTTCGGGTAGCATGAAAAAAAATTTCTACCACTTTTTTGTTGATTTTTTATTTTTGAATTTTTCTTCTAAACCTGTACTTGAGTCCAGTATCTATGTGCTTTTTTTGTTCTATCTTTAATTTATTAGATTGTTATTTTAAAAAGTTTGAGGGTACCTAAATGGAAGCAAATCAACTTGTAGTTATTGATATTCAGGGTTCGGCGGGTGTTGTGTTGGGTGATGGATCAATAAGAGCGTTAAACGTGGGTGACATTATTACCGTAGGTGATTTAGTTGTTACTGCTATTAAGTCGTCGTTACAAATAGATGTGCAAGGTGAAACCTTATCTATACCCGCAAATCAAAAGGTAAAAATAACACCAGACCTATTAGCGAAAGAAGCAAGAGACTCTAGCGAAACAACTGTTTTTGATGAAAGTTTAGATGAAGCAATCGCAAGCTTAGACTTAGGTACAGAACAAGACTCATCAACGGCGGCTAATTCAGATGTAACAGATTTTTTAGATGCATTAGAGGGTGATGGGGACATTTTAGATAATTTAGAGGCAACAGCCGCTGGTGGCGGTAATGCAGCTGGTGCAGATGGAGGTAGTTCGTTTGTACAGTTAACCCGAATTTCTGAAAGTGTTGATCCTAGTAGTGTTACTTTTGATTCTTCTTTTGATCAAAACGCTACTGAAGCTTTTAATTTAAGAGATACCTCTGATGGTATTGTGCCTGACGCAACTTCGGCTTCTATTTCACTTAATGAGCTGGGCGTTACTAATTCATCACAACCAACAATTACCGGTACGAGTGAAAACTTAATTGGCGAAACGGTTAATGTGACGGTAACTGATGTTGATGGAAATTCTCAAGTAGTTAGTGTTGTGATTGGCCCTGATGGTACCTTTGAAATAACTCTACCAACTCCGGTTGCTGATGGCCCTGTGACCGTTGTTGTTGAAGCAACAGATCCTGTTGGCAACCCTATAAACGACACTATTTCTATAGAAATTGATACAACACCTCCGCTTATTGCTATTGATCCTGTTGCCGATTCTGCTTCGCAAACAGTGACAGTAACAGGGACTGTATCTGGGTTGAACACTGGTGATAATGTGTCGGTCACGTTAACGGATAGTGCAGGTACGGTACAAACAATTGTTACTCAGGTTGATGCGCTAGGAAATTGGGTTATTACTACTACCTCACCTTTATCTGAAGGAGAGTTTAACGTAAGCGCAGTGGCGATTGATGCCGCTGGAAATCAAGCTGTAGATCAAGCTTTAGCTAATGTAGATTTAACTGCTCCGGTAATCACAGTAAATGTAACTGATGAAACAAATAACGCAACACCACCACTTGTTGGAACAACAAATGGTGTTCCTGAAGGCACGCAAGTAACAATTACTGTTACAGATAGTGCAGGACAAATACAAACATTAACTGCGGTTACTCAAGCCGATGGAAGCTGGAGTGTAGAAGTAGGGACTCCTTTGCCTGAAGGTGATTTTACGGTTGATGCACAAGTAAGCGACAGTGTAGGAAACTTAGCATTAGCAAGTGATTCAGGAGTAGTTGATTTAACGGCGCCTACGGTACAAATTAATAATATTAACGACACTCAAGACACCACGCCAACTATTACAGGTAACGCGCAAGATGTACCTGCTGGCTCTATTATTAGTGTGGTTATTACCGATTTTAATGGTCAAACTCAAACATTATTAACCCAAACTAACGCTGATGGTGATTGGTCTATTGACGTAACTACGCCATTGGCTGAAGGGCAGTTTGAGGTTGATGCAAGTGTAAGCGATGCTGCAGGTAATCAAGCCCAAGCAAATAACCAAGGTGTTGTTGATTTAACAAATCCAGATATTACCGTTACTGCAATTGCTGATACTAACGATACTACACCAACATTTGTAGGTAGGGTAGAAGACGCTCCAGCGGGCTCTGTAATTACAGTATTAGTAACCGATATAAACGGTAGCGTACAAACTTTAACTACTTTATTAAATGAAGATGGCACATGGAGTGTTGATGCTAATGAAATCTTGCCAGGTGGTGAGTTTACAGCAACTGCGTCAGTAACCGATGCTGCGGGTAATGAGGCTACTGCGCAAACAAACGGCGAAATAACGTTTGCTCCTATTTCAATTCAAATCGATGCAATTGCTAATACTAACGATACCACTCCATTTTTAAGTGGTAACACCGGTAATGTGCCTGCAGGTACTACCATTACTTTAACTATTACGGCAAGCGATGGGAGTACGTTTACATTACTTGCAGTGACGCAAGCAGATGGTTCGTGGACTGCACAAGTAACAACCCCTCTACCTGAGGGCGACTTTACCGTAGTTGCTGCTGTTATAGATGACTCGGGCAATGAAGCGCAAGCAAGTGCAGTAGGTAATGTTGATTTAACTGTAAGCATTAATTTTATTATTGATACTAACGATACAACACCAACAATTAGCGGCTCTACCCAAGACGTAGAACCTGGTGCGTTAGTAACCGTTACATTTACAGGAAGCGATGGCGTAGCAGAAACCGTGCAAGTAGTTACAGGTGCTGACGGAAGTTGGTCTGTTGAGGCAAGTAATGAATTGGTTGAAGGTCAGTTTAGTGTAATTGCAACAGTGACTGATGCTGCAGGTAATACAGCTTCTGCAAGTGAAACTGGAGAGATTGATTTAACCGATCCTGCAATCACGATTAATCCTATTGAGGATACGAATGATGTAACCCCATCTGTAAGCGGTAATGTAATTGATGTACCTGCAGGGACCGAAGTTACATTAGTAATAACTGACAGTGAAGGTAATGAACAAACACTTACAACAACTACAAATACAGATGGTACATATACAGCGGATATTATTGCAGATCTCAGTGAAGGTGATTTCACAGTAACAGCAAGTGTTAGCGACACTGCAGGCAATAGCAGTACGGCAACTGTTACAGGTACGGTCGATTTAACCGCACCGAGTGTTACTATCAACAATATTGCTGATACAAACGATACAACACCTGTTCTTACCGGCTCTACCCAAGGATTAGCATCGGGCAGTGAAGTAACTTTAATTGTTACCGATAGTCTAGGGGCTGAGCAACAGTTAGTTACTACTATAAGTGCGGATGGTACTTGGAGTATTGAGGTTCCAACTGCTTTAAGCGAGGGGGATTTTACCGTAACTGCTAATGTATCTGATAATGCGGGTAACGCAGCTCAAGATTCACAATTAGGCTCAGTTGATACCACCCCTCCTTTAGTTGCAATAAATGACTTTGCTGATTCAAACGACACAACACCTATATTTAGTGGAACAACGAGTGATGTAGCACCGGGTAGCCTTGTTAGTGTTTTAGTTACTGATGCAAATGGTGAGTCTCAAACATTGACGGCGGTTGTGTCAGAAGATGGAACTTGGCAAGTTGGTGCAACTCAAGCTGTTGCTGAAGGCGACTTTACAATTACGGCAACAGTAACAGACGCTGCAGGTAATGAAGCAAGCGATACCGGTACTGGAACAATTGATTTATCAGCTCCAATTATAGCAATTAATGTAATCCCAGATAGCGCCGATACTACTCCAACAATTTCAGGTTCAGTACAAAATGTGCCAGCTGGAACAACGGTTACGTTAATATTGACGGATGCTGGTGGTAATACACAAACAATTACAACACAAACGCTAGCTGATGGTAGCTGGACAGCTGATGCTATTAATGAGTTAGTTGAAGGTGACTTTAGCGTTAATGCCATCGTTAGCGATGAAGCAGGTAACCAAAGTGAAACTTCAGCACAAGGAACTATCGATAATACCGCACCAACTATTACGATTGATGCACTCGCTGATAGTAACGATACAACACCGACAATTTCTGGCACTGTAACAGGCGAGCCAGAGGGCACCGTTGTTACTATTACCGTGACTGATGAAGCAGGTAACCCACAAACCATCACCACAGAAGTACTCGCTGACGGCACTTTCACTGTTGATGTATCAGATGAATTAAGCGAAGGCGAATACAGTGTAGACGTATCAATCACTGATACTGCGGGTAACGAAAGTACAGAAGTAACAACGGGTACTATTGATACCTCAGCACCGGTGATTACGATAGATGCACTGGCTGATAGTAACGACACCACCCCAACTATTTCAGGCACCGCAACGGGCGAGCCAGAGGGCACCGTTGTTACTATTACCGTGACTGATGAAGCAGGTAACCCACAAACCATCACCACAGAAGTACTCGCTGACGGCACTTTCACTGTTGATGTACCAGATGAATTAAGCGAAGGCGAATACAGTGTAGACGTATCAATCACTGATACTGCGGGTAACGAAAGTACAGAAGTAACAACGGGTACTATTGATACCTCAGCACCGGTGATTACGATAGATGCACTGGCTGATAGTAACGACACCACCCCAACTATTTCAGGCACCGCAACGGGCGAGCCAGAGGGCACCGTTGTTACTATTACCGTGACTGATGAAGCAGGTAACCCACAAACCATCACCACAGAAGTACTCGCTGACGGCACTTTCACTGTTGATGTACCAGGTGAATTAAGCGAAGGTGAATTTACTGTTGAGGTATCAGTTACCGATACCGCAGGTAATGAAACTACCGCAACAACAACAGGCGAAGTTGATACTGCCGCGCCAACAGTTATTATTGACCCTGTAGGTGATACTAATAATAACACCCCAACAATTTCAGGCACCGCAACGGGTGAGCCAGAAGGCACATTAGTTACAATTACGGTAACTGATGAAGCAGGTAATCCACAAATAATCACCACTGAAGTACAAGCCGATGGCACCTTTAGTGTGGATGTACCAAATGAATTAAGTGAAGGCGAATTTACTGTTGAAGTATCGGTTACCGATACCGCAGGTAATGAAACCACAGCAACTACGACTGGAGAAGTTGATACTTCAGCACCGGTGATCACGATAGATGCACTGGCTGATAGTAACGACACCACCCCAACTATTTCAGGCACTGCAACGGGTGAGCCAGAAGGCACGGTTGTTACTATTACCGTGACTGATGAAGCAGGTAATCCACAAATAATTACTACTGAAGTACAAGCCGATGGCACCTTCAGTGTAGATGTGCCGAACGAATTAAGTGAAGGCGAATTTACTGTTGAAGTATCGGTTACTGATACCGCGGGTAATGAAACCACAGCCACAACAACGGGAGAAGTTGATACCACAGCGCCAATAGTTACTATTAATGCGCTAGGCGATACGAGTGATACAACACCAACTATTTCAGGCACAGCTAGCGGTGAGCCAGCTGGTTCAACCGTAACTTTAACAGTGACCGATGCTAACGGTATAGTACAAATAATTACAGCAGAAGTAATTGCAGATGGAAGTTGGACTGTAGAAGTGTCCGCGGCTTTAGCTGAAGGAAGTTACTCTGTAGATGCAAGTATTAGTGATAGCGCTGGTAATGAAGGTACAGCAAGTGCTTCAGGCACAATTGATACAAGCGCATTGACCATTACCATTGATATTATTGGCGAAACTAACGATCAAACACCTCAAATAAATGGTGATACTTTTAATGCACAAGCTGGCTCTCAAGTTGAAGTTCAGATCACTGACTCAGCGGGTGCAATAATTACTTTAACCACAGTTGTTGATGAAAACGGTCTTTGGAGTGTTACTCCGCCTGCAAATTTAGCTGAGGGCACCATTTTAATTAGTGCAACAGTAACAGACATAGGTGGTGGAACGGCTAATGCAGAGCTTGATGCTGTAATTGATATTACGCCTCCAACAATACAAGTAAATGAACTAGAGACAAGTAATGATACAACACCGGTTATTTCTGGTAACACAACTGACGTAGCTTCAGGCACAGTTATAAATTTAACGGTTACTGATTCTCAAGGAGTTGTTCGCACATTTAGCACAACAACAGATGCCGATGGTAATTGGAGTGTTGAACTTTCTCAAGAGTTGGCCTCGGGCGATTATTCTGTAGAAGCTGAAGTATCTGATGCTGCAGGAAATAGCGCTTCAACTACGGCTACCGGTAATATAGACACATCAGGACCTAGCTTAACCGTTGACTTTGAAGCTGTAACCAACGACTCAACGCCTACTATTTCAGGCACTAGTGATGCAGACGTTGGTACCAGTATCACGGTTGTTATTACAGATGAAAATGGAGTTGAACAAACACTTACCACTACAGTTGATACAAATGGTAACTGGGAAGTAATTCCACAAGCAGATTTAAATGAAGGTGATAACACCATAGAAGTGAGTGTGTCTGATGAAGCAGGAAATACGACAACAGTTACAGATACAATTACGTTAGACACACAAGCGCCAATACTCACCATTCAAAATGTAGGTGATATCAGCGATTTAACACCAGAGCTGCAAGGCACCAGTAATGAAATTGGTGGCACCGTTACACTCACCATCACCGACAGCCAAGGCGCTGTGCAAACCATTGAGACCGTTATAGGCAGCGATGGACATTGGGCAATCGAAGTATCGACAGCCCTTGCACAAGGTGAGTTTAGCGTTGTTGCCAGCATTACTGATGCTGCAGGCAACGAGAGCACAGCAAACAGCAGTGGCAATGTGGATACCATTACACCGGTTGTCACCGTTGATGCACTGGGCTTAGGTAACGACAGCACTCCAGTGATTAGTGGTACCTCAACAGAGCCTGCAGGCACTGTTGTAAACATTGTTATTACCGACAGCAACGGTGATGAACACCCAATTACCGCTACTGTGGATGCAAATGGCGATTGGCAAGCAACCAGCCCTGAATTACCGGATGGCAGCTACAGCGTGCAAGCCAGTATCACCGATGATGCAGGCAACACAGGTGGCGCAATTCAATCAGGCACTCTTGATACCTTAGCACCGACATTAACACTGGATACCGTGGGCGCCACTAACGACAGCACCCCAACAATCAGCGGAAGCAGCAATGCGCCAGTGGGCACAGTGATAAACATCAGTGTAAGCGACGGCACCACAACAGAAACGTTTACCGCAACAGTGCAAGCCGATGGCAGCTGGTCAGCAGATGTACCGAACGCGTTAACTGATGGTCCATTAACTATTGAAGCAAGCGTCAGTGACAGTGCAGGCAACACCACCACGTTAAGTGAAACCGCAACACTCAACACCACGGCCCCAAGCATCAGTATTAATGCATTGGTTGATACCAACGACACCACCCCAACCATTAATGGTACAAGCGATGCGGCCGATGACACCACCATTAGCTTAACGTTTGAAGACAGTGCAGGGAATATTACGACTGTTGATACGACCGTAACGGGTGGTGTATGGAGCGTCGATGCACCAAGCGTGCTAGCCGAAGGCGAATATACTGTCACCGCAGAGGTAGACGATGGCCTAGGTAATATCGGCAGCGCCACAGAAGCAGGCGAGATTGACTTAACCGCACCAAGCCTTGTTATTGTAGACAATGGTGTTAGCAATGACACGACACCGACTATCTCGGGTACCAGCGATGCACCGCAAGGCAGTGAAGTAACCATTGTTGTCACCGACAGTGCCGGTGCACAGCAAACCATTACCGCGACAGTTGGCGGAAGTGGCGCGTGGTCAGTCCCTGTTACGACAGCCCTTGCAGAAGGTAACTTCACCGTAAGCGCAAGCGTGAGCGATGCCGCTGGCAACGAAGCCAACGGCACAGGCGCAGGAGAGGTGGATACAATTGCACCGACCCTTGTACTTACCAGCCCTGGTTCAAGTAATGACATCACCCCGACATTTAGCGGCACAAGCGATGCGGTTGAAGGCACGGTTATTAACTTCACCGTAGTGGATGATTTTGGTAGCTCACAAACGTTCACCACCACTGTGGATGCTGATGGCAACTTCTCAGTGGAAGTACCGACTGCACTGGCAGAAGGGCCGTACACGATCACCGCCAATATCAGCGATGTGGCAGGTAACAGCACCGATATTACAGGCAATGGCACCATTGATACCACAGCACCAAGTGTGAGTGTGGATGCGCCAGTACTCACCAACGACACCACACCCACGGTTACGGGCACCAGTGATGCACCTAATAGCACTATCACAGTTACGTTTACAGATGCAGCGAATACCACTCAAAGCATTGATGTACAAACCGATGCTAATGGTAACTGGAGTGCGACACCAACAGGTACATTAGCTGAAGGTGACTACAGCGTCAGCGCCAGCATCACTGATGCTGCAGGCAACACAGGCACCGGCACGGACAGTGGCGAAGTAGACGTAACCCCGCCAGCACTTGCCTTTACGCCAACGTTTGAGCTTGGCTTATTAGTCACATTAAGTGGTACGTCTGACTTGCCAGCAGGTAGTGAAATTACTATTACCGAGCAACTTGTTAACGGGGGAATTGGTGCAACATATACCACTACAACGGATGCGGATGGCAACTGGTCATTAGTCGGGTTGGATGTATCTTTACTTGATGTTGGCTCAGTGATCGCAACAGCGACCGATGCCGCAGGTAATACCCGTACAATTAGTTCAGATGACTTTGATAATACACCGCCGACACTCACTGTTGATGTTGCAGCACAAAGCGACAGCAATACACCGGTTATTAGCGGCACAAGCGATGCGGGTGAAGGCGCGCAAGTCACTATTGTAGTGACCGACAGCGCAGGCAACCCGCAAACCATCACCGCGCTTGTGGATGCAAACGGTGATTGGAGTGCCACACCAGCGACACCATTAAGTGAAGGTCAAAGCACCATTGAAGTAAGTGTACGCGACAGTGTCGGCAATGAAACCACCGTGAGTGATACCACGACTATCGACACGCAAGCGCCACTACTCACCATTCAAAACGTGGGCGATGTCAGCGATTTAACACCAGAGCTTCAGGGCACCAGTAATGAAATTGGTGGCACCGTTACATTAACTATCACCGACAGTGAAGGCATCAATCAAACCCTTAGCACCGTTGTAGGCAGCGATGGTCACTGGGCAATCGAAGTATCGACAGCCCTTGCACAAGGTGAGTTTAGCGTTGTTGCCAGCATTACTGATGCTGCAGGCAACGACACCACCGCGAGCAGCAGTGGTAACGTAGACACCATCACACCGGTTGTCACCGTTGATGCACTGGGTTTGGGTAACGACAGCACTCCAGTGATTAGTGGTACCTCAACAGAGCCTGCAGGCACGGTTATAAACATTGTTATTACCGACAGTAACGGTGATGAGCACCCAATCACCGCTACTGTGGATGCAAACGGTAATTGGCAAGCAACCAGCCCTGAATTACCAGATGGAAGCTACAACGTACAAGCCAGTATCACCGATGATGCAGGCAACACCGGCGGCGCCACACAAACAGGCAGCTTAGATACTTTAGCGCCGACACTGACGTTAGACACAGTAGGTGCCACGAATAACAGCACACCAACAATTAGCGGGACATCGAACGCGCCAGTAGGCACGGTTATAACGATTAACGTCACGGATGCAGATAATACAGAAACGTTCATCGCGACAGTACAAACCGATGGCAGTTGGTCAGCGGATGTACCGAACGCACTGACTGATGGTCCACTCACCATAGAAGCAAGCGTCAGTGACAGTGCAGGCAACACCACCACATTAAGTGAAGGCGCAACATTGGGTACCAATGCACCAAGTATTAATATTGATGCATTAATGGATACAAATGATACAACGCCGAATGTGAGCGGTACCAGCAGTGCAGCAAATGGCACTATTATCACCGTCAGTATCACGGACAGTAATGACATAACAAACACGGTACAAACAACCGTTACAGACGGTATCTGGAGTGTTGAAGCCCCTGTTGACTTAGCTGAAGGCAGTTATGAAGTTGAAGCGAGTGTTACAGATGGAAGCGGCAATACAAGTACAGCAACAGAAAATGGTGTAGTGGATACGACCATTCCTAATATTGCCGTAAATGATGTAACCGTGACTGATGACACAACACCTACGATCACTGGCACAGCGAATGCGCCACAAGGCAGCACCGTGAGCGTTGAAATCACCGACAGTAATAATATTACTCATACCGTAACGACCACATTAGGGGTTAATGGCACATGGAGCGTAGCAGCCACGCAAGTACTGGCTGAAGGCACCTTTACAGTGAGCGCCAGTGTGAGCGATGCCGCAGGCAACGAAGCCACTGCCACAGGCACTGGTGAAATAGATACCATTGCACCGACACTTGTACTTACCAGTCCAGGCTCAAGTAGCGACATCACCCCGACACTTAGCGGCACAAGCGATGCCGTTGAAGGCACCGTTATTAACTTCACCGTGGTGGACGATCAAGGCAATACACAAACCTTTACGACCACTGTGGATGCCGATGGCAACTTCTTTATAGAAGTACCGACTGCCTTGGCAGAAGGGCCGTACACGATCACCGCCAGCATCAGCGATGCAGCAGGTAACAGCACCGGTATTACAGGTAACGGCACAATAGACACGACCGCGCCAAGCATTACCGTGGATGCGCCAGTACTCACCAATGACACCACACCCACAGTGACTGGTACCAGTGATGCACCTAATAGCACTATCACAGTTACGTTTACAGATGCAGCGAATGCCACTCAAAGCATTGATGTACAAACCGATGCAAGTGGTAACTGGAGTGCAACGCCAAGCGGCGATTTAGCGGAAGGTAATTACAGCGTCAGCGCCAGCATCACCGATGCTGCAGGCAACACAGGCACAGGTACAGACAGTGGCGAAGTCGATATAACACCGCCAGACTTAGCATTTACACCTACCTTCTTATTAGGCTCATTGGTGTTATTAAACGGCACCTCTGATTTACCGGCTGGCAGTGAAATTACCATTACTGAGCAACTTGTTGGCGGCGGTGTGGGCGTAAGTTACACCACAACCACTGACGCCAATGGTAACTGGTCACTGACTGGTATTGATATCTCATTACTGAACTTAGGCTCAGTGATCGCAACAGCGACCGATGCCGCAGGTAATACCCGTACAATTAGCTCAGATGACTTTGATAATACACCGCCGACACTCACTGTTGATGTTGCAGCACAAAGCGACAGCAACACGCCAATCATAAGCGGCACAAGTGATGCGGGCGAGGGGGCACAAGTGACTATAGTGGTTACTGATAGCGCAGGCAACCCACAAACTATCACCGCCCTTGTGGAAGCAAATGGTGATTGGAGCGCCACACCAACCACACCGCTAAGCGAAGGTGAAACGACCATTGAAGTAAGTGTGCGCGACAGTGTCGGCAACGAAACCACCGGGAGTGACACCACCACCATCGACACGCAAGCGCCAACGCTCACCATTCAAAACGTAGGCGATGTTAGCGATTTAACACCTGAGCTGCAGGGCACCAGTAATGAAATTGGTGGCACTGTCACACTCACTATCACGGATAGCGCAGGTGCTGTGCAAACCATTGATACAATAGTTGACAGCGATGGCCACTGGGTTATTGAAGTATCAAACGCGCTTGCCCAAGGTGACTTCACAGTTGTTGCGAGCATTACCGATGCCGCAGGCAATGAGAGCACAGCGAATAGCAGTGGCAATGTTGATACGGTTACACCAATCGTCACTGTTGACGCATTGGGTCTAGGTAACGACAGCACCCCAGTTGTTAGTGGTACCTCAACAGAGCCTGAAGGCACGGTTATCAACATTATTATTACCGACAGTAACGGTGATGAGCACCCAATCACTGCCACAGTTGATGCCAGCGGTAATTGGCAAGCAACCAGCCCTGAATTACCAGATGGCAGCTACACCGTACAAGCCAGTATCACCGATGATGCAGGCAACACAGGTGGCGCAGTTCAATCAGGCACTCTTGATACCTTAGCACCGACATTAACACTGGATACCGTGGGCGCTACGAACGACAGCACCCCAGCAATCAGCGGAAGCAGCAATGCGCAAGCGGGCACAGTGATAAACATCAGCGTAAGCGACGGCACCACAACCGAAACGTTCACCGCGACAGTACAAGCCGATGGCAGTTGGTCAGCAGATGTACCGAATGCACTGAGCGATGGTGAGCTCACCATTGAAGCTAGCGTTAGTGATAGCGCAGGCAACACCACCACGTTAAGTGAAACCGCGACACTCAATACCACTGCGCCAAGCATCAGTATTAATGCACTGGTTGACACCAATGACACCACGCCAGAAATTCGCGGGACAAGTGATGCAGCTGATGGCACAACCATTAGCTTAACGTTTGAAGACAGTGCAGGGAATATTACGACTGTTGATACGACCGTAACGGGTGGTGTATGGAGTGTCGATGCACCAACTGATTTAGCCGAAGGCGAATACATTGTTACCGCACAGGTAGATGATGGACTGGGTAATATTGGCAGCGCCACAGAGACAGGTCAGATAGATCTAACAGGTCCGAGCCTTGTTATTACCAACAACGGTGTAGGCAACGACACCACGCCAACGATTGCAGGCAGTAGTGATGCACCGCAAGGCAGTACGGTAACGGTTATAGTGACAGATAGCAGTGGCACACCACAAACAATGAGCGCCACCGTACTTGCTAATGGTACGTGGTCAATTCCTGTACCGGCAGCCATTGCAGAAGGTGGATACACCATCAGCGCAAGCGTGAGCGATGCAGCAGGCAATGACACCACCGCTACTGGCGCTGGTGAAATAGACACCATTGCACCGACACTTGTACTTACCAGTCCAGGCTCAAGTAGCGACATCACCCCGACACTTAGCGGCACAAGCGATGCCGTTGAAGGCACCGTTATTAACTTCACCGTGGTGGACGATTTAGGCAATACACAAACGTTCACCACCACTGTGGATGCTGATGGCAACTTCTCAGTTGAAGTACCGACTGCACTGGCTGAAGGGGCGTACACGATCACCGCCAACATCAGCGATGTGGCAGGTAACAGCACCAATATTACCGGCAACGGCACCATTGATACCACAGCACCAAGTGTGAGTGTAGATGCGCCATTATTAACAAACGACAGCACACCGACGGTTACTGGCACCAGTGATGCGCCTAACAGCACCATCACGGTTACGTTTACCGATGCAGCGAATGCAGTGCAAACTATTGATGTACAAACCGATGCAAGTGGTAACTGGAGTGTAACGCCAAGCGGCGATTTAGCGGAAGGTAATTACAGCGTCAGCGCCAGTATCACCGATGCCGCAGGCAATACAGGCACGGGTACAGACACTGGCGAAGTCGATATAACCGCTCCGGATCTTGAAATTATTCCATCGTTTTTATTAGGTAATTTAGTTTCTCTTTCGGGGGATTCTGATCTACCAGGGGGTTCTGTAATCACTATTACAGAGTACCTAGTTGGGGGATTAGTTGGTGCAACTTATACAGCAACGACAAATCCTGATGGTACGTGGGGGCTTGCAAACATAACAGTACCTTTACTAAACCTTGCCTATGTGACTGCCAGTGCAACGGATGCAGCTGGTAATGTCAGAACAATCAATACACTTGATTTTGATAACGTAGCACCAGAATTAACCGTTAGTGTCGATGCTTTATCTAATGACAGTACGCCAGTAATTAGCGGCACCACCGATATGGGGCAAGGCACTGTAATTAATATAACCGTGACTGATAGTGAAGGAGAAAGCCAAGCGTTTACTGCGACAGTTCAAGCCGGTGGCGACTGGTCTGTTGCTGTACCTGCAGAGCTAGCGCAAGGTCAATATACCGTTGTTGCAGAGGTTAGAGACAGTGTTGGTAACTTAACAACGCAGCAGGCTCAAGGTGAAATAGACAGTGTTGATCCTACATTAATTGTGAACGAAGTTAACGCGACAATAGATACAACACCTACAATTTCAGGCACAAGTAATGAGATAGGTGCAGATGTAAGCATTATTATTGGTGGTCAAACACTAACAGCAACTGTGGGTACTGATGGCAATTGGCAAGTAGATGTCCCCGTAGCACTTGTTGATGGTGATTATACGGCGCAAGTAAGTATTACCGATGACGCTAATAATATCAGCAGCACGACTATTGATTTAACAATTGATACCCAAGTACCTGTTATTGTACTTAATGATATAACTGTATTTAACACTAATACACCAATTGTAAGTGGTACTTCAACTGAACCACAGAATACGGTGGTCGATATAGTCATTACAGATAGCAACGGTGATATACATACTTTAACCGCAATAGTTGATGCTAGCGGCGATTGGCAAGTTACAGCGCCAAGCTTGCCAGATGGCAATTATGATGTAGAGGTAAGTATTACCGATGATGCTGGTAATACAGGCTCTGATACAGGTTCGAGTTTTGTTGATACTCAAGCACCAAGTATTACTATAAATGCATTAGGTACAATTAATAACAGCACGCCAACTATTTCAGGCACATCCAATGAACCTGAAAACACGAGTATTACAGTAACTGTGACCGATGGAGATAGTACCGAGACTTACACAACTGTTGTTGGTGCAGGAGGTGCTTGGACTGTAGATATTACAGATGTACTGACTGATGGTGAAGTTACAGTTTCTGCAAGTGTTACTGATGCCGCAGGGAATGAATCAGTTGCAAATAGTACCGCAACTTTAAATACCAATGCGCCTACAATTAATATTAATACAATTGTTGATACGAACGATCAAACACCAGCAATATCAGGCACAAGTAGTGCAATAGATAACTCGGTGATCACAGTCGTTATAACTGACGTTAATAACGTTTCACATACTGTAACTACGACGGTAGTAGGCGGGATTTGGAGTGTTGATGCGACAACTATTCTTCCTGAAGGTGAATTTACTGTTTCGGCAAGTGTAACTGAAGGAAGCTTAACGAGTAATACAACAGGTAGCGGTGTTATCGATTTAACCGCGCCAACGCTTAGTATTACGCCGCTTGTAACTTTAAATGATACAACGCCTACAATTTCAGGCACAACAACCGCACCGCAAGGCGCATTAGTTATTATTTTAATTACTGATAGCTTAGGTGCAGAGCAAACGGTTAATGCTACGGTTGGTGCAAATGGCACATGGTCAGTCGCTGCAAGTACAGAGTTGAGCGAGGGCACTTACACGGTTTTAGCTTCAACAACAGATACTGCCGGTAATCCTGTAAACACAAGTATTACAGGGGAAGTTGACATAACAGCGCCAGTTGTGACCATTAACGATATTGCTGGAAGTACCGATCTAACTCCAAGTATTTCAGGGAATGTGACAGGTGCCATGGTAGGTGATGCAGTTGCTGTGGTATTTACCGATGCACTAGGGAATAAGCATACTGTAAATACAACAGTTCAAACTGGTGGTGTATGGTCTGTAGAGGCAACTAGCTCTCTATCACAAGGAGATTATTCAGTTGAAGTCTCTGTTACTGATAGCGCTGGTAATACCGGGGACGCAACAAATACAGCAACCATTGATACAATTGCTCCTGAGATTAGTATTAATCAAAGTTCATTAATACTGACTCAAGATAGCACTCCATTAATTACAGGCACATCTAACGAAGCAAATACAAACGTTATAGTTACCTTTACTGATTCTGCTGGAGTTTCTCATCAAATGACCGTTCAAACCGATGGCAATGGAGACTGGCAAGCGGCTGCTAATAATATTTTAGCTGACGGTGTTTACAGTGTTAGTGCAACTATTAGCGATGCTGCGGGCAATACTTCGGTCGACAATAAAACCGGTGGTGAGGTTGATACCGTGGGACCAGAGCTAACAATTGTGCCTTCGTTCCTATTAGGTCAGTTGGTTTCTTTATCTGGTACATCTGATTTGGGCGAAGGTAAAACCGTTACGGTTACTCTAGAGCTTGCAGGTGATTTACTCGATTTAACATACGATGTAACCACAGATGCAAATGGTGATTGGGAGCTATTAGGCCTAGCCGTTAATGTTATTGGCTTATCAGTTATTGAAGCCTCTGCAACCGATGATGCGGGTAACACCATCACTATTACGACTGCTGATGTAGATGCTTCAACCCCAGTACTAAATGCGGTAGTTGACTTTGCTACTGGTGAGGGCGATTTACCAATAATTAGTGGTACGACCGACCAAGCATCAGGCACTGAAGTGCTAGTTAAAGTGGTAGATAGCGAAAATGTAGTACAAGAGCTTACGGCTATAGTGCAAGCCGATAATACGTGGGCTGTGCAGGTTCCTCAATCATTAGCTGAGGGGGCATTTAGCGTAACAGTTGACGTGTTAAGTGAGGTCGGTATTACTACCACGCAACTACTTACCGCAGTGGTGGATACAATATCGCCAACACTTGGCTTACAGGTTATTGGCACAACATCAGACTCCACGCCAATAATCCAAGGTACCAGTGATTTAATTAATGGTGTTGTTGAAATACAACTAGATGGCGGTTCAGTTTTAACCACCACGGTTAATGCAGCTGGGTTATTTTCACTCGAGGTAGATGCACTAACTGAAGGGCAGCATGTTGCGAATGTGAGTATTACTGATGATGCAGGTAATGTAGTTACCGATACGCTTGAATTCGTCGTTGATACGCTAGTACCAGTGGTTGGAATTTTACCACTGAGCATTAGCAATACAGATATATTAGAGCTTTCAGGTACATCACCAGAAGCTGAAGGCACAAATATTGATGTAACTGTTATTGGTAGTAATGGTGAAAAAACGGTATTTAATACTTTAATTGATGCCAATGGCAAGTGGTCTTTAGTAACTACTAGCTTATCAGATGGTGTATATACTGTTTCTGCAAGTATAACTGACGCCGCAGGTAATACAGGGCAGTCGGCCATTGAGCAAGTAACCATAGATACTATAGCGCCAGCGCTAGGAATTGATTCGTTTGGTGTACTTAATACGCTAACACCTACTATTGAAGGGACAAGCGATGAAGAGGTAGGAAGTTTAATTACCGTAAATATTACTGACTCTACAGATACATTATATGTAGTTACCACTTCGGTATTAGGAGACGGAACATGGCTTATTGTTACTCCTTTACTTGCTGAAGGTGACTTAACAATTGAGGCAATAAGTACAGATGATGCTGGGAATATAGCAACAGTTACGCAAACGGGCACTATTAGTACAACCTTACCAGGTTTGTTAATTAATCAAATTGTAGATACAAGCGATACAACGCCAACAATTACAGGTACCACAGATATATTAGCAGGTGACGTACAGGTAGTTATTACCGATAGTAGCGGTACAGCAACGACATATAACACCCAAGCTATTGCAGGTGTATGGACTCTAATACCTACAACACCATTAGCTGAAGGTGCCTTTACTGTAAGTGCTACAGTTGAAAACTTAGGGCTTACAAGTTCTACAAGCCTAGGTGGCATTATTGATTTAACACCACCAACAGTTGAAGTTAACCAGTTACCTGTTACTAATAACCCGTTACCAACAATTACAGGTACAAGTGATGCACCAGCAGGTACAAATGTGAGTGTTGTTATTACCGATGCTAATAATGATTCACAAACTATTACCGCTCAAGTTTCAGGAAGTGGCACATGGTCAGTAACAGCTACCACCGCGCTTAGTGAAGGTAGCTTTAGTGCAACAGCATCAATAAGCGATACAGCGGGTAATTCTGCTAGCGATACTATGGTGTCAAGCACAGACTACACAGCGCCAACTGTAGTCATAGATCCAATATTGGTAGGGCAAGATACAACGCCTACTGTTACGGGGTCAGTTACTGGAAGCTTTGCAGGTGCAGCGGTTATAGTTATGTTTACTGATTCAGCTGGTGCCACTCACAATGTTCAAACAACAGTTGGAGCTGATGGGACGTGGAGTGTGACATCAGCAGAAGTACTTCCTGAGGGCAACTACAGCGTTGATGTAAGCATTGTTGATGGTGCAAGTAATACTGGTACGCAATCATCAAGTAGCGCAATTGACTCAGGTATTACAATTGATTCAGGATTGGTACTAACTACAGATCAAAACCCAGTTATAACAGGTACAGCCGCTCCAGGTGAGTCAGTAACGGTTATCTTTAGTGGCGCTACAGAGGCAACTGAAACAGTATTTGCTGATGCATCTGGTGAGTGGAGCGTAACAGCTAATACTACCTTAGCTGATGGGGCTTATACAGTAACAGCTGTAGCGACCGATAGTTCTGGAAACGCAACATCAAGCGGTAGTTTATCTGGATTGGTTATTGATAATACACCGATCAACTTTACAGTAGAACCTGAGTACTTACTTAATTTATTGGGTATAGGGATATTGGTTGGTTACGAAGGTACATCTGATGGCGGTGAGGGAAGTAAGGTCTATATTTTCGACTCATTAGTTTTAGGCATTGATTTAGCATTAACTTCAGCGCCATATGCAGTTGTAGATGCTCAAGGTAATTGGGACTCTACTAATTTAGATCTGAATCTTTTAGGTTTACTGGGTACAGGTCTTGAAAACACGCATTTCTATACTGTGGACGAAGCTGGTAATTATCAAGTTAAAAATGGAAATGATGTGTTTATCGAGTCCGGCAATATTTACACCTCTGAATCAGGCTCAGCCTCTGGCGATACAATCCCTGCATCATTTAGCGAAGAGTCGGCTCTAGGCGATACAATTCCTAATGAAGTTTCAAGCAGCAACGTATTAAGCACTGAAACAATTGACTTAGGTAACTTGAGTGGTCTGTCAACACCTGAGCAAACGGTCCAAATGAGTTCGGCGGAACCGCTTAATATTGATGACGTTATTATTAGCGAAGATGCAGAGCAGCTTATAGCGCTAAATACACTGGTTGAGGACGAAGGCTCTGCAATTGCTTATACTCCAGCTCAAAGTGGGGGAAGCATTGATGCAGCAGCACCTGCGGTTGATGTGCAAAATCAATCGGAAGAGATGATTAAACACTTAATTGAAAGTAGTAATAATCAAACGGATATTTAATATTAATAGAGCCCTCTTAATTATTTATTAAGGGGGCTTACATTATTAAGCAAATGGATATTATTTATAACGAAATTTAAGAACAAAGGACATTAAAAAATCCTTATTGATATATCAATAAGGCTTTTTTAATGTAAAATTTTGGGCTTACGCTTTTAAATTACGAACCAATTTACTCTCGGTATTTACAGATTTACCGGCTTGATCGTAGGTCATTGACGTTGGTGCGCCAATTAATATCTCTTTTAATTGTTTAACACTAAGTTGCGCTTGGCGGGCAGCATGAGCATTAACATTATTTTGTTTTTGGCATTGCGCAAGTTGAGTTTTAACTTGGCTTATTAGCTCAGATATTTCAGGATTTTGTGTATCGTTACTGGCAATAAGCTTACTTAGCTCTTTATCAAGAGTGCTTAGCTTAGTTAAAAAAGACATTTTTTGTTGGGTAATTTCTTTTAAACCAGCACCACGTCGTGAAGCAATAGCAGTAAGCTCGTCGTTTAATAGCGTATGCAAAGAATCTAAACAACTTACTTGTTGGTTTAGTTTTACGCTAATTAAACTATTATGATCAGCCATACACATTAAACTCAAAATCAGCTAAGTTTTTAGCAAGCTTTTCACTGTCCACTTGATATTTACCTTCGGTTATTGCTTTTTTAAGCTCAGCAACTTTATCGCTGTCAAATCCAGACGATTGCTGTGCTTTATCTTGAAGCGTTTTTAATTGCTGCGCTTGCGGCGTTAAGCTTACAGAGTCACTTGCTGCTTTAGGCGAAGGAGTCTGCGTCGCTTGTGTATTTGCGTTATCTTTTTTTAAATCAACTTGTTGTTGCTTTGCATTTGTTAACGCATTAGCTTGTTGATTACTGCCATTAACTTGATTAACCATAATAATAAACCCGTATATTACCCAACTTATGCCATGTTATCGGCATATACGTAGGATACTTTAGTATAAATCTAAATTAAATATTCACCTGAACAGACTCTACACCATCTACTCGCGCATTTAAAACTTTACCTGATTTTTTGTTTTTTATTTGTATTTGTTCGCCCAAAGTACCGTCTTCTAAAGCAATACCTGTGGTTTTAATTCTAAGGCCTCTAAGGTTAGCGTAAATATTAACAGAGTCACCTTTACACACCATACAAATTTGGTTTAGTAATACTGGCATACCACTTCTAATATTTCGTTTACTTCTGCTGCCTATTAGCATTGTGGGGTCATCTAAGTACTGTATTCGTACAAAGTGAGTTGGTTTCATTTCAATACTTAAATGCGATTTAGTTATTACTTCACCGCGGGATAAATTAGCGGTGGCAACAACAACTGGGGCCATTTCAACAACTCTTACATGAACGTATTGAGCCCACGTTTGCGCATCATTGCACTTAGCTTGTAAGGTTACTTGGCGGTTAAATGGTGGCTCATCGGATGTTGATAATTCAAGCTCAGTATTACAGACACGATCAGGAATGCGACTATCTAAAGGCAGTGCACTTAATTGAGTATTAGTATTTTGCAATGTACCAATCTGCTTAGCTATATAAGCAACGGCCATGTCTTGTAATAAATCTTTACTAAACACTTTAGCTTGCAAAGGGAATACAAAGCACAAGCTAGTAACAAAATAAAAAACACTGTATCTTCTGATTTTTTTTAACAAACTCATAATGTTTCGACTATGCTTATGGTTTCAAACAGGGTATAAATATTTTGCGTCAAAAAGTAGACGCACCCGCGATGTTATGTAGCTTTATAAATAGAAAGCAATTATCGTTCCGTATTATTTGTTTTCTTTAGGAGATTTGAATGGCAGGCATTTTAGACTCAGTAAACCAACGCACACAGTTGGTTGGGCAGAACCGCCTAGAATTACTTTTATTTAAGCTCAGAGGGCGTCAGCGTTTTGGTATTAATGTATTTAAAGTGAGAGAAGTGCTGCAATGCCCTCCACTAACAAGCATGCCAAAATCTAATCCGTATATTCGTGGTGTTGCACATATTCGTGGTCAAACTATTTCAGTAATTGATTTATCAATGGCTGTAGGTGGACGCCCAATCGACAACATTAAAGACAGCTTCATAATCATTGCTGAATACAATCGCTCTGTGCAAGGGTTTTTAGTGGGCGGAGTTGAACGTATTGTAAATATGAATTGGGAAAAAATAATGCCACCGCCATCAGGCGCTGGGCGTTATTCATATTTAACGGCAGTGACCGAAATCGAAAATGAATTAGTCGAAATTCTCGATGTAGAAAAAATTCTCAACGAAATTTGCCCAGTAAACACAGAAGTAAGTGCTGAAGTTGCACAAAGCGGCGATATTCAAAAAGATTTAGGCGAACGTATCGTATTTATTGCAGACGACTCTGCTGTTGCGCGTAATCAAGTTAAACGTGCCCTAGAGCCGTTAGGCGTGCAAACAGAGCTTGCCAAAAATGGTAAAGAAGCACTTATAAGATTAAAAGAAATAGCAGAGCTTGATTGTAAAAACGATATTACTGAGCGAGTAGCGTTACTTATCTCAGACGTTGAAATGCCAGAAATGGACGGCTATACCTTAACAGCTGAAATAAAAGCAGATCCCAAACTTGCACCTTTGCATGTTATTTTGCATACCTCTTTGAGTGGTGTTTTTAACCAGGCTATGATTGAAAAAGTCGGGGCAGATGACTTTATTGCTAAATTTAACCCAGACGAATTAGCAACAGCGGTTAAAAAGTGGGTTCATTGTGATTAACAAAAATAGGTGCTACTAACTTGAATAATAAAGATTTGCAGCAAAGTGAATACGACCAGTTTCGTTCGTTTTTAGAGCAGCAATGCGGCATTGTTTTAGGTGAAAACAAACAGTATTTAGTTAAAAGCCGACTTGCTCCGTTAATGACTCGATTTAATGTGGGATCTTTATCGGAGTTGGTTAGTAAAACTCTCGGGCCTCACGAGCGGCAATTAAGAGCCGCTGTGGTTGATGCAATGACCACAAACGAAACGTTGTGGTTTAGAGATCAATACCCGTTTGAGTTGCTCCAAAATAAGCTTTTTCCTGAGTTTAAAGACTTGAGAAGGCCTTTAAAAATTTGGTCTGCTGCCAGCTCATCAGGACAAGAACCCTATTCAATAGCTATGTCAGTAGCTGAATTTAATACTAAGCAACCTGGTGTGCTTCGTATGGGTGCACAAATTATTGGTACCGACATATCTAATACCATGCTTGATATGTGTAAAAATGCAGAATATGACGCGCTTGCACTTGCCAGAGGGTTATCTGCAGAGCGTCGTAAAAAGTTTTTTAAAGACAGCGGCAATGGTATGGCACAAGTAAACGATACAATAAAAAAACAAGTTAGTTTTAGGCACCTGAATTTGCTTGATTCTTACGCGTTAATGGGCAAGTTTGATATTATTTTTTGCCGTAATGTACTTATTTACTTTGCGCCTGAAATAAAAGCTAAAATTATTAATCAGTTTGCACAAGCATTAAACCCAAAAGGGTACTTATTTTTAGGAGCGTCAGAGTCCCTAACTGGTCTAAGTACTGAATTTGATATGGTTAGATGCAACCCCGGTATCATTTACCAAAAGAAATAACTAAGTTAATTCATTTCCCTAAAACGACGCACCAAGCGTCGTTTTTCTATTTAGATACATAGTCTTATAAAAATATAACACTTCCTAATATTAATGGCTTATTTTTTGCTTTATTCATGGGTAAGTCAATTTTTTGGAGAAGGTTATGGCTATCAGTTTTGATAAAGCATTAGGTGTGCATCCGCAAGCCATGTTGATCCGTTCACAGCGAGCTGAATTAATTGCAACTAATATAGCTAACGCTGATACGCCTGGCTATAAAGCAAAAGATATTGATTTTGCCTCTGCATTAAAAGCGGCAAGGTCAACCCAGCAAAGCGGCAATACTATGGTAAGAACTAATGATAAACACATTGGTGGAGGTACTCATAGTATGGGCAGTTCAGAATCATTTCGTTTGCCAAATCAATCAGATACAGGTGATGGTAACTCGGTTGATATACAAGTGGAACGAAACTTGTATACACAGAATGCTATGGAGTATCAGGCCAGCTTGCAATTTTTAAGCGGTAAATTTAAAGGCCTGAATAAAGCTCTCGGTAGTCAAGGATAAAAATTATGAGTTTATATAATGTTTTCGATATTGCAGGTTCGGGTATGAGCGCACAAAACGTTCGCTTAAATACTACAGCTAGTAATATTTCTAATGCTAATACCATTAGTTCATCTCAAGACAAAACGTACCGAGCGCGCCAACCTGTATTTGCGGCTGAGCTAACAAAGGCTTCAGCATCAGTAAGTAACCAACAGGGCTCCGCAGTTGGTGTTAAGGTTTTGGGCATTGTTGAAAGTAATGCACCATTACAAATTGAATATAACCCAAACCATCCAAGTGCGGATGAAAATGGCTATATCTATAAACCCAACGTCAATGTTGTAGAGGAGATGGCAAATATGATTTCTGCCTCTCGTTCTTACCAAACAAACGTGCAAGTTGCTGATGCAGCAAAGCAAATGCTAAGTAAAACACTGTTGCTAGGGCAGCGGTAACCGAGGGTAGGTTATGAGTAACGATATTAGTACATCTTCATCCTATTTAGACTCTATACGCTGGCAAGAATCGCAAGTAGCGACCAGTGATAATGAGAGTGATGCGTTAACACAAGAAGACTTTTTCTCTTTGTTAACTCAGCAATTATCGTTTCAAGATCCCAGTAACCCTGCGGATAACGATCAAATGATTGCGCAAATGACTAGTTTCACAATGGCGCAAGGCATTAGCGATTTAAATTCAAATTTTGATAGCTTAGCGTCATCTATGACATCAAATTCAGCTTTGCAAGCATCAACACTTGTTGGCAAGCAAGCTTTACTTGAGTCAAACACCTTAGATTTAAATGAAACTGGTGATGCCAGAGGCTCGGCAGTGGCAGAAGAAGCCGTTGATAACTTAAAAATTAAAGTGACAGATGCATCAGGTCAGCTAGTGAGAACTATTGATATGGGTTCTCAATCAGCAGGTGCAGTACGTTTTGCGTGGGATGGCAAAAATGAAGCCGGTGAGCGTTTACCTGAAGGTGAATACTCAGTAACCGCCGAAGGAAGTACTGACGGCGAATTTTCAAGCTTGCCCATTGCTACATTCAAGAACATTGAAAGCGTTAATATTAATGGCTCAAGTGGCATTATTATTAACACTAAAGAAGGTGCGGTTAGGCTGACAGATGTAGCAGAAATCGCGTAATAAATTTTAGTATTTTTCGCCTGCTAGCAGGCCACAGACTAACAGGTTAGAGGTGAATTATGAGCTTCAATATTGCATTAACCGGCCTTGCTGCCGCGCAAAAAGATTTAGACGTAACGGCAAATAATATTGCAAACGTTAATACCACAGGTTTTAAAGAGTCACGCGCTGAGTTTGCCGATGTTTACGCTTCATCAGTATTTAGCTCTGGTAAGACTAAAAATGGTGACGGTGTGCAAACAACCATGGTTGCGCAGCAGTTTCATCAAGGCTCACTGCAATTTACAAATAACTCACTTGATTTAGCAATCACTGGTGAAGGTTATTTTGCGATGACCGACGATTTATCTTCGCAAGATTTAACATATACACGTGCAGGTGCATTTAAGCTTAACCAAGATAACTTTATGGTTGACGCAAAAGGTAACTTTTTACAAGCATTCCCAGTTGATTCATCTACAGGTGATACAACGTCGGTAAGTTTGAGCACAACTGATCCAATTCAAATCCCTGATTCGTCTGGTTCACCTCGCGCAACAGAAAATGTATTTTTGTCGTTTAACTTAGATGCAACGGCGGATCCAACAGGTCTAGATTTTGACCCTGCTTCTAGTGGTACTTATAACTCATCTACGTCAACAACGGTATATGATTCACTAGGTGAACCACATATTTTACAATACTTTTTTGCTAAAGAAGATGATGCCGCAGCAGGTGGTACAGATAACAGTTGGGAAGTATACGCAACACTCGATGGCAAAGTAGTTGATGGCACAACTGGTGGAGAACAAACCGCGCCTTATACACCACTTACCACCCTTGGTTTTAACTCAAGTGGTTTACCATCAACAACAGGTGGTGTGGCAAATACAAATACAACTACTTTTGATGAAATACTACTACCAGCGGGTTCTGGTGCTGGTTTATCAACATTACTAGACAATGGTGCAACTTTCCCAGGTACTGGTATTGAGCTTAACTGGCGCGATGAAAATAACACGGCAGGACGTATCCCAACTCAGTATTCAAGTGGTTTTGAAGTAAAAGCACTCGATCAAGATGGCTCAACGGTTGGTCGTTTAGCCGGAATTGATATAGGAACAGACGGTAAAATTGTCGCTTCTTACAGTAATGGTGACTCAACATTCCTAGGCCAAGTGGCTATGGTACGTTTTCCAAATTCACAAGGGTTATCACAAGTGGGTGATACAAGCTGGAAGCAAAGTATTGATTCAGGTGAACCTGTAGCGGGTGAAGCTGGTTCGGGTACGTTTGGTGGAATTAACTCATCAGCACTTGAGCAATCAAATACTAACCTTACTAATGAGCTTGTAGACTTAATTACTGCACAGCGTAATTACCAAGCAAACTCACGTGCGCTTGAAGTTAACTCAACTATTCAGCAAAGTATTTTGCAGATTCGATAAGCTAAACCCTATTAAATATATGAGGCTGCATTTTTGCAGCCTTTTTTATAAGTCCTCTTTGCAAGCCCTTCTAAATACCTCTCAATGTTGCGTCAAATTTAATCTGGCATCTATTTTGCATTTGTAAGTTCAGAGATTTTTTATGTGAGTCGATACTATGGACAAAATGGTCTACATTGCGGCCTCTGGCGCTAAGCAAAGCCTACAAGGGCTTGCTTTAAAAGCCAATAATTTGGCAAATGCAAATACAACGGGTTTTAAAGCTGACTTTGCGCAGGCGCGTTCTATGCAAGCGTTTGGCGAAGGTTTGCCTACACGTGTATTTTCAATGCAAGAGCGTCCGGGTTCAAACATGGTATCGGGTGGCATTGTTCAAACCGGGCGAGACTTAGATATCGCAATGAGCGATAACGCATGGCTTGCTGTGCAAGATGCCTCCGGTAATGAAGCTTACACCAAAGTGGGTACGTTAAACGTTACAGCTCAAGGCATGCTCGTAACCAGCCACGGTCGTCAAGTTATTGGCGAAGGGGGACCTGTTATTTTACCCGTCCCAGTCGAAAAAATAGGGTTTAGCCAAGATGGCGCTATTCAAGTTCGACCACAAGGCGCCCCCGCTAACTTTTTAGAAGAAATAGACACGCTTAGAGTGGTAGAAGCAAATAGCTCACAGCTCGAAAAAGGTAACGATGGTTTATTTAGACCAAAAGCAAATGTAACAGTAGATACCTCTGCCAATGTAAAAGTTTTAAGTGGTTCGCTTGAAATGTCGAATGTGAACCCAGTTCACGAAATGGTCGACATGATAAGCCACCAGCGCCAATTTGAATTACAAGTGAAATTAATGAAAACAGCTGAAGAAATTGACGAGCGTCAAGATCAGCTGTTACGCATTGTTTAACTTTAAAGTGAGGACACGATTATGAATCCAGCATTGTGGATCAGTAAAACGGGGCTAGACGCCCAACAAACCGATATATCGGTTATTTCAAATAACTTAGCGAATGCGAGTACCGTAGGTTACAAAAAAAGTCGCGCTATATTTGAAGATTTACTTTATCAAAATATTAATCAGCCGGGCGGTCGTTCATCGCAAGATACCGAAATGCCATCGGGCCTAATGTTAGGTGCGGGTGCAAAAGTTGTAGCTAACCAAAAAGAGTTTACGCAAGGCAACATGTTGACCACCGAAAACTCACTAGATTGGATGATTTCTGGCGAAGGTTTTTTTGAAGTACTGCAACCAGATGGCAATATTGCTTACTCGCGCAACGGCCAGTTTACTACCGATGGCGATGGACGAATTGTTACATCGGGCGCAGGTTATGTGATTCAGCCAGAAATGAATGTACCAGATGACGCGCAATCAATTACGGTTTCGCAAGACGGCGAAGTATCTGTACGTGTTGCAGGCCAAGCCGATAACGTGGTCATTGGTCAGCTGACTATTAGTGATTTTATTAATCCGTCGGGTCTTGAGCCAATCGGTCAAAATCTTTATACCGAAACAGCTGTAAGTGGTGCGCCGGTACAAGGTAACCCTGGTGTTGAAGGGTTAGGTAGCATTATTCAAGGCTCACTCGAAACTTCAAACGTAAATGTAACTGAAGAGCTCGTAAATCTAATAGAAACTCAGCGTATTTACGAAATGAACTCAAAAGTAATTTCGGCCGTTGACGAAATGATGAGTTATATCAATCAACAGCTTTAATAGAGTAGGGGGAATTATGCGTAATATTATTTTATTTACAGCGGGCACGTTATTTTTAAGTGGCTGTATGTCTACGCAAAATAGTGAAGTAGTGCAGGACGACCCTTACTACGCACCTATGTACCCCGAGCCTATTTTAGAGCCGCTGGTAGCCACAGGTTCATTGTTTAATACTCATACATCAAACGACTTATATTCTGATAAAAAAGCGCTACGTACTGGCGATATAATTACGGTTAAATTGCAAGAGTCTACTCAAGCAACAAAAGCCGCTAAAACAGAAACAGACAAAGAAACCGACGCAAGCTTAGACCCAGTGATTGGCTTAGGTGGTCTACCTGTAAATATAGGTGGCGATAGTATTCAGTTTGGTATTGGTAGCGATTCGTCGTTTACGGGCGATTCAAAATCAAACCAGTCAAACAGCTTAGTGGGTGATATTTCGGTTAATGTAATGCGCGTTTTACCTAATGGTAACTTAGTTATACGCGGCGAAAAATGGCTAACGCTTAATACCGGTGAAGAGTTTATTCGTTTAGAAGGGCTAGTACGCCCTCAAGACGTAAGCGCCGATAATACGGTTGAATCAAATCGTATTGCTAATGCACGTATTCAATACTCAGGTAAAGGGCAAACGCAAGAAGCGCAAAGTCCTGGTTGGCTTACACGTTTCTTTAGCAGTTCGCTGTTTCCATTTTAGAGGGTAACAACATGAATAGCCTTAAAGCTTTATGTTTAGTTGCGTTATTGGGTTGGCAGTTTACTGCCAGTGCTGAGCGCATAAAAGATGTGTCTATGGTTGAGGGCGTGCGCTCTAACCAATTAGTTGGTTATGGCTTAGTGGTTGGTTTACCGGGCACTGGTGAGCAAAACTCATATACACAACAAAGTTTTAGAGGCATGTTGAACAGCTTTGGTATTACGCTGCCTTCAACTCAAAGTCCTAAAATTAAAAATGTTGCCGCTGTTGCTGTGCATGCAGAATTACCCGCATTTAGAAAGCCCGGGCAAACAATAGATATTACGGTTTCTTCTATTGGTAGTGCAGGCAGTTTACGTGGCGGTACTTTACTACAAACTTTTTTAAAGGGTGTAGACGGTAACGTGTATGCAATTGCACAAGGAAGCTTAATTGTTGGTGGCTTAGGCGCACAAGGCCTTGATGGTAGTAAGGTTGTAATTAATACCCCTACAGTTGGTCGTATACCAAATGGCGCAACAGTTGAACGCACTGTAGAAAGCCCATTTATGCAAGGCGATTACATTACCTTCAACCTAAACCGTCCAGACTTTACAACGGCAAAACGCCTAGAAAAAACAATTAATGACTTAGTTGGCCCAAATAGCGCACAAGCAATTGATTCTGTTTCTATCCGTGTTATTGCACCACGCGATGCATCCCAGCGTGTATCGTACTTATCGACACTCGAAAACTTAGAATTTAAACCAGCTGACATGGCCGCTAAAATTATAGTTAACTCGCGCACCGGTACAATTGTTATTGGCAAAAACGTTAAGCTTCAGCCTGCGGCTATAACTCACGGTGGCTTAACAGTAACAATTGCAGAGCAACAAAATGTGTCACAACCAAACCCGCTAGCAAACGGTGATACAGTTGTCACACAGCAAAGTATTATTGATGTAAACCAAGACGACTCGCGCGCCTTTGTATTTAATCCAGGTGTAAGCCTTGACGATTTAGTTCGCGCAATTAACGAAGTAGGCGCAGCGCCTGGTGACTTAATGGCTATTTTAGAAGCACTAAAAGAAGCCGGCGCAATTAACGGACAGTTAGTTGTTATATAAATAACCCAAGTCAATAAATAACGTATTACTTAAGCCCTATATTTTTGAAGCTAGGGCTTTTTATTTACAGCAACTTAAGTTTATTATTTTTATCTTCCTTGTTTTATCGGTAGTGGCTCAATTTTTGCATTTTTAACTGCATTATTCATTTTGTGTCAAAAAGCCGATGGAAACTAATCACCTCGATAAACAAAACTTTTTTGATTTAGGCAACTTAGATTCACTTCGTAAAGAAGCCTTAACGAGTGGCGATGCATCAACTGATGCCTCTAAAGCTGCGCTCAAAAAAGCGGCCGCACAATTTGAAGCCATTTTTACGCAAATGTTGCTCAAAGGAATGCGCAAAGCTAACGAAGCATTTGAAGACAAAGACAGTCCATTTAATTCAAGTGGCGTAAAGTTTTTTGAAGAAATGCACGATCAGCAACTTTCAACAGAGCTTTCATCAAATGGCTCGTTAGGCCTTGCCGATTTAATTGTTCAGCAGTTATCGCCTGAGTCTAAAAACTTTATGCCAGGCTCTGTGCTTAGAACAACCAACGATATTTTTAGCGATACGCAAGTCGGATCCGCTCTTCCTCATGAGCAAAAAAATAAGCAACCCGATCTTATCGTTAAGAGTACTAAAGCCGATATTGCTGAGCCTAAAGTCGATACTACAGAGTCTAAAACCGATAGCCCAACATTTAAAAATGCAGAAGAGTTTGTAAGTTCAGTGTGGGAACACGCTAAAACTGCAGCGCAAAAAATAGGTTTAAACCCAGCGGTAATGGTTGCTCAAGCGGCACTTGAAACCGGTTGGGGTAAACACATTATTAATAAAAGTGACGGTGGCAGCTCAAATAACTTATTTAATATTAAGTCAGATAAAAGCTGGGAAGGCGATAAAGCAAGCAAAGTAACGCTTGAGTTTGAACAAGGCACACCCGTTAAAAAACAAGCCAGCTTTAGAGCCTACGATTCAATTAAAGATAGCGTGAACGACTTCGTTGATTTTTTAACGCAAAACCCACGCTACAAAGAAGCATTACAAAATACAGCAAAACCAAACGACTTTTTAGATTCATTACAAAAAGCAGGTTATGCAACCGATCCAAATTATGCCAGCAAAATAAAAAAAGTACTCAATAGCAGTCAGCTAAAAGACATTGCGGCAAACGTGATCCGCCAAGGAGTAGAGTAACATGTCGTTTAATTTATTAAACATTGCCAGTTCTGGGGTTAGAGCAAGCTCGGAGCTATTGCAAACGACAAGTAAAAATATCGCCAATGTAAATACCGTAGGCTACGTACGTGAGCGTACTGAATTTACCACTATGGTTGATAACCAAGTAGGGCGAGGCGAAACATACCGATTACTAAACGAGTTTGCTCAGTCACAGCTAAATCGTGACACCTCTAATAAATCGTTTTTCGATCAGTTTATTACTGAGGCTAATCGAGTTGATACTATTTTTTCTGAAGAGTCGAACAACCTTTCGACCGGAATTAACTCTTTATTTAATAACGTGCAAGAAGCGCTTAATCAGCCGTCATCTACCGTTGCCCGCTCATTAGTAATGACAGATGCGCAAAGCTTAATTGATCAAATGGATAGACTTTCGGGCATCGTGCTTGATCAAAAAAGTGTAGTGAACGAGCAGCTCGAAATATTTTCAGATGAAGCAAACTCACTAATTCAAAGTATTAGCACGCTAAATCAAAATATTGCAGCAGTTAATGGCACTAATAACGCCGCAGATGCGAGCTCTACCTATAACGAACGCGATAAAGCAATACGCGACTTATCAGAGCTAATAGACATAGAAACGCTTGATGGTCCAAATGGCGAAAAACTCGTTTTTATGGGCACAGGCGAAGCGGTGGTTATGCAAAATGGCGCATTTAACTTATTTTCGATGACAGGCGACCCCGATCCTAATTTTAAAGAATTCACGCTTGACGTTAATGGTGGCAAAGCAGTGCCGCTTGAAGTTGATGTAAGTAAGCTTAAAGGAAAAATTGGCGGCTTACTTGCTTTTAGAGATGACATATTAGTCCCTGCGCAAAACCAAATTGGTCAAATGGGCTTAGCGATAGCTGATGCATTTAACGAACAAAACAAATTGGGTATGGATGCAACAGGTCAGCTAGGGGGTAATATTTTTAATATTCCTACCGTTGGCGCTTATGCGTATCAAGCTAACACAGGTACTGCCGGTATGACTGCAACGGTAGAGCCAGGTAAGGGCAGTGAACTCCCTGCCAGTGACTTTATTATTACCTATACAGGCAATGCTAATGAAGTAAGTATTCAGCCTATAGATAACAAAGGCGATCCGTTAGGGCAGCCTTCACTTGCTGATATATCGTCAGGTGTTATTGATTCATCGACTACTACTGGAGAATCATTTGGTCTTCAAGTAAATGTATCTGGGGCAGGTGTTGAGGGTGATCAGTTTCAAATAAAGCTTAATTCAGATGCCGCTTCAAGTATTACACTTGCAACAGGGCGCGCAGAAGATTTAGCACTAGCATCGCCAATTCGTACTGCTAACGATTTAAATAATATAGGTACCGCTACTATTTCAGCTGGAGAAGTAACAAGTGTTACCTCTGGTGGATTTACTTCAACACCAAGCTTAACTAACGGCGAAATAACGCTTGTTAAAACAGGTAATGCTAACGAATATCAAATTACAGATAATAGCGGAACGAATACTTTTACTATTACGCCTCCTGCAAAAGGAATGTTATCGCAAGCGGGCGCTCCATTTGATACCTACGGATTCGATTTTGATATAGAAGGTACACCAGCAACAGGCGATACCTTTACACTTGAGTTTAACGAAGGCGGCTTTGATGATAACCGTAATGGTTTAAAATTAGCTGATTTACAAAATGGTGAATTAGTCCGTCTAAACGTAGAAACAACAGCAACGGCCGACAACCATAAAACGTTCAACCAAGCTTATTCAGGATTAGTGAGTGATATAGGTGTTATAACTGGCCAAGCAATCACAAGTGGGGCTGCATTTGACGCTCTAGCACAGCAATCTGAGGCATGGTATGAATCACTATCTGGAGTAAACCTTGATGAAGAGGCCGCAAATTTACTGCGTTTTCAACAATCATATTCAGCATCAGCACAAGTTTTAGCAGCAGCTCAAGAAATTTTTGACACCTTATTAAATGCGGCGAGGTAATTATGCGTTTATCAAATAATTTAATGTACCAAAACAACATAAATAAAATACTCGACAACCAACAAGGTGTTGCAAATGCTCAAGAGCGAGTAACTACAGGTGAAAAGTATTTAACTACCTCAGAAGCGCCAGCTGCTATTTCGCAAGGAATGCTATATTCAAATAAAATACAAACAAACGAGCAATATACAAAAAATATTGCTCAGCTAAGTGGACGCCTCGAAACAGAGGAAACCATATTGCAAAGTATAAATACCAATATTCAACAAGCGCAAGAACTCACTATTCAAGCTGGTAATGGTGCGTACACTAAAGACGATTTAAAATCGATTGCATCAGAACTTAGCGGCATTCAACAAACGTTAGCTAACTTAATGAACACCCGATCAGAAGACGGTAAATTTATATTTTCAGGATACCAAGACAGTACGCAGCCATATCAGTTTGATTCTGCAGCGGGTGAGTACACCTATAATGGCGACCAAGGCCAGCACCAAATAACTATAGCTGAAGGTGTATCGATTAAAGCGAGTGATAACGGTTTTGATACGTTTGAAAAAACTAACGCGCGATTAAATGTAGAATCTAACACGGCAAGTGTTTCAGGCTCTATTACAGCGGCAAGTGTATATGTTGACGGCCAAGCTGAGTTTGATAAATTTCATCAAGCAAATTACAACGCAGACCCAACAGCTTCAGCAACAGCAAATACTTATAGTGTATTAGTAAGCCCAGGTGCTACAGCAACTGATCCACAAACCTACGAAATATACCGAGACGGCGCAGCACTAACCCCCGCAGTAACGGGTGAGGTTACAGATGAGCCAATCGATTTTGCAGGTATGAAGATTGAATTTGAAGGTTCAGCACCTGGGCAGCTTGATTTTAGCCTTGAAAAGCCAGGCAAAGAAAACGTACTCAATACATTACAATCACTTATTACAGGTTTAAATGATGGCACACTTGAAGGTGATGATTTTCAAGAAGTGTTAGCCGATGGCTTAGTGCAATTACAAAATGCCAGTGAACAAGTTGTGTTTACCCAAGCAAGTTTAGGTGGGCGTATGAACGCAGTTGATAGCGTTAGCGACTCTAACCTTGCACAAGATATTCAAAACAAAAGTAACCTTTCTGATTTAGTCGAAGTAGACATGGCAGAAGCTATTAGCGAACTAACCAAACAAGAAACGGCACTGCAAGCATCGCAAGCAACTTTTGGCCGTTTAACTAACCTCTCGTTATTCGATTACTTATAAGCAAGTTATAAGCAGATTATAAGCAGAAATACCTTGCCGCTTTACCTACTTTAAAGCGGCAATAACTATCTACAAAATTGCGGCAAAAAAATGTCACTCCCACCGAAACAACTTCACTCTTTATTTACAATTTAACAAGCTGTATATTTATCATTAAAAACAATGAGTTAGAAATAAATTAAAGTTGGCACAGTAAATGCTTTTCTTATTATAAGAAATTATCGAACAGTGGTTCCTGTTAAATCGTGTTGAACCACACTCTGTTTAAACCTAGGAGATGGTAAAATGGCATTAACAGTAAATACTAATGTGTCGTCACTAAACGCACAACGTAACTTAACTAAATCAGGTGAAGGCTTAGCAACTTCGATGGAGCGTTTATCATCAGGTATGCGTATCAATAGCGCAAAAGATGATGCCGCAGGTCTACAAATTTCAAACAGATTAACATCGCAAATAAATGGCCTAGCAGTTGCTCAACGAAATGCTAATGATGGTATTTCAATGGCGCAAACAGCTGAAGGTGCAATGAGTGAATCAACAAGTATTTTACAAAGAATGCGTGAACTTGCACTTCAATCAGCAAACGGATCTAATTCACCAGAAGATCGTGAAGCGCTGCAAAAAGAAGTATCAGCTTTACAGGTTGAATTGACACGTATAGCCGATACCACCTCATTTGGTGGACAACAATTATTAGATGGCAGCTACGGTAGCAAAACATTTCAGGTTGGCGCTAACGCTAACGAAACAATAAATGTATCACTTTCAAGTGTGGCAGCAGAAAAAATCGGTGCAAATCAAACTAACCTGCAATCTGCAACTACTGTCGATGGTTTTGGTCAAGTAAATGAAACGGGCACCGGTACGCTTGCTGCAAGTACAATAGCATATGGTAATTTAGCAATCTCTGGAAGAGAAGACTCTACTGTAGCTATTCCAGCTGGCGCTAGTGCTGAAGAGGCTGCTGATTTAATAAATCAGGTAACAGGTGCTACAGGTGTTTCAGCACAAGCCAGAACAGAAGCGCGTTTAGATATTACGGGCACACAAACGACAGCAGGTGAGTCTGTCAGTTTTGAGTTGAACGGCGAAAAAGTGTCATTTGTAGCAACAGGAACTGCAACAGGTGACGAACAAGCAATGGCTGAAGCTATTAACAGTAGAACAGATGAGCATGGTGTTACAGCCACTATTGATAATGGTGTGCTGTCTGTTTCAGATAATAGTGGTGCAAATATTGAAATTGTTGGTTTTACTGGCGGCACGGGTTCTACCTTAGGTATTATCCCCCAAGGCTATGATGGCACAGATGGTGATACAGTTACTATTGCAACAGGCGGAACTGACTCAGGCAGAATAGCTGGAGCTATCCAATTAAATTCATCAGATACCTTTAGCACAACAGGTACTACTTTTGTTGATGCTGTTAATACTAAAGTAACAAGTGCTTTAGAAAATGCAGCGGATATTGATATTACCAGCCAAAAAGGGTCGCAGGATGCATTATCAGTAATTGATAACGCAATAGCTAATATTGACTCTCAACGTGCAGGTTTAGGTGCGGTACAAAACCGCTTTAGTCATACAATTAGTAACCTTGCTAATATTGCTGAAAATGTATCTGCATCACGCAGCCGTATTCAAGATACCGACTTCGCAGTAGAGACTGCGCATATGACTAAAAATCAAATCTTGCAACAGGCGGGCACGTCAATCTTATCGCAAGCAAACCAAGTGCCACAAGCCGCGATTAGTTTACTAGGCGGTTAATTAAACTAACAGCATTTTTTTGTATTAGAAAAGCGCAATTTATTGCGCTTTTTTTGTTTTTTATTATTTGATTTTTTATTAAACCATTTTGAATTATGCGTTTAACTTACTTTTGTACAATTTATTAAATAAAAACTAAAGGTATTTTACTTCCTGCCGTTAAGTTAATCAGTAAGGGGCTTGTACATAAATTTGTTACGGCTCTTGGTTAAATCAAAACAGTACTTTTACGAAAGTAATCAGGAGTTTTCTTATGATTTCAGTAAACACAAATGTATCTTCATTAAACGCACAACGTAACCTATCTCAATCAGGTTCTGATTTAGCGACNATCAATGGAGCGTTTATCATCGGGTATGCGTATTAACAGCGCAAAAGATGATGCGGCAGGCCTACAAATTTCAAATCGTTTAACATCACAAGTAAATGGTTTAGGCGTAGCTCAAAGAAATGCAAACGATGGTATTTCAATGGCGCAAACAGCTGAAGGCGCAATGAGTGAGTCTACAAGTATTTTACAACGTATGCGTGAACTAGCACTACAATCAGCGAATGGTTCAAATTCATCAGAAGACCGTGAAGCGCTACAAAAAGAAGTATCAGCTTTATCAACAGAGCTAACACGTATTTCAGATACGACTTCGTTTGGTGGTCAGCAATTATTGAACGGCAGCTTCGGTTCAAAATCATTCCAAATTGGTTCAAATGCAAACGAAACAATTAACGTATCATTGTCTAGTGTAGCGGCAGAAAAAATTGGGTCTAACCAAGTTAATTTACAATCAGCAGCAGCTGATGGTTTTGGTCAAGCTGCAGCTGCAACAGCTGCTTTAGCTGGTAGTGCTGTTGCTGGTGGTACATATGACATTTCTGGGCGTAATGACGCTCAAGTTACTATTGCTGCTGGTGCGAGTGCTGAAGATGCCGCTGCCGCGATTAACAGTGTAACGAGCTCGACAGGTGTTACAGCTCAAGCAAGAACTGAAGCTGGCTTATCTCTTTCTGCGCTAGCTGCTGAAGATGAATCTGTAAGTTTTGAACTTAATGGCGAAAAGCTATCATTTGTTGGTACTGGTACTAAAGCTGGTGATGAGCAAGCATTAGCAGAGGCCATTAACAGTGCTACTGATGATCATGGTGTTACAGCAACAATTGAAAATGGTGCTCTTTCTGTATCAAATAATAACGGCGCAGATATTACATTTGCAGGTTTAACCGACAGCGCTGGTACGCCAACAGTTGAACTTGATGTTACTCCAGAAGGTTATGATGGGACCGCTGGTACAGCCGTAACATTAAATACAGCAGCTGGTGCAACTAGAGTGTCAGGTGCTGTTCAGTTGAATTCTTCAGAAACATTTAGTGCTAAAGCAAGCGATGCGTCTTTAGCCGCCGGTACAACTGATGTAACAAGTAAGCTAAATGATGTTTCTGACGTTGATATTACAAGCCAAAAGGGCTCGCAAGATGCGCTAGCAATTATTGATAACGCGATTGCAAACATCGACTCACAACGAGCGAGCTTAGGTGCGGTTCAAAATCGTTTTGACCACACAATAAGTAACTTAGCAAATATTTCTGAGAACGTATCTGCATCACGTAGCCGAATTCAAGACACTGACTTTGCAACAGAAACTGCAGAGATGACGAAAAACCAAATATTGCAACAAGCAGGTACATCAATTTTGTCGCAAGCGAATCAGTTGCCACAAACAGCACTTAGCTTATTAGGTTAATAGGTCAAGCGTTAGCTTAATGGTTAGCTAGTACATAAAGTCAGTATTAGCTTTACAATAAAAGGAGGTGGCTTTAGCTACCTCCTTTTATGGTTCAAGGGCTAAAATTAAGCTATTGTTGGTTTAATTAAGTACACATAGGAATCTGTTATGAATACAATTACTTCAAATGCAGAGGTTACAACGTTATCTAATCTAACCGCTGGAAATGACAAGCAGGTAGGACCGGTTGTTCACTCTTTAACCGAACGAGCTGTTGATGATGTAAATCAAGTGGATAAACAAAATCAACAGCAATTACAGAAAAACCAATACGATATAAACCCTACGGAAAAGCAGCCTTTAGAGCGTGAACAGTTAGAAGAGATGGCGCAACAATTGCAGGACTTTATGGGCGAAATGAACCGAAGTTTACAATTTAAAGTTGATGAAGATTCAGGCCGCGATGTAATTAAAGTTCTTGATAAAAACAGTGGTGAAGTCATTAAACAATATCCTTCTGAGGAAGTGTTAAGTTTAGTTTCTAAATTATCTGAATCGGCAGGTATTTTGATTGATCAAACGGTTTAGTGAGTAGTTCCAATCACTAATAATAAGTTAGTTTATTTTTGAGTATTTAAGAGGTGAAGTATGTCTATTTCGTTTAATGGCTTAGGCTCAGGTTTAGCCGTATCAGATATTGTTGATGCATTAGTTAATGCTGAACAAGCACCTGCTGAAGCTCGTTTAAATACTAAAGAAGCTAATTTAACAACAGATATTTCAGCTGTTGGCGCACTTAAGTCAGCGCTCGAAAAAGTGCAAACCTCAATGGAAGCTTTGGGGGATAGTGATAAATACCAGCAGCGTAGTACATCAGGTACTGATGACTTTATCTCTATTAGCGCAGATGAAAATGCGCAGCCTGGAAGCTATAACGTAAAAGTAGACGCATTAGCACAAGCTCATAAGTTATCTTCCCCTGCGTTTGCTGCAGACGAGGCTATAGGTGCGGGTGTAATCACGATAGGCTCTGGCACAAATAGTTTTTCTACGGTTTTATCGGCTACAAACACGTTAGAAGATTTACGAGACCAAATTAATAACGGCCCTTTTACTGGCAATGATAGTAATGATTCAGTTGTGGCCACTATAGTCACGAGTGATACAGGTCAGCATTTAGTACTTACAAGTAAAGAAACCGGTGAAGACAACGCAATTACAATTTCCGTACAAGACGATGACGGTAATAATACTGATACTGGCGGATTATCTCGATTAGCTTATGATGTATCAGACGCAGACCCTGTTAATCATACAACTAACCTAACGCAAGTTAACGCTGCACAAAATGCACAGATAACAATTGATGGTGCGTTGACTGTATCAAGTAATACTAATGAGTTTAGCAATGTTATTGATGGTGTTGACATTAATGTTAAGAAACTGCATGACATCGATGACGACATAAGCGACATATCAGTTACTGAGAACAATAATAATATTAAAACAGGTTTAAATAGTTTTATCAGTAGTTACAACGAGTTGTTAGAGCTTAGTAACACCTTAGGTGCGTCAGGTGAAGATGGCGTTGGCGTAATGGCTGGGGACTCATTATTACGTGGTGTAATGTCTAAACTGCGAGATACAATAACAGATTCAGTAAATGTAGGAGGGAGTTCGTTATCACTTTCACAATTAGGAGTAACAACTGACCGGTATGGTGTGCTTAGCTTGGATAGTGACACATTGAATGATCAAATTAAATCCGATGTTAGTTTAGTACAGCAATTTTTTGTTGGTAGTAATGATGATGGCTTTGCACAGTCGTTTGATGATTTAGTTAGTTTTTATACAGATTCTGACGGTATTATCCAAAACAGAATTGATAGTAAAACAAATCAGTTAGATGATTTAGATGATCAAAGAGAAAGTTTAACAAGTAAAATGGAGTCGTTATCAGCTCGTTTATATTCTCAATATAATGCGATGGATTTATTGGTGGCGAGCCTTAATAACACCAGCAGCTATGTCCAAGCTCAATTAGAGAACATGCCAGGCGTAGTTAGGCAATCAAATTAATAGCTGAGTAAGAATATTATAGATTTAATAAAAAACCGCTAAGTTTAAACTTAGCGGTTTTTTTTGTGTATTGCTCTTTGATTCAAATAGTAAGATATAGCCATGTATTTAGTTTGAATAAAGGTAGTTTATTAAACCTATTCACTAGATGGCTTTATAAGCTTTTATCGCCTTTCCTGACTTTTTATGTTTAATAATAGCTTTAGAAGATTCGTTTTTTGCACCATTCGCTGTTACTAAAATAGTGTTGATACGAAGCTGAATTAATTCTAATTGCTCTGCACTTGGGCCGTCGCTGCTTTCGCACCATTGCTTTAGTTTAGTATTTAAAGTGTCTAAAAGAGGCTGAGCTTCGTCTGCATTATTATCATTTACCAACACTTCAATGTTACTAAGTAATGCTTGTATCTGCTCAGCATGGCTTATTGGTGTTTGCGAATCCATAATTAAAATTAAACCGCAGGGTTGCGTTGATCTAGTGGGATATTATCCCAACCTTCTTTAATTTCTTTAACTATACTTGATACTTCAGTAATTGCTTCAATATCGTTATGTAGGTTAGCTTGCGTTAAGCGACGTTGGCAGTAATCGTAAAGTGCCAATAAATTGTTAGAAATACTAGGGTCTTGTTCTACTTCTAAATTAAGTGCATCTTGCAGTGCACCAAATAACAAAATACATGCTGAAATATTTTCACCTTTTTTTGCTATTTCTTTGCGCTCAATAAAGCCCTTTGTTGCAGCTAAACGACCAATAATATTACTGAATATAAGGTTTATTTGTTCGTAAGGTGCCATTTCGGCAATGCTGCTAGCACGAACTTGACTGTATTTTTTTACTGAGACATGAGCCATGGGAAAATCCTAAAATTTAAAACGATAAAATTATGTGAAAGCTAATACAAAAAATTAATTAAGCTTTTATACTTTTATAAGAACAAAGCAATATTAATGCCAAGCATTTTCACTTATCTATATATCGGCATTTGTAACTTCAACTTAAATTTATAATTGAGTTTATTTACTAACAATAGCATTTTTATTGCCGAGTAAATTAATTTTTAGGGCTAAGTTACAGTTAAGTAATAGCTAGGTAATGGCTAAGTAATAACTAAGTTAAAACTACAACTCATACTTAATGATTAACTATTAAGTATGATTGACTTAACTAACCCGTCTGTTTTTTGGCGTTTATGTCAAAAAACTGCCGCTATCACTTGCATCCATGCTGAACTGGCTTACAATTTAACTAATTATACAAATTAGTGAAAGTACGGCTCGCTAAATATGATCTTGATTTTAGATAATAATAACAACCGCGCAATAGGATTAAATGCTTCACTTGGCTTTATTGGTGAAGCAGTTCAACTATTAAGCGAAGACTGCTTTGAACAAGAATGCAAAAAATATCAGCAGCAAGAATGCATGATTATTTTAGGAGCGTTGCAATCACTTGACCACGAAAGCTTAATTAAACGCTATCCAACTCTACCCTTTTTATTAATTGGCGAAACGCTAAAACCACTATTAAGTATCGCTAATGTGGTGGGGCTTATTTGCGAGCCATTTAATCACGAAGTGACAACTCAGTTACTCCACGATTGCCAGCAGTATCAGCGAATGTTGCCAAATGAGCATAAGCACAGTAAACCACACAAAACGTTTGATGGCCTTGTTGGTGAAACCGATGCGGTTAAAGATGTTCGCTTTTTAATTGAACAAGTGGCTAAAACCGATGCAAACGTGCTTATTTTAGGTGAGTCGGGCACAGGTAAAGAAGTGGTTGCCCGTAATGTTCACCTGCTATCAAAGCGCATTAATGGACCGTTTGTGCCTGTTAATTGTGGTGCTATTCCGGCAGAACTGCTCGAAAGCGAACTATTTGGCCACGAAAAAGGCGCATTTACGGGTGCTATATCGGCTCGTAAAGGGCGCTTTGAACTTGCTCAAGGCGGCACGTTATTTTTAGATGAAATAGGCGATATGCCACTGCAAATGCAAGTTAAGTTACTTCGAGTATTGCAAGAACGAAGTTATGAACGAGTTGGTGGTACAAAGGCGATTCAGGCTGATGTACGCGTTATTGCAGCTACGCATCGTAATCTTGAAACAATGATTGAAGAGGGCAGTTTTAGGGAAGATTTATATTACCGCTTAAATGTATTTCCTATCGAAAACCCATCGCTGAGTGAGCGTGCTGATGATATTCCGCTGCTTTTAAAAGAGTTAATGCGCCGTGTTAACGACCAAACAGGTTCTACCGCTAAGTTTACAGAGCGCGCAGTTGAGAGCTTAAAAGAACATGCTTGGCCTGGTAATATTCGTGAGCTTGCTAATTTGGTGGAGCGCATGGTTATTATGTTCCCTGAAAAAGTGGTTGATATTCCCGACTTGCCTAACAAGTATCGTTACATTGAAGTTGAAGCCTACGAGCCAGAATACCCTGAAGAGTTAATGGAAAAAGATGCTTTTAACGATATATTTAGCACCGGTTTTAGCGATTACGAAAGTGAGCCAGACGCTGAGTTTAGCCAAACGGGTAGTGGGCTATTGCCAGATGGTGGTATTGAACTTAAAGATTATTTAGCCGAACTTGAAATTAGCTTAATAACCCAAGCGTTAGAGCGCTATGATTACGTTGTAGCTCGCGCTGCAGAGATACTAGGTGTACGCAGAACAACACTCGTTGAGAAAATGAAAAAGTATAATCTTTCAAGAGATTAAGGTTTAAAAGCAGCTGTCAGTGTTTAGTTATAAATTGGCCAAACACAGTAGATAAAGAACCCCTCGTTTTGTAGGTGCGGTTTTATACCGCACTTTACTTAAAAATATTAGCAAGAGCACGAAGTAAATTCGCACCTACACGGTTTTTATTTTTGTTGTAGACGCTAGACTTGCTCGCGTGAAAAACAAGACTTTTAATCATTTAAATAAAACGTTATTTCACAAAGAGAAAAACGAAGGTAAATGAGAAACCATAGTCAACTTACGCGTCACTTCTCTAAAGCGCAGCGTCTCTTAACCTCTTTGTGAACAAATCACTTTTATGGTTATAAATCACTTACCCACTAAAAGCCTTAATAATTTCTTCTTTTCTAAAACAATCATTACTGTGATCGTTAACCATACCGCAGGCCTGCATATGAGCGTAAACCGTGGTTGGTCCTAAAAACTTAAAACCCCGTTTTTTTAAATCTTTAGCAAATGCAGTTGATGCCTCTGTAATTGCTGGGTAGTCCTCAACGTTATTTAAATTACTTATAATCGGCTTATTACCCACAAACTGCCATTGGTAGTGACTAAAGCTACCAAATTCTTTTTGTATTTCTATAAAGCGCTTTGCATTGTTGACGGTTGCCGCAATTTTTAATCGGTTGCGCACAATACCCTCATCAAGCATTAGTCTCTCAACGTCATCTTGTGTGAATTGTGCCACTTTTTGTACATCAAAATTAGCAAATGCTTTTTTATAACCGCTGCGTTTTTTTAAAATTGTGTACCAGCTTAAGCCGGCTTGCGCGGATTCAAGCGTGATAAATTCAAACAGCTTTGAATCATCATAAAGAGGGACGCCCCATTCTTCATCATGGTAAATAACGTAGTCGGGTTTAGTAGTGTCGAGCCACGGGCAACGGCACTTTATTTGCTCACTCATTATTATTCCTTTTTGTGTGCGTCATTTTTATGTCGCTCAAATTATTGATGTAACTTAATGATAAGTATGTAAATAAATTTTGGTATAAATCGTGCATTTAGACATATATCTACATCAATTCGAGATTTGATTATGGCCCTTGCTAGCGTGCTAAAACCACAGTTTTTTTCTGCAAATCAGTATAACCCATGTTTACTTCAAGAGGAGTACATTGGTGAATTAAGCGATCTGCGCAAGCAAGCAAGTTGGCTTTCGCATTTGGTTGATACCATGCCAGCAGGCGTGGTTGTACTTGATGGCAAAGGGTTGATTGCAAAAGCGAATCAAATAGCGATTGATATGCTTGGCGAGCCACTTGAAGGCGAACGCTGGTTTAATGTTATTCAGCGCTCTTTTAGGCCGCATCAAGACGATGGTCACGAAGTGTCTTTAAAAGACGGGCGCCTAATAAAGCTTGATATTACCGCTTTAGCACCAGAGCCTGGGCAACTTATTTTAATGACGGATTTAACCGAAACTCGCCGTTTACAAAAACGTGTTGCACATATGCAGCGATTAAGCGCGCTGGGTAAAATGGTTGCGTCACTGGCGCATCAAGTCCGTACACCGCTCTCAGCCGCTATGCTTTACGCCGCTAATTTAGGATCAAAGCGCTTACCCGAAGCATCTCGCGATAACTTTCAAACAAAGTTAATGTCGCGTTTAAAAGATTTAGAAACTCAAGTAAACGACATGCTGTTATTTGCTAAAAGTGGCGATCAGCAAGTTGTTGAGCAAGTTTCAATGCAGCAGCTTTTAACAGAAGTTAAAGCGGGCGCTGATGCGATGGTCGCACTTAATGAAAGTGAGCTGGATGTAAGCTTACCAGAGCCAGATATACAAATAGTCGGTAATAAAACGGCATTGGCCAGTGCTATTCAAAATCTTGTGCACAATAGTATTCAAGTTATTGGCAGCGGCGCAAAAGTAAAAATTAGCGCACAAAGAGATTTAAAAGATTTAGATATGGTTCGTATCAGTGTGAGCGACAATGGCCCAGGTGTTGATTTAAGCCAAAGCGATAAAATTTTTGAACCATTTTTTACTACAAAAAGTCAGGGCACAGGTTTAGGGCTTGCTGTAGTGAGTTCGGTTGCTAGTGCGCACCAAGGTCGTGTTGATGTGACCAATAATACGCAGGGTGGTGCCTGCTTTAGTTTGTTACTGCCTATTAAAGCAACATCTAAACTAGAGGGTTCATTATGAGTAACACTATTTTAGTTGTCGAAGATGACGCAGGGCTTCGTGAAGCCTTAATAGATACCCTTGAAATGTCGGGTATTGAATGTGTTGCAGCCAACAGTGCTGAGCAAGCAATGTTACTGCTTAAAAAAGATCAATTTTCGCTTGTTGTAAGCGACGTGCAAATGGGCGCAATGAGTGGACTGGATTTACTACGCAGTATTAAATTAAACCACCCTGATTTACCTGTATTGATGATGACGGCGTACGCCACAATTGACGATGCGGTAGAAGCCATGCGCCTAGGTGCAATTGACTACATGGCTAAACCATTTGCACCTGAAGTGCTGTTAAATATGGTGAGTCGTTATCTGCCTGAAAAAGCAAAAGAAACCGACGGACCTATTGTTGCCGACCCAACTAGTATTCAATTATTGGAGCTTGCGAGTAAAGTAGCACGCTCTGATGCAAGTGTGATGGTACTTGGCCCAAGTGGTTCAGGTAAGGAAGTACTTGCTCGTTATATTCATGATAAGTCGAGCCGATGTAATGAGCCATTTGTGGCGATTAACTGCGCGGCAATTCCTGAAAATATGCTCGAAGCCACGTTATTTGGTTACGAAAAAGGAGCTTTTACGGGGGCGATTCAAGCATGTCCGGGTAAGTTTGAGCAAGCACAAGGCGGTACTATTTTACTTGATGAAATTACTGAGATGGACTTAGGGCTACAAGCTAAACTTTTACGCGTACTGCAAGAGCGTGAAGTAGAGCGTTTAGGGGGTCGTAAAACAATCCAGCTCGATGTACGTATTTTGGCAACCAGTAATCGTGATTTAAAAGAAGCCGTGTCTGAAAATCAGTTTAGAGAAGATTTATATTACAGGCTTAATGTTTTTCCACTAATGTGGCGACCATTGTGCCAACGCCCTGGCGATATTATTGTATTGGCTAAGCATTTAATTGAGCGCCATATAAGTAAAAGCAAAGAGCCCATGGCATATTTAGATAAAGCTGCTGAGCAAAAGTTATTGGCTCATGCGTGGCCTGGCAATGTGCGCGAACTTGATAACGTTATACAGCGTGCACTTATATTGCGAAGTGGCGATACAATAAACGAGCATGCTATTTTTATCGAAAACTTAGTATCTAATAACTTTGTTATGGAGCCATCATTGGCATCGGCGCAAACAGTATCGCCAACAGAATTAGCTCACGCAGATAAAGGCGTTGATAAAAGCACGCTAAGCTCTGCATATTATGATGAAAAATCGCATGCCGAGGATGAGCCTAAGCAAGGTTTACTAGCGGCAGATACCGGTAGCTATAAAGATGAGCTTAAAGACAAAGAGCATCGCATTATTTTAGAAACTCTTGCGCGTTGCCAAGGCAAGCGTAAAGACGTTGCCGAAACGTTGGGCATAAGCCCACGAACTTTACGTTATAAACTAGCGCAAATGCGCGATTTAGGTATTTCACTTCCTGCATAACCTCCTATAAACCCTAAGTTTGCAGTGCAAGCTTAGGGTTGTCAAAACTCTGACTAACACAAATCAAAGTTAACCCCATGTATTTTAACAATTAATTATTTGGCATGCTTTGTGCTTTATTACTTGTAAGAGTTCACTGCGTGTCAGAGATAAATTATGAAAATTCAAAACAGTGCTGTATTTCAAGAAATGCAATCAATGGCTTTAGAAGCCGGCCGTAATAATCAAATAAATAAATTGCCGACTCAAGTTCAACCTACTTCTACTTCCCAGTTTGGCGACATGCTAAGTGATGCACTAAATTCAGTGCACGGATTACAACAAGATGCCGCTCAAAAAGTAACAGCAGTTGAGATGGGTGATCGAAGTGTATCGCTTGCTGAGGCGATGATTGCTTCTCAAAAATCGTCAGTTGCTTTTGAGGCTACAGTACAGGTTCGTAATAAACTTGTTGAAGCTTATAAAGAAATCATGAACATGCCTGTTTAATTAGGTAGTGGAGAATTATTGTGGCGCAATCTAACCAATCTACAGACCTAGCACTTGCTGGTGGCGGTATTGACCAAAGTGGTGGTGATGATCAACAAGAACAAAAGTCAGGCTACTTAAGTGCTTTAAATGGTGTTGATGTATTGCGCCAAGTAACATTGGTTATAGCATTGGCTATTTGTTTAGCTATCGCGATTTTTATTATTATTTGGGCTCGTCAGCCAGATATGCGCCCGTTAGGCAAAATGCAAACTGAAGAGCTTATTCAAACGCTCGACTTTTTAGATGCGCAACAAATTGAATATCAACTAGATGGCAACGTTGTGTCGGTTGATGAAAGCGAATACCAAAATATTAAATTGTTAATGACCCGCGAAGGGTTAGAGCAAGGGCCAGCGTCGGGCTCTGACATAATTATGCAAGATATGGGCTTTGGTGTAAGCCAACGCTTAGAGCGCGAACGCCTAAAACATGGCCGTGAACAGCAATTAGCACGGACCATTGAAGAGCTTAATAATATTACTCGCGCTAAAGTATTGTTAGCCATTCCTAAAGAAAACGTATTTGCCCGCAGAGAGAAAAAACCATCCGCTACAGTTGTATTAACACTCAAACGTGGACGCTCACTTGACCGTGAAGAAGTAGATTCTGTTGTTGATATGATTGCTTCGGCAGTACAGGGTTTAGAGCCTATGCGAGTTACTGTTACCGATCAAAATGGTCGATTACTAAATTCAGGTTCGCAAAGCTCATTAGCAGCACGCTCTCGTAAAGAATACGATTTAGAACGTAAGCGCGAACAAGAGTACCTTGAAAAAATAGACAGTATTTTAATACCGGTTGTTGGGCTTGCAAACTATACAGCTCAAGTTGATTTGAGTATGGACTTTAGCTCGATTGAGGAAACTCAAAAGCGTTATAACCCAGACCTACCAGCGGTTAGAAGCGAAACCACATTTGAAGAAAATAACATTGGCGGCCTAGCTGTTGGTATTCCAGGTGCGCTTACAAATCAGCCACCGTTAAACTCGAACATTCCTGAGGTTGCGGGGCAAGGTGGTGCAGGCACAGCTACATCACCAACACGCAGCCACAAAGAAGCCACGCGTAATTATGAACTCGACACTACAATTTCTCATAAGCGCCAGCAAAGTGGTGTAATACGTAGAATAAGCGTATCAGTTGCTGTTGACTACATTGCTAAAGTGGGAGAAAACGGTGAAACAACCATGACTCCACGCTCGGTAGAGGCATTGTCAAATATTCGTCGCTTACTGCAAGGTGGTGTAGGTTTTGATATGCAACGTGGTGATGCACTTGAAGTAGTGACAGTGCCGTTTGTACGTGAAGAAACAAATTTAGCAATAGAAGTGCCACTGTGGGAACAAGACTGGTTTATGAAAATAGCCCGCCTTGTATTAGGCGCCTTAGTTATCATTGTATTGATAATGGCAGTAGTAAAACCAATGCTTAAACGCTTAATTTACCCAGACGATACACTAGAAGAATACGACGAAGATGCATTAAGTTCAGGCGTAGATATTGGCGACAATACACTTGATATGCTAAATAAAGACTTTGATTCTGCTTCGGTTGGTTTCTCAAGTGATGGTACACTGCAGTTACCGGATTTACATGGCGACGAAGATTTACTTAAAGCGATTCGTGCCCTTGTAGCTAACGAACCAGAACTATCATCACAAGTAGTCAAAGCGTGGTTAACAGAAGATGACTGATCAAGAACAAAAACAACTCCCGCCAGCCTTTGATGTTGATAAGCTAGATGGGGTAGATAAAGCCGCTATATTACTTTTGAGTTTATCAGAAGAAGATGCCGCGCAAATCCTTAAACACTTAGAACCTAAACAGGTACAAAAAGTGGGTATGGCGATGGCTGGTTTACAGGATTTATCTCAAGCTAAAATTAGCGCTGTACACAACTTGTTTATAGAACAAATTCAAAGCTTTAGTACCATTGGTTTTCAGTCAGAAGATTTTATTAAAAAAGCGCTTACTGCAGCACTTGGTGAAGACAAAGCCGCTAGCCTTATTGACCAAATTGTTATGGGCTCAGGCGCTAAAGGCTTGGATTCATTAAAATGGATGGACTCTAAGCAGGTAGCGAATATTATTCGTAATGAGCATCCACAAATTCAAACCATTGTATTATCGTATTTAGAGCCAGAGCAGTCAGCTGAGATTATTGCTCAGTTCCCTGAAAAAGTGCGCTTAGATTTAACCATGCGTATTGCAAACCTTGAAGAAGTTCAGCCGGCAGCACTGCAAGAGCTAAACGAAATTATGGAAAAACAATTTGCCGGCCAAGCAGGTGCACAAGCTGCTAAAATGGGTGGCTTAAAAGCCGCTGCAGATATTATGAATTACCTAGATACCAATGTAGAAGGGCAGTTAATGGACTCTATTCGTGAACATGACGAAGAGATGTCGCAGCAAATTCAAGACTTAATGTTTGTGTTTGAAAACTTAATGGATGTTGAAGACCGTGGTATTCAAGCAATCCTACGAGAAGTACAACAAGACGTATTAATGAAAGCAATTAAGGGCACCGACGATGCGCTTAAAGACAAAATACTGGGCAATATGTCTAAGCGTGCAGCCGAAATGCTTGCTGATGATTTAGAAGCTATGGCACCGGTACGTATAAGCGAAGTAGAAGCGGCGCAAAAAGAGATTTTATCAACAGCGCGTCGTTTATCTGACTCAGGTGAAATTCAGCTGGGCGGCGGCGGTGGCGAGGAGTTCCTGTAAACCATGAGCAAACTCAAAGGACGCACACTTCGGGCTGATGAAGCAGATGAATTATTAAAAAACTGGGCTATTCCGGATGTAGCACCAGATGAGAGCAGCTTTGGCAATCGCTCTACGGCTTACGGCACACCGCTTAGTGAGCTGTACAAAAAAGAATTAGCCGAAGAAATGCCTATTGATGAGCCACAAGAACCAGAACTCCCTGCGCTTACCATGGTTGAGCTTGAACGCATTAGACAAGACGCGTACGAAGAAGGCCTTAAGCAAGGTCATGAGCAAGGCTACATAGACGGCTTTGAAAAAGGCGTTGGCGAAGGTAAAGAAGCAGGTTACAAAGAAGGGTTAGAGCAAGGTAAAACACAAGGCCTTGATGACGTAAAACCATTAATTGAAGAGCAGTTAACAAGTTTAAAAACCATTTTAGAGGGGTTAACTGCACCGCTAGATAAAGTGGACGAACAAGCTGAAAAGCAATTAGTACAACTTGCTAGCATGTTGGCGGAAGCTGTTATTTATCAAGAAGTAAAAACATCGCCTGATGTAATTTTACATACGTTAAAGCAAAGTATTGATTCACTTAATGCGGAGCAAGAAAAAGTACGAATCCATTTAAACCCCGAAGACTTAGAACTCATAAAAGAGAGCTACGGCGAACAAACCATTATTGATAATAACTGGCAATTAATGGCAGAGCCCACTCTTGAGCGCGGTGGCTGTGAAGTTAAAACAGCGCAATCGTCACTCGACATGACCCTTAAAACACGTGTCAAAGAAACGTTGGATAGTTTTTTGCATAATAGTGGTATCTAACTATTTTATTGGCGTATTATGTCAACTCAACGTGCACCTTTAAGCGAACGCTTATCTCAATATCAACAACATATTAAAACCCCGGCGCCTGCTGTGGCAGGTATTTTAACGCGTGTTGTTGGCCTTACCCTTGAGGCTAGAGGTTTACGTGCACCCGTTGGTAGCCAATGTAAAATAGAAACTATGAACGGCTTTGTAGACGCCGAAATAGTCGGTTTTAACGATCAAACTTTGTACTTAATGCCTAACGACCACATCTCTGGTGTATTACCTGGTGCGCGTGTTATTCCTCAAGTAAATAATTTAGGTTTACCTGTAGGAATGAGTTTATTAGGCCGCGTGGTGGATGGTTTAGGGCGACCGCTAGATGGCCTTGGTAAAATTAATGCTGAGCATCATTTAAAGTTTGCGCAAAATACTATAAACCCGCTTTCAAGAAGACCAATCACTAAGCCTATGGATGTAGGTGTGCGTGCTATTAACTCGGTTATCACAGTAGGGCAAGGCCAGCGTATGGGCTTGTTTGCAGGCTCTGGTGTGGGTAAATCAGTACTTCTCGGTATGATGACCCGAGGTAGCGAAGCTGATGTCATTGTTGTTGGCTTAGTGGGGGAGCGTGGCCGCGAAGTAAAAGAATTTATTGAAGAAATACTCGGTGTAGAAGGGCGCAAACGTTCAGTAGTTGTTGCAGCGCCAGCTGATTCATCACCACTTATGCGTTTAAAAGGCTGTGAGAGCGCCGTAACTATTGCAGAGTATTTTAGAGATCAGGGTTTAAACGTATTATTGTTACTCGATTCGGTAACACGTTACGCAATGGCACAACGTGAAATTGCACTTGCTGTTGGCGAGCCGCCCGCTACAAAGGGTTATCCGCCTTCGGTGTTTGCTAAATTACCTGCGCTGGTGGAGCGTGCTGGTAATGGCGGTGAAGGGCAAGGTTCAATTACTGGCTTTTTTACGGTGTTGAGTGAAGGCGATGATATGCAAGACCCTATTGCTGATGCAGCGCGAGCTATATTAGATGGCCACATTGTACTATCGCGTGATTTAGCTGACAGTGGGCACTATCCCGCTATAGATATAGAAAAGTCGATTTCGCGTGTTATGCCTCAAGTTGTTTCTGAGCCGCATATGCAACAAGCCCGAGTGCTTAAACAAGTGTATTCAATGTATCAACAAAACAAAGACATGATTACCTTAGGCGCTTATCAAAAAGGGACCGATCAAATGCTCGACCAAGCTATAAACATGATGCCAAGAGTAAATGCATTTTTACAACAAGGTATGCGAGATGTCATTAGTTACGATGATGGTCTGCAAGGTCTTGCTCAGTTATTAGGACAAGCATAATGGCTAAAAACAAACTCGATTTATTGCTCAAAATTGAAAATGATAAAGAAGAAAATTTGCGCATGAGTTACTTACAAGCTAATCAAAACTTGCAATCGAATCAACAAAAGCTACAAGGTTTAAATAATTTTAGACTGGAATACTCTCAGCAGTTACACCTAAAAGGTAAGTCGGGTTTATCCAGCGCCGGGTTTGGGCAGTACCATGCCTTTATAGCTAAAATTGAAGAAGCAATTCGTCAACAAGCAAGTACCGTAAATACGGCTAAACAAGTTGTTACTCAACGTAAAACGCTGTGGCTTAAGCAGCAAATTAAAGCTAAAGCAGTCGCCAAATTAATCGAAAATCAAAAACTCAAAGCGAATGCGTTAATGGCAAAAAATGAGCAAAAAATGTTAGATGAATTTTCAGCTAATCAGTTTTTTCAACGTCGTAAAGCTTTGTAATTCAGGCACGTTAATTGCTTTATTACTTAGTGGAATTCAACTTTTGGCGGTATGCGGTGGCATATTGCCGTAATGGTATTAGGTGATTTATGGCGATGAATAACATTTCGTTTTTAGTTTCTTCTGAAAAAGACTCACTGTTAGCTTTTAAAGACAATAGCTTAGCTAATGGCGAAGAAAATTTAGGCGATGAATTTTTAAGTCAACTAAACGAAGCGCATAACTCTATGGAGCCTTTGCTTAAAGGCAATAAAAATCCCAATGCCGAAAACTCTATTGCCATACCTAAGCATAAACAGCCAGAAGAAAATGAAAATCTGAGCGTAAAGCTAGATGAAGTAACAACAGATGAAGTTACTTTTGTGCCTGTTGAGATGCTTGATCAAATTAATTCAGCACAAGCAATGAGCACTTCGGTCAATAAGCCGTTCGATGCAACTAACAGTTTAGAATCAGAAAATGCAGAGCTAGAAGCTACACAAGCAGAGAATACCGAAATAGAAAACACAGAAATAGAGAATTCAGAATTACAAAGCACATCAATAATTGCATCCACTAATACAAGTGATGAAGTATCGGCTAAAGAAGCGAATACAGCGAGTGTAGTGCAAAATCCAATTGCCACTAATGTAGACTCTAAAACGGCTAAATTAACTGATTCAAAAAGCGATAACTTTAGCTCACCATCTTTGAATTCGTTACCATTAAATGAAGGCAAGCATCGGAAAAGTGGTGTTGCTGAAGCTATTGAAGGGCCATTAAATTCTATAAATAAAAAGCCCGATGACAGCATTGGCCCTATATTAGAAAAAACTGAAGTTGTCTCAACCTCAATGAGTTCTAGAGAGCAAATAGGACAAAATAAGTCTGCTGATGAAAATAATATAGTTTTGCCAACACTCACCGACAAAGCGGGCGTTACTCAGTCTTCTTCAGCCGCAACTGAAGCTGATAATAATGCAGCAATAGATACGTTAATGACTAAAGATGAGAGCTTAATTAAAGCTAATGATGTTATTGCTAGTTTAACGCTGGAGCAGCGCTCACAACTTAACGCGCAAATTAAGGTATTAGAAAATACTGATTCAACCAGTAACGCAACTAGTAGCACTTCAAATCTTAAGCAAATGCTTGCGCAATTTATTACTGATAATGAAGAAGCACAGGGTAGCGTAGCTAAACACTCTTTTAGCGCAGAAATCAATTCACTTAATACAACTGAAAAACAAAGCTTATTAACGCAATTAAACGCTTATATTAAAACAGAGCAGCCTAAAGGCGAGCAATTAGCAGTGCTTAAGCAAACAGTTAATGAATTAAAAGCTTCAATTGAAATAGGACTTGCCGATACCGCTAAGGCAGACTCAAAAACGTTTGTAGCGTCAGAGACTCCTAACACAGTATATAATCCACAAAAGTTAAGCTTAAAGACATCAACAAACGAAGAGGCTGATTTAAATAAAGCCGTAACAACCTCAACTAAGCGTGATGATTTATTAAAATCACTTGAAGAATTACAAAAAGATGCCCTTAAAAAAATAACTGCAGAACAAACTCCTGTACGCGTGGCACAAGTATTTACGCAAATTACAGCTGCTTTAAATACTCAGCAAGTGAGCACATTAAGCCAATACGACTCATTAAGTTACGAGCAGAGCTTACTTGATACCCAAATAATACAAACTCAACAATTACAAAGTACATCGCAAGTTAAGCAAGTAAGTATTGATCCTGGTGTAATGCAGGCAATTAATATTGTTAAAAGTGATGCAGCTAAATTACTGCAAGAGCGCGTTAGCTCAATGCTGAGCATTAATAACAAAGAAGCAGAAATTCGCCTAGATCCTCCCGAAATGGGCAGTATGCAAATACGTATTCGTAGCGATGCAGAACAAGCGCATATAAACTTTGTAGTACAAAACCAGCAAGCCAAAGAAGCACTTGAACAATCAATGCCGCGCTTACGTGAAATGTTAGCGCAACAAGGATTAGAGCTTGGTGAAAGCACTATTTCTTATGGGCAATCAGGTGGCGAAACTGCTGAGCAAAGTGAGAGTGGACCCCAAGGTAATTTGGCTAATAATAAGTCAGTTAATGATGAAAACGACGAGCAAGCAAATAACACTGCACAAAGTTCTCGACAACAAACTTCATCATCAATAGATTACTATGCCTAAGTGCTGCTATTATAATAACTAAAACAAGCAAGTACCTTTGCGATTAAAGGAATCATGATGGCTGAAGAAACAAGTTTAGAAATTGAAGAAACCGGTAAAAGTAAAAAGAAACTAATAATAATCATAGTAGCTGTACTACTTATTGTAGGCGGTGCTGCAGGTTACTTTTTTATGTCGGGTTCGGATGCGCCAGTTGAAACCTTAGATGAAGAGACTGCGATGTCAGCAGATGCACCTTCTGCTGCAGTTGGTGATTCAGCTGAAATAGGCAGTGCTTTATATGTGTCAATGCCACGCCCATTTGTATTTAACGTTCCCGGTTCAAGTCGCGACAGAATTGTGCAAATTAAAGTACAGTTACTAGTACGTGGCGAAGTAAATGAAGAAACAGCCAAAAAACACATTCCACTAATAGAAGGGACGCTACTAAGCGTGTTTTCTACTACAACTGCTGATGAGTTAAGTACGAGCTCAGGTAAAGAAACACTTCGTTTTTCTGCACTTGAAAAGGTACAAAAAGCCTTAATGGATGTTGAAGGCAGCAAAGTAATTGAGCGGGTATTGTTTACCGGCTTTGTAATGCAATAAGGGGTTAGCGTGAGCGATTTATTATCCCAAGACGAAATTGATGCGCTATTACATGGCGTTGATGATGTTGAAGAGGAAGATATACACGACGGTGAAGATGGCGGAGGAGGTACGCTTCAGTACGATTTTTCTTCGCAAGATCGGATCGTGCGTGGTCGTATGCCGACGCTGGAAATTGTTAATGAACGCTTTGCTCGTCATATGCGAATTAGCCTATTTAACATGATGCGCCGCACCGCAGAGGTGTCTATTAACGGCGTGCAAATGATTAAGTTTGGCGAGTATATTCATACTCTATTTGTTCCAACCAGCTTAAATATGGTGCGTTTTAGACCTTTAAAAGGCACTGGCCTGATTACCATGGAAGCACGACTTGTGTTTATTTTGGTAGATAACTTTTTTGGTGGTGACGGGCGTTATCATGCAAAAATAGAAGGCCGAGAATTTACCCCAACAGAGCGCCGAATTGTACAAATGCTTCTTAAAATAATCTTTGAAGATTATAAAGAAGCTTGGGCACCGGTTATGGATGTATCGTTTGAATATCTCGATTCTGAAGTAAATCCAGCTATGGCTAATATTGTAAGCCCAACTGAGGTTGTGGTTATTAGTTCTTTTCATATTGAGCTCGATGGTGGCGGTGGCGATTTTCATATTGCACTTCCGTATTCAATGCTTGAGCCAATTCGAGAGCTGTTAGATGCGGGTGTTCAGTCTGATACTGAAGATACTGATTTACGTTGGAGCAAAGCGCTTCGCGATGAAATAATGGATGTAGAGGTTGAAATATCAACTCAGTTACTTGAAGTTGATTTAACCTTAAAACAAATTATGGAACTCAAAGCCGGTGATATTATTCCGGTTGAAATGCCTGAGCATATAACCGTATTTGTTGAAGAACTACCTACATTTAGAGCCAAAATGGGTCGCTCTCGCGATAATGTTGCGCTTCAAATTAGTGAAAAAATTAAACGACCTGATTCAGTTAAATCTGAGCTGCATGTATTTACCAAAGGCGGCAAGAAAATTGACTCAGATGCAGAATTAGCAGAACTAGAAGATGATTTACACCTCTCTGACGGTGTAGACTTAGACTGGTAATTGATTAAAAGGTTAAAAGTATGAGCGATGATCAAGACACAATGGATGAATGGGCAGCAGCATTAGCAGAAGCCGAAGCTCCAGATGATAGTAGCGAAGCACATGTTGCAGAGCTTGATGAGTTAAGTGATTCAAAACACGAAATGAGTGGCGATGAAAAACGAAAACTCGACACTATTTTAGATATCCCCGTTACTATTTCAATGGAAGTAGGACGCTCTAAAATTAATATTCGTAACTTATTGCAACTTAACCAAGGCTCTGTTGTTGAGCTTGACCGTGTTGCGGGCGAGCCGCTAGACGTGCTAGTTAATGGTACTTTGATAGCCCATGGTGAAGTAGTTGTAGTAAACGACAAGTTTGGTATTCGCTTAACTGACGTGATAAGCCAAGTAGAGCGGATCAAAAAACTACGATGAGCTTATTAGTTGCTTTAACGAGTTCCGTTTTTTCAAAAGCAGATGTGGCAACACCTACTGGAGATATACTCTCTATGGTGCTGTCGCTTGTAATGGTGCTAGTACTAATTATTGTGCTGGCATTTTTTGTTAAAAAGCTTAATCCAAATTTAGCAAACAGCGATGAATTTAAAGTAGTCAGAAGTCTACCTTTGGGTTCTCGCGAGCGTTTAATGGTTGTTGAGATAGATAATGCTCAGCATTTACTTGGTGTAACTCCCCACAGTATTAATTACTTACACAAGTTAGAAACTCCATTAAGTGAAAAAGAACTACCTGAACTCGCTAAACGATTTGGTAAACTTTTAAACCCGCAATCAAACCAAAATAAAAAGAATTAAACCTATGACAAAGTGGCTGCTTATTATTTTTGCCATGGTGTTTGTACCAAATGTAAGCGCAGAAGGAATTGATGCGCTTACTATTACAACAAACGCTGATGGCACACAAGATTACTCAGTAACGTTACAAGTTTTAGCAATTATGACGGCGCTGAGTTTTATACCGGCTGCCATAATTATGATGACCTCCTTTACACGAATAATTGTTGTACTCGCCATTTTGCGCCAAGCGATTGGTTTGCAGCAAACACCGTCGAACCAAGTGTTATTAGGGATGTCGCTTTTTCTAAGTATTTTTATAATGTCGCCTATTTATCAGCAGGTAAACGAGCGAGCTATAGAACCTTACTTAAATGAGCAGGTTACTTCAGTACAAGCTTTAGAGCTGGCTAAAGAGCCAATGAAAGCCTTTATGCTTTCTCAAGTGCGTCTCAAAGACTTAGAAACGTTTGCTAAAATTGCAGGTTACGATCAGCTAGATTCGCCACAAGATACACCGTTAATAGTGCTTATACCCGCCTTTGTAACCAGTGAATTGCAAACCGCATTTATAATAGGGTTTATGTTTTTTATCCCATTTTTAATTGTTGATTTAGTGGTCGCCTCAGTATTAATGGCGATGGGTATGATGATGCTTTCACCCATGATTGTGTCCTTACCGTTTAAAATTATGTTATTTGTACTTGTAGACGGCTGGAGCTTAGTGATGGGTACTCTAGCCAAAAGCTTTGGTTTAGGGACTTAGTATGCAAAGCATTAACATGACCCAACAATAGGAGTACAACATGGAACCGGAAATTTTTGTTGATATCCTAAGTGACGCTCTTTTTTTAGTTATTAAGCTTGTGTCTGCAATTGTAGTCCCAGGCTTAATTATTGGTTTAGTTGTGGCTGTGTTTCAGGCCGCAACGTCTATCAATGAACAAACATTGAGCTTTTTACCTCGTTTATTAATTACCATTAGTGCGCTTATTGTGGGTGGGCATTGGCTTACTCAAGAGCTAATGGACTTTTTTACTCGCCTAGTATTACTTATTCCTGAAATTGCAGGTTAAACGTGGAATACCCCTTTGCTGTCGTTATTCAATGGTTGAGCGATTTTTTGTTGCCGCTGGTACGCATTAGCTCAATGATTATGATTATGGCTGGTTTGGGGGCTAAAAATGTTCCTACACGTATAAAAATGGGTTTATCGGTTGTTGTAACTTTTGTTGTAGTTCCTGTTCTGCCCCCAGCTACATTCACTAATTTATTTTCGTTTGAGATGATTTTAGTCGTTATTCAACAAATGATGATTGGTGTTGCTATTGGTTTTGCATCTATACTTTTATTAAATACTTTTGTGTTAGCAGGGCAAATACTCGCGATGCAAACCGGTTTAGGTTTTGCTTCGGTTATTGACCCTTCTAATGGCGCGAGTGTGCCTGCTGTGGGCCAGTTTTTCCTTATTTTGGCCACCCTATTATTTTTTGCTTTTAACGGTCATTTAATGATGATTCAAATGGTGGTGCATAGTTTTCAAGTGCTACCCATTGATGGCACATGGTGGTCTGTAGATCATTACTGGGACATAGTGACCTGGGGCGGCTGGATGTTTACTACAGCACTTGTACTTTCACTTGCACCGCTTACCGCGATGCTCGTTATTAATATGTCGTTTGGTATTATGACGCGTGCAGCACCGCAATTAAATATTTTCTCTATTGGTTTTCCGTTTACCTTGGTAGCGGGACTTATTATTATTTGGGCGACACTAGGTAACTTTGTTACTCAGTTTGAGTTTCAATGGTTAAAAATGGTTGAGCTAATGTGTACTTTAGTTGGTTGCTCACCTTAGGGGAAAGTCATGTCTGAAGACTCAGGACAAGAAAAAACAGAAGAACCCACATCCAAAAAGCTTGAAGAATCTAAAAAGAAAGGCCAAATAGCGCGCTCAAAAGAGCTAGGTACCATGTTTGTACTTATTTTTTCGGCTATATCGCTTTTGATGTATGGGCCAGAAATTGGCAAAGGTTTATACAATGTAATGGGCCGAACCCTTAGCTTAAATCGCAACGAAGCCTTTGATACCACTAAAATGTTTGCCGTATGGGGAGAGGTTGCAGACGCTTTAATGTTTCCTATGGCTATGTTTGTATTAATTATAGTTTTGGCTGCATTTATTGGGAATACGTTACTAGGTGGTTTTAATTTTAGCTGGGAAGCCGCTGCACCTAAAGCAAGTAAAATGTCGCCAATGAAAGGCTTTAAACGTATGTTTGGCCCGCAAGCGGCTATTGAGCTTGTAAAGTCACTTTTAAAATTTGGTTTGGTTGCAAGTTTTGCTATATTTTTAATTAATACCTATTTTGATGAAATACTGCATTTAAGTTTAGAAAGTGCACCAGGTAATATTATTCATGCCTTAGAGATTTTAGGCTGGATGTTTTTAGGCCTTTCATGCACTTTAATTATTATTGCGGCTATTGATGCACCATTTCAAAGTTATAACCATAACAAACAACTTAAAATGACAATGCAAGAAATTAAAGATGAGTATAAAAACTCTGAAGGTGACCCACAAATAAAAGCGCGTATTAGGCAAACACAAAGGCAAATGTCGCAAAACCGTATGATGCAAGATGTCCCTGACGCTGATGTTATTGTTACCAACCCAACTCACTACTCTGTAGCATTAAAATACGATACAGAGCGCGCAGGTGCGCCTATAGTACTTGCTAAAGGTATTGATGAAATGGCGATGCAAATTAGAAAAGTAGCAATAGGGAACGAAGTACCTATTTTAGAATCCCCCATGTTGACCCGAGCGCTTTACCATACGGCTGAAGTAGGAGAGCAAATACCTGATCAGCTATTTACTGCTGTAGCGCAAGTTTTAGCGTATGTATTTCAGCTTAAGCGCTTTAATAAAGGGCGCGGTAAACGTCCAACTAAGCTCAATAACAAGCTCCCAATCCCCGATGCCTACAAGTATTAAACCGTTAACTTAGTAACTTGGAATAGTTATTGCTAATTCTACGTAGTGTCAATTTTTTGAAATTGTAGAATTATGAGTTTTAAAACGGTATTACAACAACTTAACAGAGACAAAAAAGACTATGCCAAAGGGGTAGGTACTCCTTTACTTGTGCTTGCTGCCTTGGGAATGGTGATTTTACCGTTACCGCCATTTTTACTCGATATTCTTTTCTCGTTTAATATTGCCCTCGCATTAGTGGTTTTACTCGTGACTGTTTACACGATGAAGCCGGTTGAGTTTGGTATATTCCCCTCTGTATTACTAATCGCTACGATTATGCGTTTAGCGCTTAACGTTGCCAGCACTCGAGTTGTATTACTTGAAGGTCATAATGGTGGTGATTCTGCCGGTAAAGTAATTGAAGCGTTTGGCTCAGTTGTTATTGGTGGTAACTACGCAGTTGGTTTGGTCGTATTTTTAATCCTTATTATTATTAACTTTGTGGTAATTACCAAAGGTGCTGGGCGTATTTCTGAGGTATCTGCACGTTTCACCCTTGATGCAATGCCGGGTAAACAAATGGCAATCGACGCCGATTTAAACGCTGGTTTTATCAGTGCTGAGCAAGCGCGTGACCGCCGCGAGGAAGTAACTCGCGAAGCTGATTTTTACGGCTCAATGGATGGTGCGAGTAAATTTGTAAAAGGCGATGCCATTGCAGGTATTGTTATATTAATCATCAATATTGTTGGTGGTTTATTTGTCGGTATGATTCAACATAATTTGAGTTTTGGCAACGCAATGGAAGTATATACATTACTTACCATTGGTGATGGCTTAGTTGCTCAACTCCCTTCTTTACTGCTTTCAATTGGTACCGCGATTGTTGTAACACGTCAAAATGAGTCGCTCAATATGGGTGACCAATTTAAGAAACAACTAGGTAACGAAAAATCACTCTTTATTGCTTCAGGTATTTTGATCATCATGGGTTTAGTGCCTGGTATGCCGCATTTTGCTTTTTTAAGTTTAGGTGCGTTACTGGGTTATTTAGCTTACTACACACAGCAAACTAAGTTAAAAGCCGCTGCAGCAGAAGCCGAAGAAGCCGCCAGTGGCGGAAGCGCTGCAACAGGTATTACCAATAAACAAGAGCAAAAAGAACTTGGTTGGGATGATGTTCAACAGGTTGACGTAATTGGCTTAGAAGTAGGTTACAGATTAATTCCGTTGGTAGATCAATCTCAAGGTGGTGAGCTACTTAATCGTATTAAAGGTGTACGTAAAAAGCTTTCTCAAGAACTTGGCTTTTTAGTACCGCCTGTTCATATTCGCGATAATTTAGAGCTTGACCCTAATGCTTACAGAATAACGCTAATGGGTGTTTCAACCGGTGAAAGCGAACTAAAACATGGCGACGAGCTAGCAATTAACCCAGGGCAAGTATTTGGCCCAATTAAAGGGGTTGAAACTAAAGATCCTGCGTTTGGCCTTGATGCAGTATGGATCAAGCCTGATCAAAAAGATGAAGCGCAATCACTAGGTTATACCGTTGTAGATTCAGCCACGGTAGTCGCCACTCATATTAGCCAGTTATTAACTAACAGTGCGGCGTTGTTACTAGGGCATGAAGAAGTCCAAAACCTGCTTGATATGCTTGCTAAAAGCCATCCTCGCTTAGTAGAAGGACTAGTACCTGATGTGTTGCCATTAACTGCAATTGTAAAAGTACTGCAAAATTTATTGAATGAAGGTGTAGCTATTCGCGATATGCGCTCAATTGTTCAAACCCTTGTTGAGTATGGTCCGCGTAGCCAAGACCCCGATGTATTAACGGCTGCAGTGCGTATTTCTCTGCGTAGGTTAATTGTTCAAGATGCGGTTGGCATGTCATCAGAAATCCCTGTCATAACCTTGGCACCTGAGTTGGAACAGATGTTGCATCAGTCATTACAAAATGCAGGCGATGAAGGTGCCGGTATTGAGCCTGGACTTGCAGAGCGACTTCAAGTGTCATTGACACAAGCGCATCAAAATCAAGAAATGGCCGGTGAACCTTCTATATTGCTAACGTCAGGAATGTTACGCACTGTGTTATCTCGTTTTGTTAAGTACACCATTCCAGGATTGAGAGTGATGTCTTATCAAGAGGTACCAGACGAAAGACAGATCAAGATTGTTAGCTCTGTAGGCCAACAATAAGATTTTAACAGGGGTTGAATTATGAAAATTAAACGTTTTTTTGCTAAAGATATGCGCACAGCACTTAAAGAAGTTAAAGATGAGTTAGGTGTTGATGCGGTTATTATGTCAAATAAGAAGCTGGCTAACGGTGTAGAAATTGTAGCGGCAGTTGATTATGACAAAGCAGCCCCTAAAGTAGCAGCGCAACCACAACGTACTGCAGAGCCGCGTGCTCAAGCACCACAGCAAAGTATGCATAATTTTGTAAAACCAGAGCCTCAGCGTGCCAAACCAGAGCCGCAGGCAAAAGTGGCTGACAGCCTACAGGCTTTGTTAGAGCGCCAATCACCGCGTCCTCGCTCCCCTGAACTTGCATCAATGTTTTCACAATCAGGTATTGATACTACCGATAACTATCAAGAACCAGTTATGGAACAGCGTACTAAAAATATGTTTGCTCCTGAAAATGCAGCGCCAGTTCGTCCACAAACTCAAGCGGATAGCTTAGGTTTTGATGATTTAGACAGCGACTTTGATGATTTAGATAGTCCAGTAACTGCTCGCCAACAAACACCCAATAATGAAAGCGAAGAAATGACAACAATGCGTGAAGAAATGAACGCAATTCGTCAATTACTTGAGCATCAAGTATCAGGCTTAATGCAGCAAGATATGGCGCGTCGCGATCCAACACGCGCTTGCATGGTTGACCGCTTAGTCGGTATGGGTATTGATAAAGAAGTAGCGCAACAAATGGCATGTTTTGTACCTGATGATGTATCTCGTAAGCAAGGCTGGAAAGCGTTGTTAACGATGGTCGAAGATCAAATGCAAACAACCAATAATGAAATACTTCGCCAAGGTGGTGTATATGCGTTAGTGGGTCCAACAGGTGTTGGTAAAACAACAACAGTTGCTAAGCTTGCAGCTTTAGGCGCACAAAAATATGGCGCTGATAAAGTGGCCTTAATAACCACTGATACATACAGAATTGGTGCTTATGAACAGCTTGCTACTTACGGCCGTATTATTGGTTGTGGTGTAAAGCAAGTTAAAGATGCTAATGAATTAGCTGAAGTTTTATATCATTTACGAAATAAACGTCTAGTATTAATTGATACAGCAGGTATGAGTCAGCGAGATTTACGTTTAACTGAGCAGTTAAACACGTTAATGCGTAACCAACGTGTGGATATTCGCAGCTACTTAGTACTAAGCGCGACGGCACAAATTAATGTATTACAAGAAACAGTACGTCACTTTAAAAAAGTACAGTTAAGTGGTTGTATTTTCACTAAGTTAGATGAATCATTAAGTTTGGGTGAGATTATTAGTATTGCGATTCAAAATCGCCTTCCAATAGGGTATCTTACTAACGGTCAACGAGTGCCAGAAGATATTCGTGTTGCAAATGCTGAAAAACTAGTGAAAAAGGCTGAGCAGTTATATTTAAAAAGAACAAAAGCACAACATTCAAGGCACCAAGCAGTGGCGCCAAGTACAGTAGGGATGTATGATTAACACAGTATTAGATCAAGCAAGCGGCCTGCGCAAAATGAGTCAAAACAATAACAACGGCGTAAAAGTTATCGCTGTAACCGGTGGTAAAGGTGGGGTGGGGAAAACAAATGTTTCTCTAAATACCGCTATTGCACTAGGGCAACAAGGTAATAGAGTATTAGTGCTGGATGCTGACCTAGGTTTAGCAAACTGTGATGTGATGCTTGGTTTACGTGTAGAGCGCAATTTATCACACGTTTTGTCAGGTGAATGTGAGCTTGACGAGATTTTAGTTGAAGGGCCTGCTGGTATTAAAATTGTACCTGCTACATCGGGCTCGCAAAGTATGGTTGAATTATCGCCATCTGAGCATGCCGGGCTAATTCGTGCATTTAGCGAATTGAATACCGAATTTGATATTTTAATTGTAGATACAGCCGCTGGTATTTCAGACATGGTGCTAAGCTTCTCACGAGCAGCACAAGATGTAATGGTTGTAGTGTGCGATGAACCAACATCAATAACCGATGCTTACGCACTTATTAAAGTATTAAGCCGCGAGCACGGTGTTTATAAGTTCAAAATTGTTGCCAATATGGTCCGCAGTATGCGTGAAGGCACTGAATTGTTTGCAAAACTATCTAAAGTTACCGATCGCTTTTTAGATGTTTCAATGGAGCTAGTAGCAACGGTTCCTTATGACGAAAATATGCGCAAAGCAACACGTCGCCAAAAGGTGATTGTTGAGCTCTTTCCAAGTTCGCCAGCCGCTCTCGCGTTTAAAGCGCTGGCGACAAAAGCAGTTAAATGGCCAATACCAAATCAACCATCTGGGCATTTAGAGTTTTTCATTGAGAAACTAGTAAACGGCTAATTATGACAACATTGGTGAATAGAGCTATGGGATATCAATCAACACAAAACTTAAATGTGATTGTTGAGAAACATGCATCACTTGTTAAAAAAGTGGCATGTCATCTAATTGCTCGATTACCACCTAGCGTTCAGCTTGATGATTTAATTCAATCAGGAATGATAGGTTTAATAGAAGCTTCAAAAAACTTTGATGCAACAAAAGGCGCAAGCTTTGAAACCTTCGCCGGTATTCGTATTCGCGGGGCTATGCTTGATGAAATGCGCCGTGGTGATTGGGCTCCTCGTTCAGTACACCGTAAAAGCCGACAAGTTGCAGAAGCAATTACTGGGCTCGAAAGCAGTCTGAATCGCGAACCAACAGATACAGAAGTTGCTGAAAAACTTGAAATTTCACTCAATGAGTACCATCATATTTTAAATGATGTTAATACCAGTAAAGTATTAGGTATAGAAGACCTTGGTGTAGATGAGGATGTTATTACTCCCGTAGGCCAAGATTTAGCGCTAGACAAACCTTTTAATAATGTTAAAAATGATCGGTTTAATGAGTCTTTGCTAAATGCAATAAAGTCATTACCAGAGCGTGATGCAATGGTACTTTCTTTATACTATAACGATGAAATGAATTTAAAAGAAATAGGACATATACTCGATGTAAGTGAATCGCGTGTAAGTCAGATACATGGTCAGGCGATGATTAAGCTTAAAGCTAAAATCAATGACTGGATAAACTAGTAGTAAGTAAACTAAGGTTAATACCTCACTGGGGGATGTTTTGGATAAAAACATGAAAATTCTTGTAGTTGATGATTTTTCAACGATGAGACGAATTATAAAAAACCTATTACGTGACTTAGGTTTCACTAACGTTCAAGAAGCTGATGACGGGTCTACAGCTCTGCCTATGTTACAAAATCAAGTATTTGATTTTGTGGTTACAGATTGGAATATGCCGGGAATGCAAGGTATTGACCTTCTAAGAGCAATTCGTGCAGATGATAAGTTAAAACATATCCCTGTATTGATGGTAACGGCAGAAGCTAAAAAAGAACAAATAATTGCTGCAGCGCAAGCTGGCGTTAATGGTTATATTGTTAAGCCATTTACGGCTGGAACATTAAAAACTAAATTAGAAAAAGTATTTGAACGCTTAGGCTAATGATGGGGGAGAGGCTTATGTCAGCACCAGCTGCGCCTCAAATAACGTTAGAACAAGCTCGTCAACTCGTCATTTATTTAGAAAACGATGAGCAAGATAAAGCTAATCAGTTGATTTTAGAGACAGCTTCGCAAGAGCAGTCTAAATTATTTGCTGAAGTTGGGAAGTTGACTCGTCAACTGCACGAAGCACTTAAAAGCTTTGAGCTTGATACTCGCTTAACTAACATAACGACAGATGCGATTCCAGATGCTAAAAAGCGGCTTAATTATGTTATAGAAATGACAGAAAATGCGGCTAATAAAACAATGGATGCTGTTGAGGCTAGTTTACCTATAGCTCAGCAACTTGCAGATGAAATATCTCATATCAAACCGACATGGGATCGTTTAATGAGCCGGGAGATTGAGCTTGGTGAGTTTAAACAACTTTGCCATAGTATCGATAAGTTTATGAATAACTCTCATCATAAAACGGATGAGCTTCAAAGCTTAATGACAAATGTACTAATGGCTCAAGACTATCAAGACTTAACAGGTCAAGTTATTCGCCGTGTTATAGAACTTGTTAGAGAAGTAGAAGAAAGCTTACTTCATCTTTTAACAGCGTTTGCTGAACAAGATGACAGTGACAACACAGCGAATAAAGTAGAACAACAAAAAATAAAAGAACCAGTTGCCACACAAACTTTAGCAGGTCCTGAAGGCCCTATTATTGATAAAGAATCGCGTAATGATGTTGTATCTGATCAAGATGAAGTCGATGATCTTTTATCAAGTTTGGGCTTCTAAGAGGAGAGTAACTGCATGTTTGAAGTCGATGAAGATATTTTACAAGACTTTCTTGTAGAGGCAGGAGAAATCCTAGAGCTTTTATCTGAACAGTTAGTTGAACTGGAAAATAATCCAGAAGATACCGAGTTACTAAATGCCATATTTAGAGGCTTTCACACTGTAAAAGGTGGTGCAGGCTTTTTAGCTATGACAGAACTTGTTGATGCTTGCCACGGCGCTGAAAACGTATTTGATTTACTACGTCAAGGCGTGCGAACGGTCAATTCAGAGTTAATGGATGTTATTTTACAAGCGCTCGACACCATTAATGAAATGTTCGCGACTATCCAAAATAGGGATAAGCCAGAACCAGCAGATCCTGAGTTACTTCAAACCCTCCACATTTTGGGCCTACCTCCAACAGAAGCCGAGCTTAACGGAGTCGCTTCAGAAACTGACGTTGAACAACCTCTTGATGAAGTAGTTGATACGCCAATAGCTGATGAGGAAGATCCATTTGCATTTGATGAAATGTTTAGCGGAACTCCTTCGGTTAGTGATGCTGAAATAAACGAAATCACTGAAGATGAATTTGAAAACTTACTTGATGAACTACACGGTAAAGGACAAGGTCCTGCAGTTGAAAAGCCAGTAGCAAGTAGTAGTGATTTTAATGGTGATATTACTGATGATGAATTTGACAGCTTATTAGACGAGTTACATGGAGTTGGCAGTTTTGGTGAGGTTGCGAGTAAAGCACCTGAGCAAAGTAGTGTAGTTAAAGCACCTGTAGAACCAGCTAAACCAGCGTCAAATACTGCTAATTCATCAGATGATGAAATTAGTGATGATGAATTTGAAGCGCTTCTTGATGAACTTCATGGTAAAGGCACTGCACCTAAATCAATAGAAAGCACTCCAGCTGTGAAACAGCCCAATATCCCAGCTAAACCAGCTGCAAAAGCGAGTGTGCCTGTAAAAAAACCAGAACCTGTAAAAGCACCCGCTTCTAAACCGGTAGAAAAACCGGTTGCTAAAGCAGCGCCAGCAACGCCTAAAAAATCAGCGCCACCAGCAGCAGAGACGACAGTTCGCGTAGATACAAAACGACTTGACCAAATTATGAATATGGTTGGTGAGTTAGTACTTGTGCGAAATCGTTTGGTTAGTTTAGCGACCAATTCAGACAGTGAAGCAATGGGTAAAGCAATCTCTAACTTAGATGTAGTGACTGCTGATATTCAAGGCGCGGTTATGCAAACGCGAATGCAACCAATTAAAAAGGTATTTGGTCGTTTCCCTCGCGTAGTACGCGATTTAGCACGCAGCTTAAACAAAGACATTGACTTACAACTTGTAGGTGAAGAAACCGATTTAGATAAAAACTTAGTGGAAGCACTAGCCGATCCGCTTGTGCATTTAGTTCGAAACTCAGTTGACCACGGTATTGAAATGCCAGCTGTTCGTGAGGCTGCCGGTAAGCCTAGAACAGGTAATGTTACTTTATCAGCGTCTCAGGAAGGCGACCATATTTTGTTGACCATTAAAGATGATGGCGCTGGTATGGATGCTGAGAAACTGAAAAAAATAGCAATTAGTAAAGGCGTGCTCGATCACGATCAAGCGAGTCGACTTTCTGACACTGAAGCATACAACCTAATTTTTGCACCTGGCTTTTCTACAAAAGAAGAGATATCTGATATTTCAGGTCGTGGTGTTGGAATGGATGTGGTGAAAACTAAAATCACCCAATTAAACGGCTCTGTAAGTATTCAATCTGAGTTAGGTGTAGGTACTATTTTAGAGATAAAAGTACCACTTACCTTAGCCATATTACCGACCTTAATGGTAATTGTTGGCGCACAAACATTTGCGTTACCACTTGCAGGTGTTAGTGAAATATTCAACTTAGATTTAACGAAAACAAATGTGGTTGATGGGCAATTAACAATTATTGTGCGTAAAAAGGCAATACCGTTATTCTACCTCGAGCACTGGTTAGTTAAAGGCTCAGATCGTTCACAGCGAAAAGCAAAAGGCCATGTAGTTATTGTGCAAATTGGTACGCAGCAAATTGGTTTTGTTGTTGACTCATTAATTGGCCAAGAAGAAGTAGTGATTAAGCCGCTTGATGCGTTACTTCAAGGAACACCAGGTATGGCGGGTGCTACAATAACTTCGGATGGTGGCATTGCACTGATTTTAGACGTTCCAAACATGTTAAAACATTACGCAGGCTAATAATAAAGTAGGTATATATTTAATATATACCTACGCATAAATTTAATAAGAGAGCTAAATGGCCGTTAAAGTTTTAGTTGTTGATGATTCAAGCTTTTTTCGCCGCAGGGTAAGCGAAATTCTTGAGCAAGATAGCGACATACAAGTTATAGGCTTTGCTGTGAATGGCAGAGAAGCTGTTGAAAAAGCAGCTCAGCTACGTCCAGATATGATCACTATGGATGTCGAAATGCCTGTGCTTGATGGTATTAGCGCAGTTAAAGAGATAATGGCGAGTAATCCAACGCCTATCTTAATGTTTTCATCACTAACACGTGATGGCGCAACAGCAACGTTTGATGCGCTAGATGCTGGAGCAATGGATTTTTTACCGAAAAAATTTGAAGACATCGCTCGCAATAATGAAGACGCTATAAAGCTTTTACAAAATAAAGTGAAAGATATAGGGCGAAGACGTTTACCGCGAACGTTTAAGGCTGCAACACCACCTAAGCCAGTAATATCAACTAAACCGATAACAAGCTCACTTTCGCAAAGAACAAACACACTAACGCCTTCGATAAAACAACCCGATAGAAGCTTTCAAAGAGCAGCCCCTACAACATCGTCAGGTTCAAATATTGCCTCAATGCGAGCAAGTGGAAAGCAATACCAGCTTGTGGCTATTGGCACTTCTACAGGTGGCCCTGTTGCACTACAAACTATACTGACTCAATTGCCAGCTAATTTCCCTCACCCTATTTTACTTATTCAGCATATGCCTGCGGCTTTTACACCTGCTTTCGCAGCACGCTTAAATGGTCTGTGCCTAATAAAAGTGAAAGAAGCGCAACAAGGTGACCGCTTACAACCAGGAACGGCTTATCTAGCGCCTGGCGGACAGCAGATGATGGTAGAAGGGCGTGGTGCAAATAGAACACTGCGCGTATTTGAAGATCATAGCGAGAGAATAAGTTATAAACCGAGTGTAGATGTAACGTTTGCCAGTGCAGCAAAAACGTATCAAGGCGATGTGCTTGCTATTGTTTTAACAGGCATGGGCGCTGATGGACGTGACGGTGCAAGAATGTTAAAGCAAACGGGTGCAACTATTTGGGCGCAGGATGAGAAAAGCTGTGTTGTTTATGGAATGCCTCAAGCCATTGCTAATGCGGGGCTTTCGAGTGAAAGCTTAGCATTAAGCGATGTTGCAGCACGTATCAAGAGAGAGGTAGGTTGTGGATAAACTCTCAATATTTGGACTATTTGTAGCACTGGGTGCAATAGGTCTAGGTTACTCTTTAGAAGGCGGCGTTGTTTCTGCTTTATTTAATGGTCCTGCCCTTATTATTGTATTAGGCGGCACGCTTGGCGCTGTTATGTTACAAACATCAGCAAGTACCTTTAAAAAAATGCTAAATATGAGCTCTTGGGTTTTTGTTGCGCCACAATATGATATTGAAGATGCAATAGAGCAAGTTAAGCGATGGTCTCATAAGGCACGTCAAGAAGGTTACTTAGCGCTTGAAAACGAAGCGCTAGCTCACCCAGATGCATATGCAGCAAAAGGTTTAAGCTTGCTTGTAGATGGCTGCTCAGAGCAAAAAATACGTGACACGCTTGAAATTGATTTACTGCTAGAACGCGATCGCTTGCTTGAAGCCGCACGTGTTTATGAAGCGATGGGGGGCTACAGTCCTACCATTGGTATTTTAGGTGCTGTGCTTGGTTTAATACAGGCAATGTCGTTTATTACCGATCCACAAATGCTTGGTGCAGGCGTTGCAACGGCATTTATCGCGACCATTTATGGTGTTGGTTTAGCTAATTTATTGTTTTTACCTATGGCAAATAAGTTAAAACAGCGTGTAGAGCAAAAAATGCTTTACCATGAAATGCTTGCCGAAGGTGTGATTGCGATAAGCGTTGGCGAAAGCCCAGTAAATATAGAATTAAAGCTTGAAGCCTACCGTGTAGAGCGTCCTAATTTAGTGGACGAATAACATGCTACGCCGACGACTTCGTCACTCTGCTCCAAAAAATCAACATACAGAGCGTTGGCTTGTATCGTATGCCGATTACATGACCATTATGTTTGCTTTTTTTGTGGTGCTGTATGCGATAGCGATCAACAAAGAAGAACAATTTCAAATATTGTCAGACTCCCTTGAACACGTTTTTGATAAATCTGCCCGCCAGCACTCCCAGCAAGGTGAGGGCGTCAATGGTAATGGAATATTGACTGATAGAGTGACACCTGAACAAGAAGTTCTTTATGGTGAAAGTATTTTAAAAGAAGAACAAGGTCCAGAGTTACTCGACGGTCAAAGTGATACAAGTAACATACAACAAAAATATTTAGGAAAACCACTCGATAGCTTACTTGCTAAGCTGCAGTCAGCGCTTATTGATGAAATTCGTGATGGAGAAGCCAGTTTAGAGCTTAATCAAGATTGGCTGATTATAGAGCTAAGCTCAGGTATGTTATTTTCAAGTGGTAGCTCAGTTGCACACTCTAGGGCAAAGCAAGTCGTCAAAATTGTTAAAGATATTATTGCTCCAGTAGATAACTATATTAGGGTGCGTGGCTATACTGATGATGAAAGTATTCGCAATGAAATATTTCGCTCAAATTGGGAACTCTCGGTTGCTAGAGCAACATCTATTTTAGTAGAGCTGGAAGCATTAGGTATTAATTCTGCCAGAATGGCGATAGAAGGTTATGGTCAATATTCACCTTTTGTAAGTAACGATACAGAACAAGGGCGAGCAGAAAATCGTAAAGTTGTTATTGCACTTTCTAAGTATGGTTTACCACCGATACAAGACATTAAAGGTGATGAACAAGCCGTTAAGCCAGTAGCGGAAGAGCCTGAAATTGAGCTCCCTTCAGATGACGATACAATAAAAATAATTCGTTTGCCTCATGGTGGTATTCGCATAACAACGCGCAATGAACAGTAATTAGGATGTAATGTGAAGATTTGGACTGTCGCAAATCAAAAAGGTGGTGTTGGTAAAACAACAACAGCAGTGAGCCTTGCTGGTATTTTAGCTTTGCAGGGTAAGCGTGTGTTGCTTATTGATACAGACCCTCATGCATCACTCACTTATTACTTTGGCATTGACTCAGAAGATTTGGAAGTCAGCGTATATGATATTTTTGCGCGTGGCACGAGCATGCAAAGTGAAGAGATACTTCAAGCTTTATGCCCATCAACACTTGAAAACCTAGATATTTTACCCGCAACAATGGCGATAGCCACGCTTGATAGAAGCATGGGTAATAAAACAGGTATGGGATTAATACTAAAAAAAGCGCTTGCAAAAATCAGTGAACATTACGATTATGCCATTTTAGATTGCCCCCCAGTTTTAGGAGTGTTAATGGTTAATGCGCTTGCAGCAAGTGAGCGAATTTTAGTGCCAGTGCAAACGGAATTTTTAGCACTGAAAGGGCTTGATAGAATGATGCGCACTATGGAATTAATGCAAACCTCTCAAGCGAAAGATTATCAATATACTATAATCCCTACTATGTATGATAAACGTACTAAAGCATCGTTAGAAGCATATAAAACACTGCAAAGTACGTATGGTGATAAAGTCTGGCCAGGTGTGATACCGGTAGATACTAAATTTAGAGATGCAAGCTTTGCGCAAAAAGTGCCTGTAGAGTATTGTCCTCGTTCGCGTGGTGTATACGCATATAAAGCACTGCTAGAATATTTAATTGAACAAGGTTAATGAATGAGTAAGCAATTATTTGCTAATGAAAAAGTAATGAAACAATACCTAGGGGCTTTGTTATGTGAAGACGAGCCTGTAGATAACCTTGAGCCAGTCGCAAAATTACTTGAGCAAATGCCACACGACTCGCAGCAAGAACATATTCATTTAAAACCAAAAGAACAGATAAAAGCGGCAGAAAAAATATTTGATCAAGATTTACTTAATTCTGAAATTAAGCCAATAGTTGAACCGATTTTTGAAGCCGCAAAAGTTAATAAAGCCATTGACGATGAAGTAATAGAGTCGATAAGTACGACTACAGAAGAACCAGAACCACAGATTATAACCACCAGCCAATCTGACTATTTTGATGGTGAATTTCAGGCATTATTTTTTGAAGTTGCTGGTTTAACATTGGCTGTGCCATTAAAAGCATTAGGCGGTATACATCAATTAGGTGAAGTAAATCATTTATTTGGTAAGCCAAAGTGGTTTAAAGGCGTTATGCTCAACAGAGAAGAAAAGCTTAATGTTGTTGATACTGCTCGTTGGGTAATGCCAGAAAAGTATGATGATAAATTAGAGGCGTCTTTAGATTATCAGTATTTAATTACCTTAGGTGATAGCCAGTGGGGCTTATTAGCTGAAAAGTTGATAAATAACATTACATTGAGTAAAGAAGATGTAAAATGGCGTACAAATAAAAGTAAGCGCCCATGGCTTGCTGGTGTTATAAAAGAAAAAATGTGTGCTTTAATAGATGTAGATAATTTAAATATATTATTAGAGAAAGGCTTAGATAGCCGTCAGTAGTAACGACCATTACGGGGTAATAGCATGAATCAAGATAAATTACTGTCAGCAAATAAAAACGCAGATAATAATGATGAAATTTTACAGTGGGTTACGTTTAAGCTAGAGGAAGAAACCTACGGCGTAAATGTAATGCAAGTACAAGAAATACTTCGTTATACAGAGATAGCCCCTGTACCAGGTGCACCTTCTTACGTTATTGGTATTATTAACTTACGCGGTAACGTTGTAACTGTTATTGATACTCGTGCACGTTTTGGTTTGTTAGCTGCTGATGCAACCGATAATTCTCGTATATTAATTATTGAAGCTGAAGAGCAAGTTATCGGCATTTTAGCCGACAGCGTATCTGAAGTCGTTTATTTACGCAGCTCTGAGATCGATAGTGCACCAAATGTTGGTACTGAAGAAAGTGCTAAGTTTATTCAAGGCGTTTGTAATCGTGATAATGAGCTACTGATTTTAGTCGATTTAAACAAGTTACTCAGCGATGATGAATGGGATGAGTTAAGCGATATATAAGCTTTACCAAATAAATTATGCTGTTACTTAGTATAGCTATATCAGCGTTAGCGGTAGGACTTATATCGCTTGCGCTAATAATTGCATTAAAAAACAAACAAGTGAATGAAGTTAATGCTGTATTACAGCAGCTTAAAGATAGCTCAGAGCAAACTCATATTTTGCGAAGTGAAATTTCAGAGCTTAGAACAGGGCTTTTAAGTATTGGTAAGCGAGTGCTTGAGGTTGAGCAACAAAATCAAGATTTAATACAACAACAAGCTGCGCAAAAATACGATGACCCTGATGCTAAAATTTACTCTCGTGCAGTAAAAATGGTTGAGTTAGGTGCGGACCTCGATGAGGTGATACGCGAATGCGAATTACCGCGAGCAGAAGCCGAATTACTATTTTCACTACATAAACAAAAAGGCGCTTAGCGCCTTTTTAGTTATAAGCGTGTAAATAATCTCACGCTTTAATATTTAACTTACCTTGAAAGTCTTGCCAGCCTGGCGGAAATTGACCTCTTAATACATACGAAAACGCAATAAGCTCTGCAATTACATAATAAAGCTCTTTAGGGATTTCTTCCCCTAAGCTTAAATGCGACAACGTTTTAGCAAGCGCTGCATCTTCGTGGATCATAATTCCTTTTAATTTTGCCGCTGCAATTATTTCGTCAGCTAACTCACCAAACCCTTTTACGCTTACAGTGGGGGTGTTGCCAGCTTCGTATAAAAGCCCAATGGCTGACTTATTAATAGGTGTATCACTCATTACTAAACCTTAATATTAATAATTGCATGAGATTTATAAAATGCCTGATTATTTGCATCGCCTCGCTTTAAGTTGAGCTCTCCAACCTGTAAACCATGCTTAGCTAGTTTGGATCTTAAATTATCTAAGTGAGGGTGAGCAATTGCGCTTACTTCTTGGCTTGAGGCTAATAGCTGGCAATCGAGTGCTTTATCCATTAACTCAGCGGTAATCTGTAATTGCCCAATCTGTGCATAATCAAAGTTTAGCCTGACAAACCATACATTTTTATCTTCTAATTTATCTGCGCTTGGCTTTTTATATTGCCCCAATGTTATTTCTGTTTGGGCGGCCTCAGGCGGCAATTTCATTGGTAATAAAAATTGTGCAAGCGGGTTTGTGTCTGGTTGTTGACTTGGTGTTGAAACACTTACTTGGGTAAGTGTGTTTTTAACTTGTACGATTTCGCTAGCCAATGCTTGAACTTGAGCTTGCTGCAGTTGCTCAAGTATTTTTGCTCCCGCGTTTCCTGTTTTAAAAGTAGGTATGAGTACTTGTAAAAGTGCATCTAAGCCAGTTTGGTTATTAAAGCTTATCGGTGTTACTGATTGGCTAATTATAGGGGCTGCTAAAATACTCACTGCAACGTGTTCAAGTCCTTTAGTGAAGCTACTTTGTAGTGTATCACCCGTTAATTGAGATGGTTGTAAGGTGGCTAATACTTCACGCTGTATGGTCGCAGGGTTAACATTATTACTTGAGACCATGCGATTAAATGCTTGGTTAATTAAGCGAGTTAAATCGGGCGTGTCTTTTGTTGCTCTATTTGTAATGTCAGTAATTTGACTACTTAAAAGCTGTTTGTTACCAGCTAATCTATCCGTAGGGATTGTGGTATCAGGAAGCTTTAATAATGTGCTTAATAGCTTTGCTTCTATTGGTTGTAGCATTTGACTACGAGAGGCAATATTAGATAACGGCTCTGCTAATGGGAGAATGTTTTTAATCGTGGCTGAGTTTGCACTGTTTTGATTGTTGCCGTTTATTACTGGTTGCACTGAAGAGGTTATTTGCCCTTTAGTAACAATTTCACTTGTAGGCTTAATTAACGTATCAACTTTACTGTTAGTACTAATATTCAGAGCACTCAATTGACTCGCGTTTAAATTACTTGGCTTAGCGCTCGCCACTCCATTTTGAGTAATATTATTTGGCGTTGGCGTGTTAGCTGTTGTTATATTTGTAGATGATTGCCAAACACTAACACTTCCTTTTATTTGCTGAGTTAATTGTACAAGTGGCGGAAGTCTTGAAAAGTGCTCTGGTAAAGTATTGCTCGTATTACTATTTAACGCAGTACTTACATTTTGGGTAATATTCACTCTATTCAACGGTGATACTGTTAATTGCATAACTAAGCTCGGCCTTTGTATCGCAGATGATGCAGACGGCGGCATTAACTCAGATTTATTTGCTGCTGCAAAGGGCTTACTTTCAAAATATTTAACTGCATCATTAATTCGCGTTTTTAAATCACTAAAGCTATTTTGTAGCCACGATTTTATTGGGCTATTAGGTGTAAGCAGTGGGCTTGCTTTAATAGTGGACGCAGAAAAAGGTATTTCAGGGACACTGCTTTTTTGAGCTAAAAGTAACTCGTTAAACGGTTTAGAAAATGAGTTATTAAGCGTCACTTTTATATTATTAGTATCGGTTTTAATAAGTAATTTATCAGCCTGATTTATTAAATTTACCTTAATGGGGGTATTGGGTAGTTCACTAACTTGTTGATTAGTAATAGGCGTTGTAAACGAACCTGACTTTTGAGGATGGGTCAAAATAGCTAGTTTAGGTGTTGCTTGAAGTTGCGCACTAGGTAATAAGGCCACGAGTAATTTAGTAAGTTTAGTTTGGCTAAGTGGTTGCGTATGAATTGTATCTGCAAAGCGATTAATAACATTAAGCTGTGCGCCTTTGTTAGTAGTACTAACAACTACTTTTAAAGGCTGCTCGGTTAAAAGTAACTGCGCTACGTCTTTATTTATGGCAATACTGGCGTTAAGTTTATCAATTACTAATTTTGGGGTAGGGGACATAACCACTTGTAAATCCATTGGTTGGCTTTGTACCTCAGTGCCCGTGCTTACATAATTTAATAAACGCTGTAATTGTACTGGTTGATTTAAAGTAAGGGTTGTAGTGTTTGGCGTGATGTTGAGCTGTTTGCCATCGGGATTAAGTTGTATGTTAGCACTGGCTATTTTTTGTAAATTTTGAGGTGCGCTTGTAGTGCCAAGTCTTAATGTCTGCCAATGTTTATCAATAAATACATCAAGCGTAATCGAGTCTTTCGAAAATTGAATGTTTTTAGCCGCAAGTACCTCATTAGGTAATTGCGATAACTCATTGGTTTGAGGGTTCGTCGATTGATTGATAACCAATGAATTAGATAATGTTATTTGCGTTGGCGTATTCATTATTTTAAATCAAGTTTTCTCTATTTTAAGTGAATCGATTTTAAAGCAATATTCGTATTACCCTATCATTATGGTAGACTAACGCCTAATTTTTGGCAGAGAGAATCGTCATCTTGTTACACATTAAGTCCGTCACCTGCATCAAGCAAGATCGTTGTTTGTTTGCGGATCTTAATTTTAGCCTTAATAGCGGTCAAATCATGCAATTAGCGGGCCCTAATGGGGCTGGTAAAACATCGCTATTGCGTATTATCGCAGGCTTTTCTGTGCCTGATGAAGGAGCTGTTTTATTTCAAGAACAGCCTATATCTAAGTATTACGAAGAGTATGCCAGAGAACTACTCTTTATAGGCCACAAAACAGGTGTAAATACTCAGCTTAGTGCCGTTGAAAATGTTCGTCATTGGTTACAAATTAATGGCTACATAAACCAGCCTGACTTGTATCCCATTTTAGCGCAACTTGGCCTTGTTGGACTTGAAGATGTACCGGTTAGAATGTTATCTGCTGGACAACAAAGACGTGTAGCTTTGGTTAGGCTTTGGTTAAGTGATTCTAAATTATGGGTACTTGATGAGCCATTTACCGCGCTTGATAAAAGCGGTGTTGCTTTTTTGCAGCACCGATTTACTGAACACTTACAAAGCGGTGGTGCTATTTTATTAACGACTCACCAAGACTTAACGACCCATTTTAGTAACTTGCAAACGGTTACACTGGAGTATCGTCACTAATGACTCGTCAACATTCTTATTGGTTGCTATTTAGTGCGGTATTTACCAAAGATGTAAAACTTGCGTTTCGCCAGCGCGCTGAAATTGTAAATCCTATTTTGTTCTTCTTAATTGTAATTTCATTATTTCCGTTAGCAATCGGGCCTGAGCCTGGTTTACTAGCGAGAATGGCACCGGGAATTATTTGGGTTGCCGCATTACTTTCTACCATGCTGGGCTTGGATAAACTGTTTAGAGATGATTTTAATGATGGCTCATTGGAGCAGTTAATTGCATCGTCTTACCCGTTATCGTTAACCGTACTTGCTAAAGTGGCTGCTCACTGGGTGGTAACAGGTTTACCGCTTGTATTAATGACGCCGCTATTTGCATTGTTGTTAAACCTAGAAAGTACGGCGTTAACAGCGACTGTTTTAACATTATTATTAGGCACTCCACTATTGAGCTTTATTGGCGCAATAGGCGCAGGGCTTACTGTAGGATTACAAAAAGGGGGTATTTTGATGAGTTTACTCGTACTGCCTTTGTATATTCCTGTTTTGATTTTTGCAACGTCGGCTATCGATACCAGCTCTATGTCGCTGGATTATAGTGGGCAGCTTGCCATCCTTGGTGCAATGTTACTTATTGCTATTATTAGCGCACCAATTGCCATATCGTCAGCTTTAAAAGTGAGTGTAAGTTAATGTGGAAGTGGTTACATCCCTATGCTAAAGCAGAGCGTGCATACCAGTTATGCAATACGTTACTGCCTTATTTTGCCGTAGTTACTGTAGTTAGTATGATTGTTGGATGGGTATGGGGGCTTGGTTTTGCACCTGCCGATTACCAACAAAAAGACAGCTACCGTATCATTTTTATTCATGTTCCTTCCGCCATTTTATCTATGGGCGCTTACTCATCAATGGCTATTGCAGCTGTTGTTGCACTTGTATGGCAACTACGAAATGCCGAACTTGCCGTTATTGCTATAGCGCCTGTTGGTGCTTGTATTACAGCTATAGCGCTTATTACTGGCGCTGCATGGGGTAAACCTATGTGGGGTGCTTGGTGGGTATGGGATGCGCGTTTAACGTCGGAACTTATTTTATTATTTTTATATCTTGGCGTGCTTTCGCTTTATCATGCATTTGAAGATAAGAAGTCAGCAGGGCGTGCGGCTTCTATTTTAGCTATTGTGGGCGTAATCAACTTACCTATTATTCATTACTCAGTTGAGTGGTGGAATACGCTACACCAAGGCGCAAGCATTACAAAACTAGACACCAAAGCAATAGACCCAAGTATGTTTTGGCCACTTATGGTTAATATTTTAGCCTTTGCTGCTTTTGTAGGAACAGTAACTTTAATTCGTCTTAAAAATGAAATTTTGCAACGCGAAAAGCACCGACCGTGGGTGCGTTTGTTGTTAAATAAGGGGTAATTATGCAGTTTGACTCTTTTTCTGATTTTATTGCAATGGGAGGCTATGGGTTCTATATCTGGCTTTCTTTTGGTACATGCGCTCTTATTTTACTTGGTATTTTAGTGAACTCTTTAAGAGATACTAAACGTATTATGGCTTCAGTTGAGCAACAAATAATACGTGAAGCGCGAATTAAAAAAGCTAAACAGGAACAAGCCTCATGAATCCAAGACGTAAAAAGCGCCTATTGGTAATTATTGCCGTACTGTTTGGTATTGGTGGATCAATTGGCTTAGTGCTTTATGCACTTCAAGAAAATATTAATCTTTTTTATACGCCAAGCGAACTTATTGATGGCAAAGGGCCTAATAAAGAAAAACCATTCATTGGCCAAAAGCTACGTATTGGTGGCATGGTTGTACCAGGCACGGTTGAGCGTAATGAACAGAGCTTACAAGTAAGCTTTAAGCTAATTGATACAGGTCCATTAGTGACCGTGCGTTATCAAGGCATATTGCCAGACTTGTTTCGTGAGGGGCAAGGCATTGTAGCGCAGGGCGTATTAATCGAACCTAATGTTATTGAAGCATTTGAAGTACTTGCAAAGCATGACGAAGAATATATGCCAGCAGAGGTTGCAGAGGCAGTTAAAGGTATTAAGCACGAAAAACCAAAATACAACTTAGATAGTGGTAATTAGCTATGATCCCAGAAATTGGTTATTTTTCTTTAACGCTTGCCATGGTGCTAAGCGTTTTACTGTGTATTTTTCCTCTTTGGGGCGCGCATACCGGTAATCTTCGATTAATGCGTGCAGCTCCCTCTTTAGCAATTGGGCAATTCGCTTTTGTTTTAATCTCTTTTGCAGCACTTATTTACGCCAGTGTAACGGATGATTTTACCGTATCATATGTGGCATATCATTCAAGTAGTACACTGCCTTGGTATTACAAAATCACCTCTACATGGGGCGGCCATGAAGGCGCTATTTTACTGTGGTTAGTAATGCAAGCTGGTTGGACTGCCGTTGTCGCTGCGCGTTCTAAATCATTACCTTGGGTGCTACGTGCTCGCGTATTGGGCGTACTTGGTTTTTTAGGTGTAGGTTTTATGATGTACACCTTACTACTTTCAAGCCCGTTTGAGCGCCTACTCCCTTATTTCCCTGTTGAAGGGCGTGATTTAAATCCGTTACTTCAAGATCCGGGCATGATTATTCACCCGCCATTACTGTACATGGGTTATGTAGGGCTATCAGTTGCTTTCTCTTTTGCTATTGCTGCGTTGTTAACCGGTAAGCTTGATAACACATGGGCTAAGTGGTCACGTCCGTGGACAATGACTGCATGGGGCTTTTTAACTCTAGGAATCACAATTGGTAGCTGGTGGGCATATTCAGAGCTTGGCTGGGGCGGCTGGTGGTTTTGGGATCCAGTCGAAAACGCATCATTAATGCCATGGCTTGTAGCTACAGCATTACTACACTCATTAAGCGTAACCGAAAAACGTGGTGTATTTAAATCGTGGACCGTACTACTTGCTATCGCAGCATTTTCATTAAGCTTGTTAGGCACCTTTATTGTGCGCTCGGGTATTATTGTATCGGTGCATGCTTTTGCAACAGACCCTGATAGAGGCTTATTTATACTCGCCTTTTTAGGCATCGTTGTAGGTGGTGGCTTAGCGTTATATGCACTGCGTGTATCGCAAGTACATAGTGAAGGCCGATACAAGTTTGTATCACGCGAAGTGGCGTTATGGCTCAATAATATATTTTTAGTAGTTGCTACATTAATCGTATTGCTGGGTACGTTATTACCTATGGTTCATAAAGAAATGGGCTTGGGCAGTATTTCTATTGGCGAACCATTTTTTAATAAGATGTTTGCAATAATTTTAGTACCATTTGCTATTTTGATGGGTATAGGACCATTTTTACGCTGGAAGCAAAATAAATGGGCTTTCTTACAAAACAAAATATTAATGGGCGTATTAGCCAGTGTAGTGATTACCTGTGCTTGGTTGTTTTCAAGTTACGATTTAGTAAAACCACTTACGCTACTGGCCACTACGCTTGCGGTTTGGATTGCAATATCAACTGGGATCGACATTTACACTAAAGCCGCAGTGCATGGCACCTTAAAAGAAGGTTTAAAACGCTTAGGTGTAAGTTACTGGGCTATGGTGCTTGGGCATATTGGTATTTCGTTTGTTATTGTAGGTGTAACGCTTACATCGGCGTATTCAGTTGAGCGTGACGTATCGATGAAGCAAGGCGATACAGTTCAGCTTAACGAGTATGAATACCGTTTTGATGGTGTTAAAACTATTCGCGGGCCGAACTACAGTGGTCATGCGGGTGTTGTATCGGTGCTTAAAAACAATGAGCTAGTAACACGCTTACATGCCGAAAAACGTAAGTATGATATTGGTATGCAGTTTATGACCGAGGCGGCCATAGATGCAGGCTTTACACGTGATTTATACTTAGCGTTAGGTGAGCAGTTGAGCCAAGGTGCATGGTCACTTCGCATTTATCATAAACCGTTTGTTCGTTGGATGTGGATTGGTGGTGTGCTTATTTCCCTAGCTGGATTTATGATTTTATTTGATAAACGCTACCGCACATCAGCTAAAACAGCGCGTAGAGCTGCATCGGAGAATGTTTTATGAACCGTAAAATTTTAGCTATTGCGCCGCTTTTAGTATTTGCTTTTGTATGTGTATTTTTATACCAAGGCCTTTTTGCTAATCCTCGTGAAATTCAAACGGGTCGGTTAGGTCAAGAAATGCCAGCATTTAATCTACCTGATTTAATGCAAGATATTAAGCCGTGGACCAACGAGTCTTTAAAAGGCGAAGTTTACTTACTAAATGTATGGGGTACTTGGTGCCCAACATGTTTAGTTGAACTTGGTTATTTAACTAAGTTACGTGAGCAAGGCGTTAAAATTATTGGGCTTTATTACGTACAAGGTTACGATGCTGACTTTGATGGCCCTTTTGATATGCAATCACTTCGCAGTGAAGTGAGCGATATGCTGCAACGTGCGGGTGACCCATATCAATTTAATATCTTAGATTTACATCGTACTTTGTCGTTGGATTTAGGTGTTTCAGGTGCGCCTGAAACATTTTTAGTCGATAAAAACGGCACTATTTTATTGCATCACACGGGCGATATAAACCCGCGAGTATGGCGTGCTAAATTTGCGCCAATTATGCAGGAGCTTAAATAATGAAATGGTTACTACTTACGCTTAGCCTTTTTGTAAGCATCTGTGCGTTTGCAGAGCAAGATCGCTATCAATTTGATAACAACAAACAAGCAATATTGTTTGAAGAGCTAACTAAAGAGCTGCGCTGTCCTAAGTGTCAAAATCAAAACATTGCGGACTCTGACGCTGTGGTTGCTAAAGACTTGCGCGATAAAGTACTCGTATTGGTTAAAGAAGGTAAGAGCAAAGACGAAGTGATTGATTACATGATTGACCGCTTTGGCTATTTTGTTCATTACGACCCACCAGTTACACCAGCGACTTTAGTACTTTGGGTATTACCTGTATTAATTGTCATAGTCGGCTTTGGTTTTATTGTTATTCGCCAGCGAAAAGCATCAGTAAAACAAACGTGGAGCAGTGACGACGAAATGTTGTTAGCTAAGCTAATTGAACAAAATAAACGTCAGGAGCAAAGTTAAATGATTTTAATGTGGGCGTGTTTTGCTTTACTCACACTGGTTGCTCTTGGGTTTGTGATGTTGCCTTTTTTAAAAAAAGAGCGCGTTCAAACAATTACTCATAACGCCAATGCTGAGTTAATTAGCATTTATGAGCAGCGTTTAGTTGATTTACAAACCGATTTAGACAATCAGCGTATTGATACCGTAAATCATGCAGAATCAATTATTGAATTAAAACGCCGTTTATTGAATGAGTTATCACCAGAAAAATCACTAAACAGCAAAGGTAATAATCGTATTTTTGCTTTAACTGGTGGCGCATTTGTTCTTGCTCTAACAGGTGTTTTTTATGGTTTAACGGGTAGTCAGCAGCAAATTTCGGCTTGGCATGATGCAATGGATAATTTAGCTGATTACGGCGAGCGTGCTGTAATGCAAAAAGGTGAGCCGCTTAGCCAAAATGAGCTGCAGGCTTTTGCATTGGCACTTCGTACAAAGCTTAGCCGCTCAGGTGATGATGAAGTTGCTTGGATGCTACTTGGACGAGTTGCTATGTCGCTTAATGAATTTGACATGGCGCAGCAGTCATTTGATAAAGCACTTCGTATGAATCCTGATAATATGCAGGTACTTATTAGTTATAGCCAAGTTTTATTACTAGAAGGTAGCGAAGCTAATATGACTCGTGCGGCAGGTATGCTCTCAAAAGTACTAAAAGTTGAGCCTACCAATTTAGATGCAATTTCGTTATTAGCACTCATTGCTTATGAACGTAAAGATTGGCCTCAAGCCAAAGCTGCATTTGAAGTTTTACTTGCGAGTATGGAAAAAAATGATTCTCGTTATAGCATGATCTCTGAGCGTATCGCTGATATAGAGAAGCAAATGCAAACGGAAGGCTCTGTTATGCCAGTTACTACAACGGGTGCTATTGCAGTTACAGTCGACATTGCAAAAGAGCTTATAGATAAACAGCCAAAAGACGGTATCTTGTTTATATTTGCAAAAGCAGCAAGTGGTTCGCCAATGCCATTAGCTGCTGTTAAACTCGCTAATTATTCATTTCCAATTACAGTTGAGTTGAGTGATAGTAGTGCAATGGTTGCAGGGCTTAACTTATCTAGTGCAGAAAATATTATTATTTCGGCGCGTATTTCTATAGATGACTCGGTTATGCCAAGTTCTGGTGAGCTAGAAGGTCATTCAGAGTCGTTAAAGCGTGAAAGTGTAAGTGACTACCAACTTCAAATTGATACATTAATACCTTAAGGACGTTAGATGTTAAAACACAGTTTTACTTTTTTATGTTTATTGATACTAGCCGGGTGTGCTCAAGTACCACAAAGCAAAGTAGATGACAGAGATCCGCTGCAAAGTATTAATCGTCCGTTATACGACTTTAATATGGATGTACTGGATGCTTATTTATTGCGCCCAGTTGCTGTAGGTTATGTTGAAGTAACGCCTGTACCGGTAAGAAACGGTATTGTTAATTTTACAGGTAATATTACAGCACCTGTCGATATGATTAATGCGGGTTTGCAAGGTAAACCGGGTAATGCAAGTGTGAGCTTAGCGCGTTTTTTAGTTAACTCTACGGTTGGTATTTTTGGTATTTTTGATGTAGCCAGTTCACTTGGTCTTGAAATTGTAGATGAAGACTTTGGACAAACGTTAGGTGTATGGGGCGTGGGTGATGGTGCTTATTTAATGCTACCTGGCATGGGTCCTACAACAGCACGTAACCTGACCGGTGATGTAGTCGACAACTTTGTATTACCTGAAGTTGCGCTAACGACTCCACAAACTATTCTAGTGTTTGTTTTAAAAGCAGTTGAGGCGCGTGCATCATTAATCCCACAAGAAGGGTTATTAAATGATTCACTTGATCCGTACTTATTTGTAAAAGATATTTACTTCCAGCGTCAGATTTATGAGCTGTACGATGGCAACCCACCAATAAAAGAAGAGCCAGCTGATTTTGATGAAGACTTTTTAGAAAGTTTATAATTGAAAAGCCACTCATAAAAACGCCAGCTAAATGCTGGCGTTTTTATTTGCTGTTTATATATTTAACCTGAACTCTGGATAATAAATCTATCTCGAGCAGTTATTTTCAGCGCTAACTACGTTGAATTTACTTGCAATAGGCTAACTATTGACGCGTAAGTTCGCCTTGTTTTCACTGAAAATCTCTGGCTAGAGAAAAATAAATTTAAATATCATTATGATTTAATATATTAGTAAATATCTTAACCAGAGTTCAGGTAGTTTATTTTTCGTTCACTACTAACTGCATTTGTTCATTAACCCAAGCTAGCGCTTCATGATAAGCATCGGGAACTTTTTCACCTAGATTTAGCTCTTTCGTTAGCTCGTTTGCAGCTGACCAGTTTGCTTGTTCGTAGTATTTAACTAAGTTTAAATATTTTGCTAGCAAGCCTTCATCGTTTAATAGCGCTGCTTTTATATCATTAGAAAGTGGAAGCTTTTTCATTACGCTTTCCATACTCTCATCTAAAATAGCATCCATTAGCGACATCATACCGGTTAAAAATGCCATGCCGGTATCTTTAAACTGCCCATGGGATATAGCGAGCAATTCAGCAAATCGAGCGCGCGTAAGCGATAGCCTAATTAGCTCTACAGGTTTGTCTGCTGATACTTGTGCTGCAAACAGTAGTGACAATAGCTTTTTAATTTCATTGGCGCCAAGCACTATAAGAGCTTGCTTAATGGTACTTATTTCTGCGCGTCTTGCAAATGCGGCAGAATTTGAATACCTAAGTAATTTATAAGATAGGTTTACATCACGTTCAAACACATCAGTGATTTTCTTAAGATCCATATCAACACTTGATGTTTCGTAAAGTAATTCAGCTAATGCCATTTCTGAAGGTGGTAGAGCCTTACTTTGTACCATTTCAGGTTTTGAGAAGAAAAATCCTTGGAAATAATCAAACCCAAGCTCTAAAGCTTGTTGGTAAATTTCATAGGTTTCTACTTTTTCGGCAAGTAACTTAATATGTGAGTGCGGTTTTAAATCGTTTAGAACCGTTTTTATTGTATCTATATCGGATGCTAAAAAGTCTATTTTAATAATATCAATAAATGGGTAAAAATGACGCCATACAGGTTGATGAATATAGTCATCAAGAGCAATAGTGTAACCTTTATCTTTTAAATCTTTAACGATAGCTAATAAACGCTTACCAGGCTGGATAGTTTCAAGTATTTCTACAACTATAGTGTCTTTACCTAGTAGTGTAGGGTAACCCTTTGATAGTGTTTCTAGGGTGAAGTTTATATAGGCAGGTTTATTGTCAGTTAAATCTTCTAAACCAAAATTAAACTGGCTACCCTCTATAAGTCGTGTTGTTGCTTCGTCACCATCTATATCGGGAAATACGTTATCAACGCCATCACGAAATAAAAGCTCATAACCGATAAGTTTTTTATCTCTATCTAAAATCGGTTGACGTGCAGCGTAAAAATACATAAACAGTTCCGTAAGAGTGATGTAATTGGGTATTGTAATAATATATGGCAAAAGATTCAAAATAGCATTACGTATATTTGCATGATTAATAAATTATCATTATAAATTAAGGTGTTTCTTCTATTTAATTCATTATATTTTACCAATTCGCTTTAAAATTATTCAACATGAGTATTTTTGTATCAGCTGGAAGCAACAAGTTGGAGATTTTATTGTTAGGCATGATATAGTCAGCGAGAATGGTTTTTATCCTAATAGTGTCTTTATTATAATATTTTAAGAGTCAATATTCGGATCAAGAGCCTGTTATTAATAATTATGCGGAGGCTAATTTGGAAACAGGAATGATTATTTCACTAGCATTATATTTTGTTGTAATGTTAGGTATCGGACTATATGCATATAAGCAATCTACTGGCGATGTATCAGGTTACATGTTAGGTGGACGAAATCTATCACCAAGTGTTGCTGCACTATCTGCAGGTGCATCTGACATGAGTGGCTGGATTTTAATGGGCCTACCTGGTGCGATGTTTGTTACTGGTTTTAGTAGTACATGGATAGCAATTGGTTTGGTGATTGGTGCTTGGTTAAATTATCTGTTAGTTGCACCTAGATTACGTGTGTACACTGAAAAAGCAAATGACTCTATAACAATCCCAGATTACTTCTCAAATCGCTTCAATGATAAGTCAAACTTATTACGTGTTGTATCAGCTGTTGTGATTATAGTCTTCTTTACTCTTTACACGTCATCTGGTGTTGTAGCCGGCGGAAAATTGTTTGAAAGCTCATTTGGTTTAAGTTATGAAGTGGGTTTATACATTACAACGGGTGTCGTTGTTTTATACACTTTGTTTGGTGGTTTTTTAGCGGTTAGCTTAACTGATTTCGTGCAAGGTTGTATTATGTTCATCGCACTGATTCTAGTGCCTACTGTTGCATACTCTTTACTTGAACAACCTCTAGAATCTACTTTACATAGTGTAAATCCAGATATGCTTAACTGGATTGGAGCAGGCTCTGCATTGGGTATTATTTCTGCAATGGCATGGGGTTTAGGTTATTTTGGTCAACCACATATCATCGTTCGTTTTATGTCGGTACGTAGTGTTAAGGATATGCCTAAAGCTCGCCGTATTGGTATGACATGGATGATTGTTGCTGCCCTTGGTGCTGTTGGTACTGGTATATTTGGTGCTGCTTATACTTATGAAAATAATATTGTAGTTGAAGATCCTGAAACGATTTTCCTAATTCTTTCTGAGTTATTGTTCCACCCACTTATTGCTGGCTTTTTACTAGCTGCAATTTTGGCTGCTATCATGAGTACTATCTCATCGCAATTGCTAGTAAGCTCAAGTTCATTGACTGAAGATTTATATAAAACATTTTTACGTAAAGATGCTAGCGACTTTGAATTAGTTACTGTTGGTCGAATTAGCGTTGCCGTAGTGGCTATGTTTGCTATTTACTTAGCTTACGACAGAGATAGCTCTATTTTAGACCTAGTAAGTAATGCATGGGCAGGCTTTGGTGCTGCTTTCGGTCCATTGGTACTGTTCAGCCTTTACTGGAAACGTATGAATTTTGCCGGTGCGTTATCGGGTATGTTAGTAGGTGCGTTTACAGTGCTTGTTTGGGTTTATGGTCCGTTTACTATTAATGGTGAAAGCTTAAGTAGCTTTATGTACGAAATAGTACCTGGCTTTATTTTATCTAGTATCGCAATTGTTGTTGTTAGCTTAGCTACAAAAGAGCCAGAGCAAAACATTACCGCTTTATTTGATGAAGTAGAAAAAGAGCTTTAAATAGCAATTACTACTCATTTTTGAATGAGTAGTAATTAATACCAATCCGCAATAATACTTAATCATTTTGCGGGGCTAATGTGTCGCTACTGGCGTTAAAAAATTATCATTTAGAACAACTAAATATCGAATTTTTTGCCTAGCTATCAACACGTTTTTTTACCCTCAAAATAGATCACTTAATTAAGTGAATTGGTATAATAAAAAAGGGAGCAACTTAGTTGCTCCCTTTTTTATTTAGTTTGTCCCGTCCGAGGAAAGGGCAATCTACGAATTAACTTGCTTTTTTATCGTTGCTATCTTCAATTGATGCAACATTATCTGACTTTTTACTTTTTGTTGGCGCTTTGGCAACAACGGGATCTTTGCCGCCCTTTAATATAGTCATAAAGTCATCTTTGCTTTTCGCTATTTCTAAAGCAAGTGATTCAATTTGTTGCTCACTAAGCGGTACGTCTACCTTTTCTAGCATTAGCTCAAGTGATTCTGCTATATCGAGCATCTTGTCATAAGCATCAGCTTCTTTTTTGGTAGTAAACGTCATACGCTCGACTCCGTTTCGTTCTACAACATATTTAACAACAACAGCCATGATTTCTCCTGCAAAATTGCTTGGCACCGTGGTTTGTAAAAACCATTAGATTACTGTTTTTATGTACAGTAATGGTTTGTAAGTAAATTTGCAAGCGTGAAGTATTAATTTTTAGGTGTCTTAAATTTGACAAAAAACGGTAACTTTACTTTAGTTAAGCAATCACTTGTTGTACCAGCTGCATTTTCAGGATTTCGGATCATAGTGATAATGCGCTTAGGTACACTTTAAGTGATGAACTTTACAGTTCCTTATTTATTGATTTCCTGAGCAATACTCAAAATTAAGAAAAGAAGAATAAGGGCAAGTTTAATGAAAACGTTAAAAAATTTACTCATCATAAGCTTATTATGCTTACTACCTGCAACTACCGTATATGCACAACTATCGGAAGTAACCAAGCAAATGCCTCAAGTTGAGACAATTAGTATAAATAATGCTGATGCAGATATGCTTGCTAAGCTACCGGGTATAGGTAAGAAAAAAGCGCAGGCAATTGTGGATTATCGTGAAGAAAACGGTGAATTTAAAAGCGTCAGTGATTTATCGCAAGTTAAAGGAATTGGTAAAAAACTATTAGCTAAATTAGAGGGGAAAATTTCACTTTAAAGCTATTAAGTAATAATCAGGGCGCTATGCGCCCTGATTAAATTGTTTTAATGCATCGCTTAAGTGCTTTTTAGCAAAGTTAATTTCAATAGGTGTTGTTAATAGCGGATAGCAAAGCCCACCAAGTATCAAAAACGGGATTAATATCCAACCTTTAAATACCGTGAATATTAAAAATAGTGGACTTAGTAATATTAATTTAATAATACGTAGTAACACTTTATCAGTTGGCGATAACATACTTAACGAAAGTGCTATTACGTCCTGGCGCTTGCGCACTTTTAAGTGTTTAAGATCATCTAATTGGCTTGAAAAAAAGGTAAACATATTAAATCGATTTTTTTGTTATTAAGCGGCTAATCACTAACGCAAACAAAGTGATTGAGAATAGCGCAAATATAATTTCCATCCAAGCAGGCATGCTCAAACCAATAAACTGCCAATCTATATTTCCACAATCCCCGGTCGCCTGAAAAAAGCTAGGTATCCATTCGTGTAACGGCATAAACGATGGGAAGTTTGGTTCAAACTCACAGCTAAATGCAAAAGGGTCTGTGGTGGTTTGCATATCAATATGCTCGCGAGCTATAAGGTATCCCCAAACACTCGATACACCCCAAATTACATACGCTAATATACGAACTGCTTTGCTCTGTGGTTTAGTCGAACCTACAATGCCTGCACCTAATAAACCCAGTACAGCGGTACGTTGATATATGCACATTATGCAAGGCGCCAATCCCATTTGGTATTGAAAGAAAAGGGCGGTCACTTCAAGTAAAAAAACGATAGCTGTAAATAAAAGCCACGGGGTACGTTGGGTGGGTAATTGCGCAAGCCAGTTCATAAAAATTCCGCGTTTAAATAAGATGTTAGATTATGACCTAGGATAATGTATGCGGCAACAAAAAGGAAAAAAAAGCTACCGAAGTCGCTTTTTATAAGATGAAATTATTGACTACTCAATACAGCCTCAGCAGAGGTTACATGGCGCTCTACTTAGTTCCCATTGATACATAAGCTAAGTTATATCGCTTACTTATACAACATTGGTGCATTGCCTAATCACTTCTTTAAAGTTGCTGTTAGAACGCTCTGTTGCATAGGTGTTCCTTTTTAATGTACTTATGTGTATTAAGTTGATTCAGCTAAGTATGGTGTAAATAAAAATACCAATAATTACAATGTACCTACAATGAATATTGCTCTGTATATTTATACATTGTAGCGATATTAGAAAAACCTAAATTTTATTATTTATTAATCTTTAATTTCTACTCATTTGCTTATTAATATATCTGACTTTACTTGTTAGTTATGCTTCGTCTGGTACAATCAGTCAGTTATTCGTGTAAAACGATGAGTGTTGATTAATTCGAGTGGGAACTGGATGAGAATTTTTAAAGCGAAAAGCCCAGCAGGATTTGCTGAAGAATATATAGTTGAATCTATTTGGAACGGCGATTTCCCTCCAGGTTCAATTCTACCTGCCGAGCGAGAACTTTCAGAGTTAATTGGTGTAACAAGAACGACCTTGAGAGAAGTATTACAGCGTTTAGCACGTGATGGTTGGTTAACAATTCAGCATGGTAAACCAACAAAAGTAAATAACTTTTGGGAGACGTCTGGCTTAAATATTCTTGAAACACTAGCGCGCTTAGATGAAGACAAGATGCCAGAGCTGACAGATCAGCTTTTATCTGCACGTACTAATATCAGTGCTATTTATACACGTGCTGCAATTAAGTTAAATCCTGAACGTGTAATTGAAATTTTATCACAAAGTCATGAGCTAGAAGACACTGCGCAGGCATTTGCTGACTACGATTATAAAGTTCATCACGAATTAGCCGTTGCGGGTAATAACCGTATTTATGTATTAATACTCAACGGTTTTAGAGGCTTTTATTCAAAGATTGGTTGTCATTACTTCTCTGATGCCGGAACTCGTGAACTTGCTCGTCAGTTTTATAAAGATTTAACAATCTTGGCAGAAAATAAAGAGCACGATGGTGCTATTTCGATGATGCGTAAATACGGTCATCAAACAGGTGAGATTTGGCAAAAAATTCGAGGCGATATGCCCTCAGATATAATGGATTAAATTTAAACGAAAAACCTGCATTTGCAGGTTTTTTTGTAGCTGTAAAAATTAATACCGCATTATATGAATTTTTAAACAATTTAATGTATTAAGCTTTCTTCAGTAACGTCAAAAGTTCTATCTAATTACAACGCAATTTACACTTCAAAATAGACCTATTATTCAAGCAGATTAGTGCAAGTTGTAAGTGTTCGTTATTTTCGATTGCTCACATCGTTAAATGCGATTGTTCTTTTGTAGTGAATAACTTTAGAATGCCAATTAATTATATGTGTTCGCTATTGGTTTTTAATTTTTAGCGCCCATATAAGTACCAGCATTGCGAAAGCAATTGAAAACAAACTCAAAATATTTGGAGAATAAAATGGGTGTATTAGTAGGCCGCCAGGCACCAGACTTTACCGCTGCAGCTGTTCTTGGTAACGGTGAAATTGTAGATAGCTATAACCTTCATGAAACAATTAAAGGTAAAAAAGCAGTTATCTTCTTTTACCCACTAGATTTCACGTTTGTATGTCCTTCTGAACTTATTGCATTTGATAAGCGTTTTGAAGAGTTTCAAAAGCGTGGCGTAGAAGTAATTGGTGTTTCTATCGATTCACAATTCTCACATAACGCATGGCGTAACACTGCTGTTGCAGACGGCGGTATTGGTAAAGTTCAATACGCACTAGTTGCAGATGTTAAACACGAAATTTGTAAAGCGTATGACGTTGAGCATCCAGAAGCAGGTGTTGCATTTCGTGGTTCATTCTTAATCGACGAAGAAGGCAATGTACGTCACCAAGTAGTGAACGATTTACCACTAGGTCGTAACATCGACGAAATGCTTCGCATGGTTGACGCGCTAGCGTTCCACACTGAACACGGTGAAGTATGTCCTGCTGGTTGGACTGAAGGTAAAAAAGGTATGGACGCAAGCCCTGAAGGCGTTGCTAAGTTCTTATCTGAAAACGAAGGCGATCTATAATTTAGCCCTTAGTTTTAAATAAAAAAACCGCCAATTGGCGGTTTTTTTGTGTCTTTTATTTAGAAAGAAAAGCTTACTTTAGTGTACAAGTAGCGGCCACGAGGATTATGCACAGCTGATGCATAACCGTATAAATCGCCATCGCCATCACCAATTGCAAATGGTGGCTCTTCATCAAATAAGTTATTAACACCTAAAGATATTTTAGCTGATTCAGTAATACGGTACGACGTTTGTAAATCAACAAGCGTTTGCGAGTCAATCATACGTGAAGTATTGCTATCAAAGTCTAAATTGCCATCAAAGTCGATATCAGGCGTATCTTCAAATTCGCCTACATAACTGATATTTACATTGGTGTTAAACTCACCAATTTCCCAGTTGGTTGAGAAAATAAAGCGATGCTCTGGGTAGCCATATTCACCCGTGTAATCACGACCATCTTTTTCAAACTTATCTTGATATGCCCACTCTAAATTAAATTTAAGTAAACCTAAGTCATCAAGAGAGTGGTTATAGTTTGCTGAAACATCAACACCAGACACTTCTTGCGATGATAAATTTTTAAATGTGCTGTGTATTTTTTGTATTGTGCCTAAGCTTGCTCCGCCTGTAGGAGCTAAACGAACACATACGGTACTATTTTGGTTACCACATTCTGCAGCATAAATAGGACCAAATTCTTCTTCATCGATTTTATTATCTTGAGTAATGCTCCATACATCAACACTTAAACCAAACTCAGCTGTTGGTGCCCAGATAACGCCCACGTTCCATGATTCTGACTCTTCTGCTTGTAAATCAGGGTTACCAGAGAACTCAATGTTGTAATCAAGTGCTTGGCAATCTAATCCTGTTTGTTCACAGCGCTGTGTATCAACAAAAAATTGGCTTTTTTGTGATGGACCTAAGCCTATTTGCGCTAACGAAGGCGCTCTAAAGCCTTGCGCCCAAGAACCACGAACCGTTACTTCATCAGTCGGTGCCCAGCGCAGAGCTATTTTTGGATTTGTTGTTGTACCAAAGTCGCTATAATCATCGTAACGACCGGCTAATTGTAGTTCGAGGTTTTCAGCAAGTGGGATTGAGAACTCAACATATGCAGCGTATTGTTCACGATCAGCAGAAGCTGATACTGATTCAGTACCAAATATTAAGCCACGTTGAAATTGATCATCAGGGATATCATTTACATCTTCTTCACGGTACTCAATACCGGCGGCCATCATTACAGCTTCGCCACCAAAACTAAACGCTTCACCTGTAATGTTAGCGTCAAAAGAGGTCATATGAGACTCACCGCGACGCACTAAGCTAGTTGTGATTCTGTCAATTACAGCTGGGTCGTTATATGTGCCACCGAATGGATTATAGTTACCGGCATCAATTTCTTGTTGTAAGAAATCGGTGCGTACCCAGCCTTGTGTACGATCGCCTGTTTGTAGTGATTTACTGCGACCTTTTTGTACCGCTGTCTCCCAGCTCCAATCGTTTATTTCGCCTTTTAACCCTGCAACAAAGCGTAAGGTGTCTGACTCAATGTCCCATTGGCGAGCGCCTGCATCTACTGTACGGTAACGACCAATTTGAATGTCTTCACCAAATGGATTGTTTGGGTGATTAGCGGGTACCGTAAGGCCTGCATCTTCATCAAGTGGTGTTGGTGCACCTGCAGCGACAGAGCTGTTATGCTGAACAGCCATTTCTAAAAAGCCAGTAATGCCGTTATCAAAGCGGTATTCAAATTGTGAAATAGCGCCTACACGCTCAGATGCTGGGGCAACATATCCATATGGGCCGTAATCAAATAAACAGCTACCACTTGAAGTTGCATTTTCAGCAGGACAGGCAGGGTCGATTGTTTTAACGCCATCCACATAAAAGTAGCCTGGGAAACCACGAGATGAACGGAAATCTTCACCACCATAAGGTGCTTGGTTTGCAGTGCCAAGGCTGCCCATTTCATCAGAAGAAAGAGATGTGTTTTTAAAGTAATCGATAATAACAGATGCACTACTTTTTTCGCTTGTTGTACCCCAAACTAGGCTTGCTGTTGTTTCTTCATAATTTGGACCATCCGTACCGCCATAGCCTAGGTTAATCTCAACCCCATCAATATCTTTCTTTAAGATAACGTTAACTACACCCGCTACTGCATCTGAGCCATAGATAGCTGAAGCGCCATCTTTTAGTATGTCGATACGCTCAATAGCAGAAACAGGAATACTGTTAATATCTACAAATGAGTTGGTGATACCTTCAGCAAAGGCACTAATTGATACACGGCGACCATTAATTAATACCAGTGTTGCATCGGCTCCTAAGCCACGTAAGCTTACTGCAGCTGAACCGTTAGCGGTTGAATCTTGGTTGTTACCACGAGTAGAGAAAGTACCGCTACCTGCTACAGGCATTCTTTCTAGAAGTTGCTGTAAATTATCGTAACCCATGTTTTCGATTTCAGCTCTACCGATTGATTGTACCGGAGAAGGCCCTTCAATATCAGTTCGCTTAATACGAGAACCAGTAACCTGAATTCGCTCTACTTTTTTAGCTTCTTCTGCTGCGTAGGCTGTTGTTGTAAAACCTGCTGATAATGCGAGTGTTGCGCCCACAATAATGCTTGGTGTAAATGCAGTTGATTGCTTCATCCTTAAGTCCTTGTTGATATATTATAAAATTATTTGCTTAACAAGCGCGGGTATTAATATCATGTAACTTAAGTGTTAGCAATTGGCTTGATTTGTGATTTAAGTATTAGTTTCAATGCTTTTTTGTGGGTTTTATGACCTTATTTATACTTTGTTTTCTAGGTGAAACTAAGCGTGAATAGGACATAGGGTTAATAATTGTCATATAGCTACATGAAGCCATGTGTGGAATAGCTAATGATAGAAATAATTTGTAATAATTTATTTCTATAAATTAAAACTTATGTTTGTTTTTATACTTTTAATTTATTCAATTATGTAATACCAATTCGCAGTAATACTTAATCAATTTGAGGGGTTAAAGTTGATGCTAAAGGCATTGAAATTTTCTGATTTACGACTGCTAGATACAGGAGGTGGGGTAATGCAGGAGTAATTGCTGATAATGGCTAAGTAATACCAACCTGCATAAATCTTTGATCAATTTAACGAATTAAATTGCACTATAACGTCGTTAAAAATTTTTTATTTAGAACAACTAGATATAAAAATTTTTGCCTAGTTCTAGCGTAATTTTCTTAACGTTAAATAGACCCCATATATAAGCAGATTGGTATAACAAGTTTTGTCTTGTTATCGATACGATTTTCTTATTTCAAAGTAGATTATTTAATTAAGAGAATTGGTATTATTTGAGCTTTTATATAGGTGAAATTAAAAACGCCTAATAAATTAGGCGTTTTTAATTATGCTTTATGCTTCATTAAGCGTTCTTTTTCACGCGACCAGTCTTTATCTTTACCGTCTTCGCGTTTGTCGTGTAATTTCTTACCTTTTGCCAAATGAAACTCAAGTTTTACCCAGCATTTTTTCCAGTACATCGCTGTAGCTATTAAAGAATAGCCATCGCGCTCTGTTGCACCGAATAAACGGTCAAGTTCGCGTCTGCTTAATAGCAATTTACGATAACGTAGCGGGTCGCAAATTACATGGGTCGATGCACTTATAAGTGGCTGAATTTGACTGCCAAGTAAAAATGCTTCGCCATTTTTAAGATGAATATAAGTTTCTGTGATATTTACTTTACCAGCTCGGATACTTTTAACTTCCCAGCCTTGTAGTTCAACACCCGCTTCAAACTTATCGTGTAAAAAATACTCATGTCGCGCTTTTTTGTTTAGCGCGATGGTATTACTTGTCGATTTTGATGAATTTTTCTTAGCCATAGTGCCCTATAATATACGTAATGTGAGATGTTTTACATCGATTTTTTTAATAATGCTTTTAAAAATTTAGCTTTAATTTAAGCAGCATGAAAATTTGGGGAAACGCGCAAAGCTTGCTAAAATTCGCCCACACAGTTGGGAGTGAGTATGCCACAAATAGAAAAAAGTGCGCTGGTTATGTACAGCACTAAAGAGATGTTTGATCTAGTTAATGATGTAGAAGCTTATTCACAGTTTTTACCAAATTGCTCAGACTCAAAAATTGTTTCACAGCACGATAATAACATGACCGCGAGTTTAGAAATATCTAAGGCGGGTATAAAAAAGTGGTTTACCACCGAAAACACCTTTGTTGATGAGCAAACCGTGTTACTGCGCCTTGTTGATGGTCCGTTTAAGACCTTAAAAGGGCGCTGGCATTTTCAAGAGCTTGACGCCAAAGCATGTAAGGTTCATTTGCACCTAGAGTTTGAATTTTCAAGTAAGTTAATAGAGCTTGCCTTTGGAAAGATTTTTAACGATGTAGCAAAAAATATGGTGAGTGCATTTACTCAACGTGCAAAACAGGTTTATGGAGCGCGAGTATGATTAATGTTGAAGTGGTCTTTGCATTACCGACCACGGCCACGTGTTTATCAATTGAAGTGCCACAAGGGACTACAGTCGAGCAAGCTGTTATTCAGTCAGGTATTATAGAAAAGTGCCCAGAAATAGATGCCACATCGCTAACGTTAGGTGTGTGGAATCGAACTGTAAAAGCTAACTATGAATTAAAAGACGGTGACCGTATAGAAATATACCGTCCACTAATTGCAGATCCTAAAGATGCCCGCAGAAAACGTGCAGAAAAAGCAAAAGAAGAGGGGCGTGCAAATAAAATAACGGGTGGTCGCCCACTCGAGAAGTAATACCAATCGGCATAAACTTCGAACAATTTAACAGATTAAATCACACGCTAACGTCTTTTAAAATGGTAAAAGCTTTTTAAGTAAACCAATAAAAAAGGTGAGCCATGCTCACCTTTTTTACTACCTGAGACGTTTATTGCTCTAGCGGTGTAGTAAAGTTTTCAGGTTGGTCATAATCACCTGAGATTGAAACTAACTTTTCATTTTCAAAGTTAATTACTAACTCTTTATTTTGTTCGTTTTTACGGCCTTTATTAAAGCTGTAAATATAGCGCCAAGTATTGTTATCAAAGGCGTCCTCGGCAATAGGTCTACCTAATACATAAACAACTTGCTCTCGGGTCATATTTACACGAAGTTTTTCAACATCCGATTGCTCTAAAAAGTTACCTTGTGGAATGTTAATTCGGTATACCCAGCTAGAGCAACCTGCTGCTGAGCTAAGTGTTAAAGCGACGATAAGCCAAAGAGAAAAAGTTTTTAACGACTGCATTGTTAGTTGTGATCCTTATTTTTTATAATCTGCATGATACCGATTAGTCACTGAAGGTAAAACCCTTTTAAGCAATTGTTTTATGTTAAGGGCGTTAAGGTAATGTTTTGACCACTGATAATGAAAAAAGTTTACAGCATATTGAAACGAATATTTTAAAAACTGAGTCTACTTGGTTTTTATATATAGTTGAAACACGATTTGGTCATTGGTACACAGGGATCACGACTAATGTTGAAAAACGCTTTGCAACTCATCAAGCTGGTAAAGGGGCTAAAAACCTTAGAGGAAAAGGGCCTCTTTTACTTATCCATCAACAACAAGTAGGTAATAAAAGTGAAGCAAGTAAGCTTGAGTATCAATTAAAAAAGCTCCCTAGAGCTAAAAAGGAAGCGTACGTTTTAGCATTTAATACTGGCGATAGCAAAAGTACTTAGTTTGTGTAAATTAAGCATATTCGTTATGAGCAAAAACTATCTTCGAATATAGCTTATGCTCATAGCTGGCGTGTAATATCAGAGCTGCTTAGCGATGCTGTTCAAAGGTAGCTACAAGCGCATCAAGTGTTTGTGCACTGTTGGCTAAGTCGCGAATCGCTTGCTCTGTATTGATTTGTTCGCTCATTGCTTTATCGCTAATTTCGCTAATTTGCTCAATATTACGACTTACATCGGCAACCACATTACTTTGCTGCTCAGTTGCAGTCGCTATAAGCGTAGCCATATCGTTTATTTGATTTGCTGTTTCGGTTATCGTATCAAGTAATTCAACAGAGCTTTGCATTGCACCAACGCTTTGCTGAGCTTTATCTTTCGATTGGCTAATATCATTAACTACATCATCAGATATTTTTGTAAGCTCTTCAATCATAGATTGAATTTCGGTGGTTGATTGCGATGTACGGTTTGCCAGTGCACGTACTTCATCAGCAACAACAGCAAAGCCGCGTCCGTGTTCACCTGCGCGAGCAGATTCAATTGCAGCATTTAAAGCAAGTAGATTAGTTTGATCCGATATGCCTCTAATTGAGTCAACAATACTTGCAATATCAACCGTTTTTTTAGAAAGCAAAGTAACTTGCTCTGTTATGCCATCAATATCGCTGGCAAGGGCTGATATAGTTGCTTGGCTTTGGAGTACTTGTTTATGGCTTTGAATAGTATTTTCGCGGCTGTTATCGGTTAACTTAGCTGTATTTGCTGCGCTTTGCGCTATTTCTTGTACTGTAGCGCCCATTTCGTTGATTGCTGCTGCGACAGATATTGTTTGTTCTTTTTGGTTGTCTATTGCTTGGGAGTTCCGTTTTGCTTGTTCAAATACATGATCAGAGCTTTTTCTAATATCGTGACTTTCGCTCGCAACTTGAGTAATCGCTGTTTCTATTTTATTTATAAACTGGTTAAAGCCGTTACTTAGATTGTTAAGCTCTGGTTGGCTCGATTCTGGTAAGCGGTATGCTAAATTTGCATCGCCAGAGCCTAAGCGTGAAAATAACTCAGCCATTTTAGAAAGTGGAGATGAAAGTGAGCGAGCAAGCAAATAACTGATTAAACTCGCAACCAATGCTGTAATTACCGTAAAAGTAAATATTTGCCATTGCAGGGTGTTTACGCTTGCGAAAACTTCACTTTTTGGCACTTGGGCTACAACATATAAATCGGTGTTTTTAATAGGCATAGCAGCTACAAGTGTCGGTTCGCCATTTAAATTAATTTCTTCTAGTGCAAAGCCATTACTATTAAATAGTTGGCTGTGAATATTTGCAGTATATAAATCATCAATGTTTGCTTTAGCTACTTTACTTGCATCTTTATGAAGCTGAATCAATCCACTTTTATCTGCAATGAATACAAAGCCTGTTTGCTCAATTTTAAATTGCTGTAATAGCTTTTGCATATCAGTGATGCTTTTTGCAAGACCTGCTAAACCAGTCCCATTAGCTTGCTGATGATTTACAAACATTTTCACATCATTGGCTGACTCTTGATAAATACTGATAGAGTAAGGTTGTTTTGATTGCTTAAAAGCAAAGAACCAGCCATCGGCTGCATCGTTTTTTAACACACGCAAAAACCCATTCTGGTTCCAGTACTGTGCAGTGTCTCTATTTGCCCAAGATGCTGTGGCTAAATCGTATTGCTGGGCAACGCGATTTAATTCTTTTAATAGTAATGTATCGTCTTGGTTGTTTGATTGAGCCCATTGTAAAATAAATTCGTTTGATGATAGTTGCTGAGCAGCACCGAGTAACTCGTTGATTTCACCGCCTATGTGATTACTGATTGTTTGCAGTTTACTAGGGAGCTCTGACTCAATCATACGTCGCTCAATAATATCCTCTGAGCTGTGTAGGGAAGTCAAACCAATCAGTGCGGCTACGCATATAGCAATAACACTGCCTAAAGCTGTGATTTTTTGAGTGATCGAAAGATTTTGTATCGTCATGATATTAATTAATTTTACAACTAAATAGAAAAACATATTAGCACATTATTTATTTGGAACTAAATATTGGCTAAGCAGAATAGGCAAAGATATACCAGATTGATTAAAGTTTTATTAACAGGCATAAAAAAGCCCACATGCAAAAAGCATACGGGCTTGGTTTCTAACAAGCGAAACATTTATTGTTTAGGGTTAAACAATCTTTTTCATTGCTGACATGTAGCCACGTAATTTAGCACCTACTTTTTCAACTGGGTGTTCGCGCAATGCAGCGTTAATTTGAATTAATGTTTGGTTATCCACTTGGTTACTGTGCTCGCCAAGGCCTTTACCGATAATGTCTGTATCAACGTTTTTCATAAAATCAGCAAGTAATGGTAAACATGCATGGTTATATAAATAACAGCCGTATTCTGCAGTATCAGAAATAGTACGGTTCATTTCAAAAAGCTTTTTACGCGCAATAGTATTGGCGATTAATGGCGTTTCGTGTAATGACTCGTAGTAGGCCGACTCTTCAATAATGCCGGCTGCTGTCATGGTTTCAAATGCAAGTTCAACACCTGCTTTAACCATTGCTACCATTAAAATACCGTTATCAAAAAATTCTTGTTCAGAGATTTCTACATCGCCAGCAGGGGTCTTTTCAAAGTTAGTTTCTGCTGTTTCTGCGCGCCATTTAAGTAAGTTTACGTCATCGTTATTCCAGTCTTCCATCATAGTGCGTGAGAAAGTGCCGTCGATGATGTCATCTTGATGCTTATTATAAAGCGGGCGCATAATTAGTTTTAGCTCTTCACTTAGTTCAAACGCTTTTACTTTTGCTGGGTTTGAAAGGCGGTCAAGCATGTTAGTAACGCCGCCGTACTTAAGTGCTTCGGTAATTACTTCCCAGCCGTATTGAATTAGTTTTGATGCATAACCCGCATCAACGCCTTTTTCTACCATTTTATCAAAACATAAAATAGAGCCAGTTTGTAACATGCCACATAAAATGGTTTGCTCGCCCATTAGGTCAGACTTAACCTCAGCAATAAATGATGATTTAAGTACACCTGCGCGATGTCCGCCAGTACCCGCTGCATACGCTTTAGCTTGTGCTAAACCAAGGCCTTGAGGGTCATTTTCTGGGTGAACTGCGATCAGAGTTGGCACACCAAAACCGCGTTTGTATTCTTCACGTACTTCAGAACCAGGACACTTAGGTGCAACCATGATTACAGTAATGTCTTCACGTACTTGCATGCCTTCTTCAACGATATTAAAACCATGAGAGTAAGCAAGTGTAGAGTCTTTTTTCATAAGTGGCATAATTGCACTTACTACAGCGGTATGTTGTTTATCTGGTGTTAAGTTAAGTACTACGTCAGCGGTAGGAATTAATTCTTCATAAGTACCAACAGTAAAGCCGTTTTCAGACGCATTTAAAAATGATTGGCGACGCTCAGAAATAGCTGAAGCACGTAATGTGTAAGAAACATCTAAACCAGAGTCACGTAAGTTTAAGCCTTGGTTTAAACCTTGTGCGCCACAGCCTACAATAACTAGTTTTTTACCTTTAAGTGCGTCAACGCCATCGGCAAATTCGCCTGCGTCCATAAATTCACATTGCGCTAATTGCGCTAATTGCTCGCGTAAAGGTAAGGTATTGAAATAATTCGCCATTGTTAGTGTCCTATAAAGTCATGTTTGTTAGATGCGCAAGGTTTATTGCGCTTACAAACACCATATGTAAAATCGTTGCTTGCGTAAAATGATATATTTGAATTAAAGTGTTTCATAATATGAAATACTGGGTTTGGCATGGATCATAAACATTTAAACTACTTTTTAGCACTGGCTAAAACACTTCATTTTGGACGCGCAAGCGAGCTTTGTCATATAAGCGCACCCACTTTGAGCCGCAATATAAAACACTTGGAAGAAGAGGTAGGTGTTGCATTATTTGTACGCGATAACCGCAGTGTTAAATTAACGCGTGAGGGTGAGTCGTTTATTGATTACGCCACAGCAACGCTTGCTAATTGGCAGCGTTTTAAAACGAATGTGAAAGACCCACAACAACATATTTACGGCAAAGTAAGTATTTATTGCTCGGTTACTGCATCTTATAGTTTTTTACATCAAATATTAGAGCAACTTCGTGCGCAGCATCAGTATATAGAAATAACATTAAATACAGGCGACCCTGCACTTGCTATAAACCGTGTGTTAGATGGGCATGAATTAATGGCTATTGCAGCTAAGCCAAATAAGTTACCGGCGCAAATTGCTTTTGTAGATATAGGGCATTCTCCACTTTTATTAATTGGACCAAAAATTCAATGTCCGATCACAGAAAAATTAACACACAATAGTGATGGCATTAATTGGTCTGATTTAGAATTTATTGTGCCAGAACAAGGTTTTTCTCGCCAAAGGTTAGAACACTGGTGGCGCAAAAATAATATTCACGGGAAAATTTACGCACAAGTTGCTGGGCACGAAGCAATGGTATCTATGGTGAGCTTAGGATTAGGTGTCGCAATGGTCCCTAAAATAGTGCTAGATAACAGCCCGCTGCAAGATAAAGTACAAATACTAACACCAAAAATGCAAGCGCCTGATGGGTTTGATATTGGTTTGGCAGTATTAAGGAAAGAGTTAAATGACCCTGCAATCAGTGCTTTGTGGAATATTGCGCAAACTTTAGATGCAAAAGCGATTTAATGCGCGCAGAGAATAAGCAAGTTAGTTAAATAGTATGAATATAGGTTGCGTATAAGTTTACTATTACTTAACATTGAGCGCTAATAATAAAAACAATGACGCTTGAGAGTTTATTTATGAACCACGCCGTATCACTTGCTCATTCTGCTCAATGCCTAAAAAAGGCGATTCCTTTGATGGTAAAATACCGAATGCCGGTTACACCCATCAACTATGCAATTTGGTACTGTTATATTCAAGGAAACAAACCTTCATTAAATGCTGAGTTAGACCATGTTATTGCTCTGCAACAAACATGTTCACAAGACAAAGCAAAAGAAATTTTTGATAAATATTTAACGCAAGACGATCTCGTTTTTTTTCAAGAAATGACTGAAAAATTTCATACAACTATGGAGCAAGTTCAGCAAGATATAAGCACAACGCTTGATCACTCTAAAAGCTTTACGACGAGTTTAGTCGACTCACAAAATGAATTAAATATGCTTGTTGATGTAAACTCTTACAATGAGATACTAGGTTGTGTTGAGCGTTTAACCGACGATTCTATTGCAATGCAAGATTATGCTCGGGAGTTTCAGACTAAATTAGCCGTTGCCTACAATGAAATAAAAGATTTAAAAGAAGCACTCAATATTTCAAAGGAAGCAGCCGATACCGACACGCTTACGGGTTTTTATAATCGAGGTAAGTTTGATTCTGATATTGTAAACTTTTGCCTCGAATACTCAGAGCAAGCGCAAGAAGACTCTCTTGCCGTACTCATTATGTTTGATATTGATCATTTTAAGCGCTTTAACGATGATTTTGGCCATCAAAAGGGTGATGAAGTCCTTAGGCTAGTTGCTAAAAAAGTGAGAGAAAATACAACTGAAGCTGCAAATGTGTATAGATATGGTGGCGAGGAGTTTTGCATAACAGCCTACTTTGACACTATTAACGATATAATAGCATTTGCAGATTGTATTCGTTTAGCAATAGCAAAATTGGCGATTCGTAAAAAGCATGATGTAACTGCAAAACGTGCTATTTCAGCAAGTTTTGGCTTAGCAATTTTACGGCCATTTACAAATAGTTCTGTTTTAGTTGAGCGTGCAGATAGAGCCTTATACATTGCCAAAACACATGGACGAAATCGTATAGAAATAGCCCCTGATATTTAATAAGTGCCAGAGGTTTCTGATTTATTTGGGTTAAAGCCGCTCAATTTAGGGCGATTTAATCCAACTTCAGTTTTGGTAAACAAGCAGGTAAAACCCAATAGAGCTTTAGCGAGTTAGCTCTTAGTAATTTTTTATTTGAATAATTGCATTTGCTACGTAGTGCCTCATTTTCAAAGGATCTTAAAGTACTATTAGTCAAAAATTACACAAGCAACTCAAAATATAGTCCTTAGACACAACTACCTTGAAAGATAAATAGTCCGAAAAGCATAAAGTTAACATTTTTGTATACAAATTGTGAATAATTGTAACCAGCTAGAGCTAGTTTAAAAAGACCTTGCTAGTATGGGGAACTCACTTATTTTGATACTTTGATTTACGCTGATGCGGTATGCCTTCTCATTATTAACAGCTCTATGTTTTAGCACTTTGTTTGTTTGCCTTTCGGTGCAAGCAACACAGGCAAGCAAGCATGCTGATGATTATACAGAGCAAGATATAACAACCGATCGTCTGCATTTGAGTTTAAGCGTGGGGGCTGGAGTTATAACCAACCCTTTGCATGGTGGAGATAATATTCCGCTCGTGCTTATTCCTCAAGTTGCGTTTTATGCAGAGCAATGGTTTTTTGATAATGGCCGTCTTGGTTATTCATTTTTGCAAACCCCTAAGCATCACTTTAATCTAGTTGGTGAACTCAACTCTGAGTCTCGCTTTTTTATAGACTGGCACCCTAAAAATGTATTTACACTACAAAGTAGTGCCCTCAACAATCAGTTCGTAATGCAAGATGAAGCCTCGTCCTCTCGCTATGTTAATATTGATAATTTACATAAACGGCAAATTGCACTGGATGCGGGTATTGCATATCACTATGTAAATGAAGACCATGTTTTTTCGGTTCAGGCTCTGCATGATATAACCGATGTTTATCGAGGTGTACGCGCAGCATTACAGTGGCAGTATCATACTGTGATAGGAAAGCTCAAAATAAAGCCAACACTTGGAATAAACTATAAATCTGCGGAACTAAATAGCTATTTTTATGGACTTAATGAGGGTGAAACTCAATTTGGCAAAATAGACGTTGGTAGTAGTTGGCAACCTTATGCTAAAATCGACGCCCGTTGGCCACTGAGTAAGGCTGACTCTCTTCGTTTTCATGTAGCATATTACGACTATTCGGCTATGGATGGCAGTCCGCTCTTCGAACGTACTTATTCAATGACTGCATTTATAGGATTCGATCGTACTTTTTAATATGAAGTATTTAATATTAGTTGTCTTTATTACCACTTTTTTTAGTGGTTTTAGTGTGGCACAAACCCCTTTTTTTAGCGTTTCTCCAAAAGTCTGCGTTGTCTCTGAACAGCAGGGTTTTTGCGATCTTGATTTACAATTTAAATGGCAATTAAACGCCTACAGTGATGTCTGTTTGTATCAGCAAGAGCAACGGCTTCAATGCTGGGAGCAACAACTTTCTGGGCAATTTAATTATAAAGCGCGTGTTCAGGTGGAGACCATATACTCCTTAATCAATCCTCATACGGGTGTGTTAATAGCAAAAACACAGGTTGAAGTACAAAGCGCCCATGCTAAAAAAAATAGGCGTAGGCTTCGCTCTCCGTGGAGCTTTTTTTAATTTAGGAGCAACTAATGCCAAAAATTTTACTTGTTGAAGATGATCTCGGTTTACAACAACTAACAAAAGATTACCTTGAACATAATGGCCTTGAAGTCGAAGTATTAGACCGTGGTGACGAAGTGTTTAATTACTTAGAAAACAATACACCCGATTTAATGATTTTAGACGTTATGCTGCCAGGTAAAGATGGCTTTAGCGTTTGCCGCCAAGTAAGAGATAAATTTACTCTACCAATTTTAATGTTGACTGCTAAAGGTGAAGATTTCGACCAAGTACTTGGCTTAGAGCTTGGCGCTGATGATTATGTAATAAAACCAGCAGAGCCACGTGTATTACTAGCGCGAATTAATGCATTACTGCGTCGTGGACAACCCATGGTAAAATCAAGCGAAGAGCTCCAGTTTGGTGATTTAGTCATTGATAAAACAAGTCGTATTGTAAAACTAAGTGATTCGGAGATTGTATTAACTTCGCACGAGTTTGAGTTACTATGGCTATTAGCGTCAAATGCGGGTGAAGTACTAAGTCGAGAACATGTGCACCAGCATATGATTGGCCGCCAATACGATGGACTTGATAGAACTGTGGATGTACGCGTATCACGAATTCGTAAAAAATTAGGCGACAACAGCGATAAGCCATATCGTATAAAAACTGTATGGGGACAAGGCTACTTATTTGTTTCTGATGCATGGGATCTTTAGAACTATTTAAGGTTAGTCGGCTTTAATGGGAAAACTGTTTACCAGCTTATATTTATATATCATCGTTTCTTTGTTTGTAGTAAGCGGTGTTATAGAGCAATTGTGGCCTTACGAAGAGTCGCAACAACAGGTCTTCTTAGATGATGAGTTTGGGCAATCACTCTGGTTGCTCTCACAAACTCCAAATGGTCTTAAAAAATTAAAGCACAACTTTGAAAGTAAAGTGATTGAACGACGTGATTTAATACTCCCTCAAAAACAACAATCGCAGCTCAACCAAAACCACTACTTATACTTATACGATAAGCAACAACGCATTGTTTGGTATGTAGATCTCGGTAATGACTCATTACTTCAAGTAGGACCGGTAGGTGTATTAACGCAGGAATCACCTTCTGTTTGGCCGTATTTATTACTACTTATTATTGTAGGTATACCTGTTGGGCTGTGGAGCTTTTTACTATGGCGCGACTTTGCAAAGCTACGTAAAGCGTGTGAAGCGGTAGAGGGTTTGCAAGACTTTCAACTAAACGACTCTTCTAAGTCTTTCTTTTTACCTATTACTGATACATTAAAGGTAATGCAGCAACGTATTGAGTTTTTACTTAGTGCGCAGCAAGAACTTACCTCATCGGTGTCGCATGAGTTTAGAACACCACTAGCACGTTTAAAGTTTGCAATTGTAATGCTGCAAGAACAAATGCTTGACGAAAAAGGTGAGCAGTACTTAACAAACATGCAAACAGACATTAGCGAGCTTGAGTCACTAGTTTCTGAAATGCTTGAATACGCGCGATTAGACTCTCAACAACCTAGTTTACAGCCAATAAACTGTGACTTAGCTGGGCTGGTAAAAACAACTGTTGAAAAGCTAAACTTTGAAGCCCGAACAACGCTCTCTGTAAACCTCCCTGAGCATTTAAATTATTACTGTGATAGTCACTTTATGGCGCGAGTATTTCAAAATTTAATTGGCAATGCGCTCAAATACACTCATAAACAAGTTAAAATTTCATTGCTACAAGAGACAAAACACATCGTATTGATTGTTGAAGATGATGGTGAGGGGATAGCTCCCGCTGAGCGAGAAAATGTATTTAAACCTTTTACTCGACTAGATAAAAGTAGAGGCAAGGATACCGGTGGTTTTGGTTTAGGACTCGCTATAGTTGCTAAAATTGTGTCGTGGCACCAAGGAGAGTGTAAAGCAGAAAGCTCAAGCTTAGGTGGTGCTAAATTTATTGTATATTTACCCCTCAAATTAAAGACATAAAAAAAGCGCCTAGAGGCGCTTTTTTTGCGGTTAAAAAACCAAAATCAACAAGTAGCAATACAATAGACCGCAAGTACTTAAAAAAGTTCTCAACTATTTTTATTTTTTTCAAGTAATGGCATTAACATTTGCTCAAGGCCATTTAGTTTTACCTCATACATCATCGCAAGTTGACTACCTAGTTTTGAGTCAGGAAACCCTTGCTGATTAAACCAGACTAAATAAGGCTCTGGCAGTAAAAGCAATGGCCGTCCTGCATATTTTCCAAACGGCATTATGGTATTAATAGCTATTTTTAGTTGTTTTGGATCCATAAAAACTACTTATGTATTTAAAGTATGCGTAAGTGTAAGGGATTTTAGAGATATAAAATAGGCTGTGACGGGCAAGAAACAGCCTATTTTGCGAGGGAGTAGGCCCTCTGATTTAATAATTTTATGTTGATTGATATAAACCTAGTTGAACTTTAATTAGCTGGGATCTAATTAAGTTATTATTAGAACATGGGTTCTTATTTAACCAACACAGTTAGTCTACCTGTTTTTCATTGTTGTGGTGAATTGGCTTGTAAAGGAATGTAAATAGAATTGCTTTTTATTTAAAAACTAATAACAAAGCCTTAACTGATTAAGGCCTTGTTATTTATAGACGTTATAAAAAGTAATTATTCGTTAAATAGCTCTTGTTTAACGTGCTCTGCAAAACCACTACCGGCTTCTAGGTAAAAGTTATAAGTAGAATGAACACCCATTTCTTCTAGTTCTTTTTGTTGATCAGGGTAGTTTGCAATAGCTGTTACTTGGCCTTTATAACCAGAGGCTTGTAGCTGCTCTAGAGCAAAGATATTTTGCATATGCTTTGGCATTGCAAGCATAACCATTTCTACTTGTGAGTGATTTACTCGTTGCCAAAAGTCAGGGTCGGTTGCATCAGCAATTAAGACGTTGCGGCCTCTGTTAACGTGCTTATCTACCACCTCAGGTTTTATATCTATACCTGCAACAACATTTGGGTGAGTCGCGTTGATAGTCTCATAAGCACCAGTACCAATACGTCCCATACCAAAAATGACTATTCTAGTATCGTTAAGGTTAACAGGTAGCTCTTCAGCTAAACGAGTTTTGCTTTCGAACTTTAATAACCAGTGCTCAATTTTGACGTACAACTCGTTTGAACGTTTATTTAATGGGGAGGCAATTATAAAGGTAATAGAAACAGCAATTGCCATTACAGCTAGCCATTCAGAGGTGATCATGCCTGTAGTTGCAGCCACTGCACATACAATTAAACCAAACTCACTGTAGTTAGATAAGCTAAAAGCAGTAAGTAATGATGTACGCGCGCGTAGTTTAAATATATTAGTGAACACATAATAAAGCGCTATTTTAACGGGTAATACTAAAATAAGTATAATAGCAACAATCAAGGAGTTAGTGGTTAGCTCTGCGCTCAAACCAATACTTAAGAAAAAGCCAACTAGCAATATGTCCTTTAAATTAAGCAGGGATTTTGATAGCTCGCCTGCCTTTTTGTGAGGGGCAAACATCATTCCTATTATTAATGCACCTAAATCGCCTTTTAGGCCTGCAAATTCAAATGCATGATAACCAGCAACTAGAGCAAAGAAAAAACCAAACAATGGTAATAGTTCACCATGTTTAGATCGGTTCAACACGCCATACATTACAGGTCGTAATAAAGGCAAAGCAATTATTAGTGCAATTGCCCATAAATTTGGGACTTTACCGGTACTAATAGCTAAAAAGATAACAGCAAAGATATCTTGCATTACTAATATACCAATGGCTATTTTGCCGTGTAGGCTTGCCATTTCTCCGCGCTCTTCAAGTACTTTTACTGCAAATACAGTACTTGAAAAGCTAAGCGCAAACCCAACCAATAAAGCACTTTGCCAACTTAAATCAACAAATAGTGGAATAGCGAATACGCCAAGTAACAGCATAAAACCACTAAATAACGCACTGCTAAAAATGATATGCAATGTTGCAGGTGCCCAAACTTGAGGTTTAATTAAACTGTTAACTTTAAGTTTCAAGCCAATACTAAAAAGAAGAAGGGTTACGCCAAGTGCTGCAATTGTATCGAGCAACTCTGTACTTTTATATCCCGATAAATTTAAAGCAAAGCCTGCTAATAAAAATCCAATAAGAGGAGGTAGTTTTAATTGATAAACGGCAAAACCACAAACAAACGCGGCAGCAAAATAGATTAGTTCCATAATTCTTAATATCACTTCATTTGGTGTTGCAGTGTAACGAAAAATTTATGCCATTGAAAATATAATAGACCTAAAAATGAACGCGTCTAATCAATTACTTGCCTTGCTGCGTATGAAAAATGCGCATTAAACACTTATTTAATCGTAAATAGTATGTAAATAACATTTTTTCACTGACATTAGCTTTTAAATATGGTTAAGATGCGATAACGAAGAAGTTTAAGCCAGAGCAAATAATAGAGCAGCTCAGCTTAAGGAGAGAGATATGTTTAAAAAGATTTTAGCGTCGGTAGGTATTGGTGCTGCAAAAGTAGACACTATTTTAGAAACTGAACACCTACAACCAGGTCAACTTTTTAACGCACAAATAGTTATCACAGCAGGGGATGTTAGCCAAGATATCGCAGGCTTAGATTTATTATTAATGACTCGTGTTAAAGTTGCGGGTGATGATGGCGATTATTTTACTAATCATGTAATTGAGCAATGGCGAATTACAGATATTGGTACAATTGAGCCAGGCGAAGTTAAAAACATCCCTTTTGAAGCACGTCTTCATTCTGAAACACCTATTACAGAAATTAATGCAGGTTATAATCAATCACATGTATGGCTAGAAACAGGCCTAGATATAGACTTAGCACTTGACCCAACAGATAAAGATCATTTACACATTTACCCTAATGAAGCGGTTAAAACGTGTATGCAAGCGATGGAAAAGTTAGGTTTTAGTTTAATGAAAGCTGACGTAGAAAAAGGCCACTTACGGGCTTCAACTTTTCAGTCATTATCTGGGTGTTACCAAGAACTTGAGTATAAACCTAATAGCCGCAGCTTATTTGGCATTCAGGAGATTGAATTATCGTTTGTACCAGAGGCACATAAAACACATGTGCTTATAGAGCTAGACAGAGCCTTTAAAGGCGATGGTTATGTAGATTTGACCATAGAGCACGATCATGTGAATCTATCGCAGTTGTGTGATCAGCTAGAGCGCTTATTTACTTAGTATAAGCTAACTAAGCTAGCGAGTGATTTTAATAAACCCAGCCTAAGCTGGGTTTTTTGCTTATAGGATTTAATATGCAGTTTAAATGTGAGCAGTTTGATGCTCTTGATACACAGACTCTTTTTACTATTATGCGTGGGCGGGTTGATGTGTTTGTTGTAGAGCAAAAATGTCCTTACCCTGAACTTGATGATGTAGATATTGCTTCAAATACACAGCATTTATATACATTGGATAATGAGCAACTACAAACTTATGCGCGTTGTTATGACAAAAGTGAGCAATACAGCGCAATAGGTCGCGTGCTAGTGAGTGAAGGAGCGCGTGGTAATGGGTATGCTACTTTACTTATTACTAAAGCTATAGACTGCTGCAAAGCACAATGGCCTGAGCGAGATATTTATATAGGTGCACAAACTTACTTACTTGATTTTTACCGCTCTTTTGGCTTTGAGGATTATAAAAGTGAATATTTAGAAGACGGTATACCTCATCAAGATATGATTTTAAAACTCACTAAATAAATCCAATTTAAGCAGCTATAAAAAAGCCCACTAATGTGGGCTATTTTAATTTAAGACTATTTTAAGGTTAAGGTATTATTTAGCTCAAGAATGAGTGTAAAAACACCATACCAATAGCAAGTGGACACACAAACTTGGTATACCAAGGCCATATTTTCCAAAACAATGTGTTATGGACCTCAGGATTACCTTCTTTAATTGCTTTAAGTAATGAGCTTCTGTACCAAATCCAGCCTACAAATATACAACACATCAGGCCAAGCAAAGGTTGAGCTACTTTTGTAGTTAAAGTAATCACTAAGCCAAATAAGCTGCTAAGGTTACACACAATTATAATGCTAACGATAGCAATTAAAGCTCCAATCAACCAGGTTGCCTGAACGCGTTTCATCCCAAAGCGTTCTACAGTGTATGATACTGGCGCCTCTAACATTGAAATAGATGACGTTAAAGCGGCAATACTCATTAACGCAAAAAATGAAAAGCCCACAAATAAGCCAACTTCGCCCATTCCATCAAATAAAGCAGGGAGTACCTGAAATACTAACGTATCTTCAGAGAGTAATTTACCTGTTGAGGCCGAGAATATTTCAACGCCTTGAGCTTGCGCTACATACATAGCCGGAATAATCAGTAAACCCGCTACAAAGGCTATAAATACATCAATAAGGGTTACATAGGCACCTAAAGAAACAAGATTTTCTTTTTTGCTGATGTACGAGCCGTAAATAATCATTACGCTAGTACCTAGCGATAAAGAGAAAAAAGCTTGTCCTAGTGCGCTAACTAATAGTTTTGCGTCAAAAATAGACGAAAAATCAGGAACTAAGTAAGCCTTTAAACCTTCCATTGCGCCATCTTGGGTCATTACATAAGCAATAAGTGCAAATAAAATCCCCAAAAGAGCGGGCATTAAACGTTTTGACCATTTTTCAATACCGTTCTCAACGCCTCTACTGATAATAGCGACAGTTAGTACGATAAAGACGAGAGTGAATATAATGTTTCGGGTAAGTGATTGCTCGCTTAACCATGTAGATGCTGTGTTGGCACCAACTAAAGTGGCTATGGGTTCAGCTGTAGCGCTGAGCATCCAACCAGCAACAATGGCGTAAAAACTTAATATAAAGCCAGCACATAAAATACCGCCAAAACCAACAATAAAGGCAAAGTGTTTTTGCCATGGCTTATTAGATATTTTTTGAAGTGATGAAACCGCATTTGCTTGGCCATGACGACCAATCATAAGTTCAGCCATTAAAGCGGGGTAGGCTAAAAAGAACGCAAGCACTAAATATGCGACTAAAAATGCAGCACCGCCATTACTTGCTGTTTGTGTAGGGAATCCCCAAATATTGCCCAAACCAACGGCAGAACCCGCGGCGGCCATAATAAAACCAAAGCGAGAGCTGAACTCGCCTCTAACTGCGCTCATATTATTGTACTTCTCTATTGTGTGACGGCGGTGACAATCTACTGGAAATGTTAAAAAATAAAAAGTGCTTATTTGCTGATCTAGCACAATTTAATAAGTAAAGTGTGTGTTATAACCATCGATTTTAATTGTTGTTATCGAGTCGTTTAAAATAACGAGTTGATTTTGTTTAATAATTGTTAATTACAGTCTGTAACTATTGCTTTACGAATTATGATGCTGTGCAATAGTGAAAGTAAAACACGCACCACCTAGCTGGGTACTTTTACTTACTTTAACACTGCCATGATGCCAGTCGGCTACTTTTTCAACAATAGCTAGACCAAGGCCGTAACTTTTATCAGCTCTGTTACGGTGATCTTCTTCCCTAAAAAATGGGCTAAATACATTACTAAAATTTTCTCGAGCGATACCCGGGCCGTCATCTTCTACCGTTATTATAAGCTGTTGCTCGTGTAACTTTGCGCTCAGGTAAATATGTTGGCTTGCAAAATCACATGCGTTAGTTAATAAGTTAGTAATTGCGCGAGCAAGCCAGTGAAGATCTGCATTTATTATTTTATCTGTACTATTGAGCTGTACGTTAAGCATTTGCATTTCAAGTTTTGGTGCAAGTTGAACTAAAATATCTTCAAGGTAGGACTTAATGTTTGTTGATGAATAGGTCAGCTTATTAGCATTTTGTTCTAAAGTAGCAAAAGCTAAATAGCTACTAAGCATCGATTCCATATGGTCTAAATCATTTTCCATACGGGTTAAATACTGTTTTACTTTTTGCTCATCATGGCTATCTAATGCCGCATCTAAACCAAATCGCAGGCACGCGATAGGGGTGCGTATATCATGAGATAAACTTGAAGCCATTAGTTTATTTTCAGCGACAAGTTTCTCTATTTGGCTGGCCATGCGGTTAAAGGTAAGCTCTACGTCTTTTATGTAAGTAAAATGCGATACTTTTATTCGGGCTTGAACATTACCAGAGGCAAACTTTTTAGCGGCTTCATTTAACACGGTTAATCGTTTAGCTAAGGGCGCAATAATAAACCCCATAAATACACATAAGCCTGCGTAAAAGAGTAAGGTTAATATAATGTCGTTATGTTGCTCGCTATCAAAAATTTTATCTAAACGCATTGATAAGTGAAAAGGATTTAAAACAGCGCTGCTATAAAGCATATAAAAGCCTTGCTGATCTTCTAAAATCAGCCCACCCGGCGTATGCATTTGTAATAATAAAGAAGGCGGTAAAGCAAGTGATTCATTAGGTTTATAATCAATTAAAACATCAAATTCTAGCGCCAGTTGTTTTACATAATCGCTGCGCTCAGATGTGGGTATGTTAGCTAATTGCTTGCTAAAACCCATAATCATTTTACTTTGCTGACTAAATTCATCCTGTGGGGTATGCGCTTGTTGACTAAAAGCATCAATAAGCCAGCCCAATACCACAATAGATAAAAGTGCACTGCCTAAAAGCGATATATAAAACTTTTTCATTTATTTATTCATCACTTTATTACCACGCAGTAGAAACAAGTAAATATCCACGGCCCCAAATAGTTTTAATTTTTTCAGGGTTTTGTGGATCATCATTAAACTTTTTACGAAGTGCAGAAATAAGTACATCAACACTTCTATCAAGCCCATCGTATTCTCTGCCTTTGGTTGCTTTAAATACAGCGTCACGCGAGACCACTTGGCCTGCATTGCTCGCAAGGTAATGAAGCAGTAAATACTCAGCACTTGATATGTTTACGTCTTGCTTGTTGAGTTTTACATTTCTAGATTCGGTATCAATACTAAGCGTACCAACATTAATAACACTCTCGTTAACGTGTGGGGTATTTGGCTCATTGTTTTGGCGAAGGGCTGCTTTTATACGCGCTAGCAATGCACGAGGGCGCACAGGTTTCATTATGTAGTCGCTTGCACCTACTTCTAGACCAATGACCTCATCCATTTCTTCATCGCGTGCGGTGAGCATTATGATGGGCGAATTATAAAAACTACGAAGTTCTCTACACACGCTTATACCATCTTGCCCTGGAAGCATAATATCAAGGAGCACGATATTTGGATTTAACGTTTTGACTTGGCTAATTACTTCGTCACCTCTGTGACAAACATGCGTTGTGTAGCCTTGCTCTGTTAAGTATTCAGCAACCCATTGAGCAAGTGATACATCGTCTTCAACGAGTAAAATAGTGCCATAGTTATCCATGAAAATATCCTTAATGCGATTGGTATTAAAATAGTCGCCAGCGGCGCTTTTTTTGCCTGTTTTGATATACCCATTGAAGCTTTACTTCGGCAATACTAATTATTTTAGAGGTATTGCTGTCAAATAGTTCAAATGAAATACTTTGCTGTGAATCAAATGCATAATTAAAGGTACCGCTCTGTTGCTTGAGCCAACATTGCATTATGTACTTTGAGGTGGCGTCACGTAGGCAGTAATTACCAATGATAGGTTGCTCCCACGTTAGCGTTACGTCAGCATAGCAATTTCGCCCTTCGCGCAATGCAACGCAGGTGTCTGGAACTGCTATAAGTGCTTCAGGAGGTTCCTGAGCTTTAACAGTAAAAGTACTGGGGAAGATCAGTAATACACAGATCCATCTAAAATACATAACGTAGGCCTACCTTGGCTTTGTGTTGATATCCTTGGGAAATAATTGGACTGTCGTCAATCTCTTTTGAAAACCATGTGGTAAGCCAGCCGGATAAAAACACCCAATCTTGGCTTATTGGGTACTCAGCATGGAACTCAAAAATAATACTAGTACTGGCATTGCTGCTATAAATCGGGCGAAGGCTGGTGGCTTCATCGCTATCAATGCCAAAGTAATAATTGGTAAAGTCAGCAGAGTAGGCGCTTAAACCAACACCAGATCTAAACTCCCAGTTTCGCCATGGTAAAATGTGACTAAAAAAGCTGTTTATAACCCAGCCATTGTGCGCGCCAGATACATCATGAAGGTATTCAAAAGAGAATTGAGAATTTTCAAATCGACGAGAAAGTCGAAGGCCGACGTCAAAGTCGTAATTACGTTTTTTTATACCTTGGAGTTCTTTTATAACACCATGGTTATAGAATCCGAGGCCTTTTTCGTCAAATCCAGCTTGAGTATTTGTGCCTAATATATCTAGGCCCCAATCAAATTTATCTATAAGACTGTAGCCTATTACAAGGCCGCCACTGAGTTGATTGTGATCGAAATCAAGGTAAAATTTATCGTAGGAAACAGCAAGACTTAAGTCGAGCTCAACGCCTTTATCGTAAGACTCAATGCCGACAAGGTAAGAATCTTCAATATAAAAGCCCGCACCAGCACTCCAATCCCACGCAAAGCCTTGGGTTGGCTCTAACGTATTATCTGCATAATAGCGGTTACTTGCCATACTCGACGTGCTAAAAATGCAGCAAAAAAGCAGTGTTATGCTCAGTAAAGTATGGTTAAGCAAAGCGTTTCTCATCCCTTAGGGCCTAATTATTATTTGTTATTAAGCGTAGTATATTGTTAATTCGTTCCTTTAATCTGTAAAAAAATGTAGTAAGTGTTAGGTCTGTTGATCTTTCAAGGTTAAATTTGCAGCAGTCTGTTTGGTATTTAGGTAAGGCAGAGCCTATGCAGTGTGGCTATTCCCCATAAATGGGCGATAACGTAGCATTAATGCCAAACAGGCGCTGCCCAAAGGGTTCTTCCTAGGGGCTATTTACTCTTTGTTGCTCGGTTTTGACTTAGCCCACTAGGTTACAAATCTCGCGCCGCGATTAAATAGCCCCTAGTTTGAACAAATTTTAATCCGTAAAGATCAACAGACCCTAATTTACTGAACTTTAATTTTATCGATTAATATACTACTCAAGTAAAACTGCATCATAGGTGTTAATGCACTTACTTCTGTTCTATTACATGGACCGCTAAGTTTGGTAAGGCTAGATAGTTTTGACAACGTTTTGTACTGAGGTATTTGAATATCTTTGCCAAGTCTTTCAATTCGGGCCTCGTCAGTGTTTTGCTGATGAATAAAAGCGACAACCTCAAGCTCATTTGTTATTTTTTGCTCTTCGGTGAAATTGTAAATTAGTGGTTCACGATGAAAACTTGCACTGTCGATTGAAGATTTAGCAAACCAAACAACATCACCCGATGACTTGTGCGTGAGACGCATACTAACTTGTGCAAATATTGCAGCGCACTGTTGTGTTGGGTATTGCTGGGCAACATTTGAATATAAAGTAAATGGCTTCTCTGGTTGCTTTATTGCGTACTTAGTATCATCTGTGAAAGTTAAATCGAGTTGCTGAATAGTCAGTGTGTAGTCACTGTTATTTTTAGTTGTTACTTTTAGTTGTTTATCGTTCAGTGCTTGGCTAATTTGCGATAGAAGTTTATCGGTTACGCTTGCCTTATCGGTAATGATTTTTACTGTTTGGTTTCTAACTACTTTATGTGCAGGAAGCTGAACCGATTTAACTTTTGGAGATGAGTGCTCTGTAGTGTACTCAAGTTGATAGGTCTGACTTTTTAATGTTGGCTTTAATGGCATAGCCAGTGGTTCGGCCGGTTGCTTTGTAATAGCACAACCAGTTGATAATAAAATAAAAAGTGACACAACTAAAAAACGCATAAGTACTAAACACTCGCTTAAAACCAAATAATCGTCGTATTGTACGTTAGTACAAACAAAACTTCATGATATTATCTGCGCAGATGTAGTTAAAAAGATAAATTTTATAAAAAATGAAGTATCTCAACTCTTTATCGTATTGCCTATCTGCTTTGTGTTTGCTGTTTAGTTCTATGGGTTTTGCAGCAAAAGCGGATCCTGATTGGGATGCATTTGTAAAAAAGTACGGCCGTTACGCACAAAAAAAATTAAAAAGTAAAGGTATACCCGGTGCAGCGCTTTCGATTGTAAATATAAACAATTCAGACTACATCCACACCATGGGCGTAACTAAATCACGAAATGGACAAAAAGTTAATAAGCATACTCGGTTTAGACTCGCGTCTGTTTCGAAGACATTTGCAGGCTCGTTATCAGCTAAATTGGCTGCTAACGGCCTACTGGAATTAGATAAGCCTGTTAGCGAATACATAACTGATTTTAAAGGGACTGTTTATCAAGATGATTTAAAGGTGTTTCATCTTTTGAGCCATTCAAGTGGATTAGTTCCTAATGCATACGACAATTTAATTGAATCTCGTATGGATTACCCAGGTATTGTTGAAAAGCTGCTTAGCGTCAAACCAATTTGCAAACCCGGCGAATGTTATGGCTATCAAAACGTTATGTTTAGTCTTATAGGCGATGTGATATTACAAAGCACCGATAAAAGTTACGGACAGTGGTTACGAGAAGCTATTTTTGAGCCATTAAAAATGAGTGATGCGAGCTTAGGTTTTGAACAAATGGTGCATGACAATAATTATGCTCTACCTCATGTGCGGGGTAAAAAACGCTGGTATAGCGCTAAGCTTAAAAAAAATTATTATAAAGTGGGACCTGCAGCTGGTGTGAACGCTAGCGCAAGTGATATGGCTATTTGGTTAAGAGCGCAGCTGGGCCAATATCCTGATGTTTTGTCATTGGATACTCTAGCAAAACAAACACGCCCTTATACACATACAAAAAAAGAAATGCATCGCAGGGTATGGAAAAAACACCTCAATGAAGCCTATTACGGATTAGGCTGGCGCGTTTATAACTATGCTGATGAAACACTTTACTATCATAGTGGCTGGGTGCAAGGTTATAGAAGTGATGTGGTTGTATTTCCTCACTTAAATATTGGTTTTAGCTTAATAGTTAATGCTGAAACCGGCGTAATCAATGAGCTAACGACTGAATTTATCGACAGGCTATTAGAATACAAACGAGGTAAAAAAATATGAATAATAAAATAATATTAGCAATCACTTTTTTAATCATGTCATTCAATTGTAGTTTAGTGTTTGCAGCACCTGATGAGATATATTTGTTTCGTCATAGCGAAAAGTTAACGGGTAAAAATCCAGCGCTTTCAGAAGAGGGGAAGGCACGTGCAAATAATTTAGTTACGTTGTTTAAAGAACATCAAAATATACATCTTTTTAGCAGCAACTATAAACGCACGTTGCAAACAGCCGCACCTTTGCAGGCACATTTTAATACCAAAATAAATGTGTATAACGCAGGTAAGCTAAGTGATTTAAAAAATGAGTTACTAAAACTAAAAGGTGTAGTTGTTGTTATTGGGCACAGTAATACAACACCGCAACTAGCCGAGCTACTTTCGAATGAAAAAGTGCCAGCAATGAGTGAAACACAATTTTCTCAGTACTTTATATTGAATAAGAAGCGCAGTAGTAATGGTAGCGAATATGATGTAACCCATCATAAAATGAGTTTTTGATTTAAAATGTTAAATAATAAAAAACCAGCATTAAGCTGGTTTTTTTAATTTAAACGCACTAAATCCTTTAACAGGAATAATTAGTTACGCGGTAAATGTATTTTTTTCTCAACGCTTTGACGATAAAGCACAATAGTGTGACCTATCGTTTGTAGCTTAGTCGCACCAGTTTCACGTACGATTGCTTCAAAAATTAATGCTTTTGTTTCACGATCGTCAGTTGGAACTTTAACTTTGATTAATTCGTGAATTTCTAATGCACTTTGAATTTCTACTACTACGCCTTCGGTTAAACCGTTAGAACCTAGTAAAACTACAGGCTTAAGGCTATGTGCCTGACCTTTTAAAAACTGCTTTTGTTTGTTTGATAATGTCATGTTTATACAAATTTTGCTGAATATGGCTTGAATTAAGGGTATTCTAACGCCATCTAGAGAATATTACTAATTAGTTGCGTGTTAATTTATGACAAATAAAAAACAGTCAGCCAGTTCACAGCGATGGCTGAAAGAACATTTTGATGATAAATATGTTCAAGAAGCGCAAAAAAAAGGCTGGCGTTCCCGAGCGGTTTTTAAATTAGATGAAGTACAAAATAGAGATAAAATACTTCGTCCAGGTATGACAGTTGTTGATTTAGGGGCGGCTCCAGGAAGTTGGTCTCAATATTTGGCTGAAAAAGTAGGTGACAAAGGCCAAGTGATCGCGTGTGATATATTGCCGATGGATTCACTTGCGGGTGTTGACTTCTTACAAGGTGACTTTCGTGAGGAGGCTGTATTAAATGCGTTGTTAAAACGTATTGATGGTAAAAATGTTGATGTGGTACTCTCTGACATGGCACCAAATATGAGTGGCAATAACTCAGTAGATCAAGCGGGTAGTATGTATTTGGTAGAACTTGCGCTGGATATGTGTAGTCAAGTACTAAAGAAAAATGGCGCATTTATTGTTAAAGTTTTCCAAGGAGAAGGCTTTGATCAATACTTGCAAGATGTACGTAATAGTTTTAAAGCAGTGAAAATACGCAAACCTGATGCCTCACGTGCCCGTTCTCGGGAAGTATATATAGTAGCGACTGGATACAAACTGTAGTACAGTTGCTTGGCGTTTAGTTGAATTTAAATTAATTGGATACAAGAGGTTAACCCCTTGAGCGATATGGCGAAAAATTTAATACTATGGCTGGTGATTGCAGTTGTGCTGATGTCAGTCTTTCAGAGCTTTAATGGCGGCGAGCAAGTTGATCGTCAAACAAGTTACACTCAATTTGTAAAAGATGTCCGCAGTGGCTCTTTACAAGAAGTTATTATCGACCGCGGTACAGGAAATATTACTGGTACTAAGAGCAGTGGTGAGCGTTTTCAAACAACGATGCCAATGTACGATGAAGACTTAATAAATGATTTACTTAAAAATGATGTAAATGTGAAGGGTGTACAACCTGAAGAACAATCATTCTTAGCAAGTATATTTATTTCTTGGTTCCCGATGATACTGCTTATAGGTGTATGGATATTCTTCATGCGTCAAATGCAAGGCGGCGGCGGTAAAGGCGCTATGTCATTTGGTAAGAGTAAAGCTCGCTTAATGAGTGAAGATCAAATTAAAACAACGTTTGCTGATGTTGCAGGTTGTGATGAAGCGAAAGAAGATGTTACTGAGCTGGTAGACTTTTTACGAGATCCTTCTAAGTTTCAAAAACTTGGCGGTAGTATTCCTAAAGGTGTACTAATGGTTGGTCCTCCAGGTACCGGTAAAACGTTACTTGCGAAGGCTGTTGCTGGTGAAGCTAAAGTGCCATTTTTTACAATTTCTGGTTCAGATTTTGTTGAAATGTTTGTGGGTGTTGGTGCGTCACGTGTACGAGACATGTTTGAGCAAGCTAAAAAAGCGGCGCCTTGTATTATCTTTATAGATGAGATTGACGCTGTTGGTCGTAAACGTGGTGCTGGTATGGGCGGCGGTAACGACGAACGTGAGCAAACACTTAACCAAATGCTAGTGGAAATGGATGGTTTTGGTGGTAACGAAGGTATTATTGTTATCGCAGCAACTAACCGACCAGATGTACTAGACCCTGCATTACTTCGCCCAGGTCGTTTTGACCGTCAAGTTGAAGTAGGTTTACCTGATATTCGTGGTCGTGAGCAAATACTTAAAGTACACATGCGTAAAGTGCCATTAGGCGATAACGTAGAAGCTGCTCTTATAGCACGTGGTACTCCAGGTTTCTCTGGCGCGGATTTAGCTAACTTAGTAAACGAAGCTGCACTTTATGCAGCGCGTGGTAATAAACGTGTTGTAAGTATGGCTGAATTTGACGCTGCTAAAGATAAAATCATGATGGGCGCAGAGCGCAAGACCATGGTGATGAGCGAGCAAGAAAAAGCAATGACAGCGTACCATGAAGCTGGCCATGCTATTGTTGGTCGTATGGTGCCAGAACATGATCCAGTTTATAAAGTATCTATTATTCCACGTGGCCGTGCGCTGGGTGTAACAATGTACTTGCCTGAGCAAGATCGTGTTAGTCATTCAAAAGAGCTTTTAGAATCAATGATTTCTAGCCTTTATGGTGGCCGTATTGCTGAAGCGCTTATTTACGGCGCAGATAAAGTAACAACGGGTGCAAGTAATGACATTGAACGAGCTACAGATATAGCGCGTAAAATGGTTACACATTGGGGTTTAAGTGAAAAACTAGGTCCGTTACTTTACGCTGAAGATCAGAACGAAATGTATATGGGTGGTGGCGGTAGTCGTTCATCTAGCATGTCGGACGACACGGCAAAAGTAATTGATGCAGAGGTTCGATTACTTTCAGATCGTAACTATCAAAGAGCAGAAGAAATATTAAAAGAAAATATTGATATTCTTCACTCAATGAAAGATGCGTTAATGAAATACGAAACTATTGATGCTAAGCAAATTGATGATTTAATGGCACGCCAACCAGTACGTGAACCGCGTGATGCACATGACCGTCATGAAGCTAAACCGGTAAAAGCGGAAGAACCTCAAGAACCAGTTGCTGATGAAAGTCAAAAGACTGATGATTCATCAAAAAAAGATGAAACAAACCTTGATGACAAAGCTGAATAATCGTTAAAATAGTAATGAAAGCCCCGAACTTCGGGGCTTTTTTGTATCAGCTATTTAGAAAAAGAATAAAGGTTGGCAATGACTAACATATTAAAGCTTCCGAGAGGGCGTACGCTTAATCTTGAAAAGCCCGTTATTATGGGAATACTAAATGTAACGCCGGATTCATTTTCTGATGGTGGGCAGTTTTTAGATCCCAAAATAGCGCTAAAGCGCGCAATGCAATTATTAGATGACGGTGCGACAATTTTAGATATAGGGGGAGAATCTACTCGCCCAAGCGCGCCAGATGTTAGCTTAGAAGATGAACTTGCTCGAGTAATCCCCGCTATTAAAGCGATACGTCAGCACAGTGATTGCGTTATTTCAATTGATACCAGTAAAGCACAGGTAATGGAACAAGCAATACTTGCAGGGGCAGATATAGTCAATGATGTTAGAGCTTTACAAGAAATAGACGCCTTAGAAACGGTTGCGCAGTATGAAGATGTAGCAATTTGTTTAATGCATATGCAAGGGCAGCCCCGGAACATGCAATCGTCACCTCATTACGTTAATTTGTTTGCAGATATAAGTATGTTTTTTAGTGAACGTATTAAAGCATGTGAAACAGCTGGGATTAAGTTTGAACGACTTATTCTAGACCCAGGTTTTGGATTTGGAAAAACGCTTAGTCATAACTATCAAATATTGGCTAAGTTTGACGATTTTAATAAATTAGGTTTGCCATTATTGGCCGGATTATCTCGTAAATCGATGATAGGTAATTTATTAAACAGAAATACAAATGAACGGTTAGCGGGCAGCTTAGCGGGTGCGTTAATCGCAGCGCAAAATGGCGCAAAAATTATTCGTGTACATGACGTAAAAGAAACCGCAGATGTACTTGGTGTATATCAAGCCTGCGAACAAGGAATTTCACAATGAAAGAAAGAAAATATTTTGGCACCGATGGCGTGCGTGGACTTGTAGGCGCTGCTCCAATAAACCCTGAATTTGCAATGAAGCTAGGCTGGGCTGCTGGGCGTGTATTATCGCAAAGTGGTACTAAAAAAGTAATTATTGGTAAAGATACGCGTATTTCGGGCTATATGCTTGAAACCGCACTTGAGGCTGGTTTAATTGCTGCTGGTATTGATGTTGTATTATTGGGTCCTATGCCTACACCGGCCGTTGCTTATTTAGCGCAAACATTTCGTGCTGAGGCAGGTATTGTAATTAGTGCCTCACATAATCCATATTACGATAACGGTATTAAGTTTTTCAATGGTCAAGGCTTAAAGCTTGATGATGCAGTAGAGCTTGAAATTGAAGCGATGCTTGATGAGCAAATGACATGTGTTGCTTCAGATAAATTAGGCAAAGCATCGCGTTTAGTCAGTGCGGATGGCCGCTATATAGAGTTTTGTAAGAGCCAGTTCCCGCAAGGCCTGTCTTTAGAAGGTCTTAAGATTGTTGTCGATTGCGCAAATGGCGCAACTTATCATATTGCACCTTCTGTTATGCGTGAACTTGGCGCAGAAGTAATAACACATGCGTGCGAGCCTAACGGCGTTAATATCAACCATGAATGTGGCGCTACTCACGTAGATACCCTTAAACGTAAAGTGCTTGAACTTAAAGCCGACGTAGGTATTGCATACGATGGTGATGGTGACCGCGTGATGATGGTTGATCATAATGGCCGTGTTTTTGATGGTGATGATCTGGTTTATATTATTGCTTGCCAAGCAGCCCAAGATGATAATTTGGGTGGTGGTGTAGTTGGTACTGTTATGTCTAACATGGGCCTTGAAAACGCTTTAAAAGCAAAAGGTATCGAGTTTGCTCGCAGTAAAGTGGGGGATCGCTATGTTATGGAATTACTACAGCAAAAAGGCTGGAAAATTGGCGGTGAAAGCTCAGGCCATGTACTAAACCTAGACTTAATTAGCACGGGTGATGGTATTATTTCAAGCTTACAAGTACTTGCTGCTATGGTTGCACAAAATCGTACATTGCAAGACTTAGGCGCTGGTTTTACCAAGTATCCAATGAAGATGATTAACGTGCGTTATACAGCTGGAACTGACCCGACAAAAGCACCAGAAGTGCTTTCAGCTGTAGCAGAAGTAGAGCTTGCTTTAGGCGATAAAGGCCGTGTTTTACTGCGTAAGTCAGGCACTGAACCTGTGGTTCGTGTTATGGTTGAAGCCGAGCAAGAAAAGATTGTAATAGACAGCGCTCAAAAAATTGCAGCTGTTGTAGAATCTATGAGCAAACAAACTGATTAATAACAATAATCTCTTGTAACTTTGGGCGAGAAAAGTTAATATCTCGCCCGCTTTCTAATGTGGAGTGGATAATGGCAATACGCAAGGCGATGGTCGCAGGCAACTGGAAAATGAATGGCTCTTTAGAGTTAGTTAAACAAATGTCTGACGCTATTAACGATGTAAAATCACAAGAGATGGACATTGTTTTATTTCCTCCATTCCCACTTGTACCAGCAATGGTAGCTAGCGGTGTTTCTACAGGAGCTCAAACTGTTTCTGAAAATACACCTGGCGCATTTACTGGTGAAGTTGATGCGCAGCTTATAAAAGATTTAGGTGCAACTTACGTACTCGTTGGTCATTCTGAACGCCGCAGTATTTATAACGAAAGTAATGCAACAGTCGCTGAAAAGTTTGCTAGAGCACAGCAAGTTGGGTTAACACCAATATTATGTGTAGGCGAGAGCGAAAGTGAGCAAGAAAACGGCCAAACCGAACAAGTAGTTGCTGCACAAATTGATGCAGTAATAGAGAAATTAGGTGTAGCAGCACTGAAAGATTCTGTGATAGCATACGAGCCCGTTTGGGCCATAGGCACAGGTAAGACTGCATCGCCAGAGCAGGCACAAACTGTTCATAAATTTATCCGTGACAAAATTGCATCACTTGATAGCAATTTAGCACAAGGGCTTACCATCTTATATGGTGGTAGCGTTAATGAAAAAAATAGCGAATTATTATTTGCACAAACAGATATAGATGGCGGCTTAATTGGCGGCGCAAGTCTAAAAGCAGAATCTTTTACTGCAATCTGTAACAGTGCAAAAGGGACTGTATAAGATGTACGAAATTTTATTAGTAGTTTATTTAGTTGTGGCTTTGGCTCTAGTTGGAATGGTTTTAATTCAACAAGGTAAAGGCGCAGATATGGGTTCTTCATTTGGCGCTGGTGCATCAGGCACAGTTTTTGGTTCGTCAGGTGCAGGTAACTTTATGACAAAAACAACCACAAGCTTAGCAACGGTATTTTTTGTATTAAGCATTGTGTTAGGAAACCTAACTGCTGGTCAAATTAAAAAGACTGACGAATGGGAAAACCTAGAAGCAGCTCCAGCAGTAGAAACAGTAGTTCCTGTTGAAGAAGATGTTCCAGTAACATCTACTAAAGAGCAAAGCTCTGACGTACCAAACTAATTTAGCGTAAAGCTATCGTTAAACGATTTATAGTCCTCAAATAAATCACATGTTTAAAAATTAAGCGAAAGCTTAAAAAATGCGGATGTGGTGGAATTGGTAGACACGCCACCTTGAGGGGGTGGTGCTTTAGGGCATGGGGGTTCAAGTCCCCCCATCCGCACCAAATTTAGAAACCAGTAGCAGTAATGCTACTGGTTTTTTTGTATCTGTAATTTATTGTGATTGCTTTATGAGCGATGTGTGTTTATTGTTAAATAATTCTTCTATTTGTTAGAAAAAACTAGAAATATTACAAATTTAGCTCACACTTATAGATATCAAGCCGATAATAGATATAGACAATAAAATAAGGTAGCACAGTATGGCTTCAGGCTTCTCTTTTCAAAACCTAAGCATAACAAAAAAAATACATGCAATAACATGCATTGCGGTAGTAGCTTTCATAGTGATCGTATTGATAAACTATTTAGCTATGAATGATAATAAGGTTTCTCTCGATGAAATGAGTAACTCATCGTATAAAGTTGTAAAAATAACGTCGCAAAACGTAGGGCTTTTAGAAAAGCTTGATGAACTTTATACCCAAGCGGTTACGTTTGGTGAGCAAGATCTTATAGTTAAAGCAGACGAGGTATATCAAACTTTAGAGTCTAATATTACCTTAATAACGCAACTTAATAACTCCTACATTAATAACGATATTATTAATGAGTTGTCAGATTATGAAAAAATATCCTCAAGTATTGCTACAGGTATGGTTAACGGTACTGCTGATTTTAGTAAGATTCAGCAACAAGCGCAGCTTAAAACAAGTTTATATGGATCTGTCTTAGAAAGTTTTAAAGGCGCTCAACAAAAAGCGGATAATCGTTTTTTTGAACTGGTTGCCAACACTAAAGCGCGCTCTGATGAAGCATTAACTCTAATGTTAGCTGTATCCATTATTTCATTAATTTTATTATTGTTTATGGCTATTTGGATTGCTAAGAATATAGGTTCATCTGCGAGTGATGCAGCTAACAACCTTAGTTTATTAGCAAGCGGCAATGGTTCTTTAAGCACACAGCTATCTGTTAACTCAGAAGACGAAATTGGCCAAGTCTCTATTAATTTTAACGCATTTATTTCCTTACTAAGAGAAACAGTTCTTGAAGTTATTGCTGTATGTGAGCCTTTAATGGAAAACTCAACACGATTAGTTCAAGGTATGGAACAAGCTGAGCGTGCTACAACAAAGCAAACCACTGATGCTGAAATTGTTAAGCAATCTATGGAAGAAATGAAACAGAGTGTTGGTGATATATCAGAATCTGCAGCTAACGCTTCTCACGCTGCTGAAACGGCCGAGAAAGAAGTTGAACAAAGTCGTACACAAGTACAGATGTCAGTTACCGCTTCTCGTACGCTCAGTGATGAAATTAATCGAGCTGCAGGGACTATTAATAAGCTTGCGGACGATACAAAAAATGTATCGCAGATTTTGAATGTAATTACGTCTATTGCAGATCAGACAAACTTACTCGCTCTTAATGCTGCTATTGAAGCTGCACGAGCAGGTGAGCATGGAAGAGGCTTTGCTGTAGTGGCAGATGAGGTTCGTGAACTGGCTTCTCGCACTGCACATTCTACTAATGAAATACGTGAACTATTGGGATCATTAACGACTGCCGCAAATGAATCTGTAGCTGCTATGACTTCAGCACGTGATATGGCAACAGATAATGCTACAGCCGCAGAAAAAACAGGTATTTCAATAGAGAAAATCGCAGAGCAAATGTTAGAAATTAATGGTATGAATTCGCAAATAGCAGCAGCAACTGAAGAACAAACATCCGTTGCAGCTATGGTAGTAGATAATGTGTCAAATATGCATGTATCGTTCGAAGATACTATGGACTCACTACTTGCTGTACGCGACGTAGCCAAAAACCTACATTACCTATCTGATAACCTATTAGATGCAACCGCTAAGTTTAGAATCGAGTAAAGCTTAGTACTGAGCCAGTATAAAAATCAACCCTAGGGTTGATGCCAGTTAGTTAACCGCTGACTGGCTTTTTTGTTTGGATATCTGGTTTGACATACCTAGTATATGTCCACTCCCGCTTTATTAGTAATATGTGATGCTCTACTTTAGCTTACTATTACTCTATTTATTTAGGGATACTCCCTGAGTTCTCAATAAACATAGTCTGAATTAAATTAATAATATTAATTGCACAGTTCGCAACACTCAGCTGACAGAAGTCTTCTGAATTGGATGCGTAACTATTGGCTAGAAAAAGTGTTGTAGTGGGCTGCAAAAAAAGGCCTCTGAATAAATTCAGAAGCCTTCATAAACGAACCAGAAGGTCGGTTTATTGATTAGTTAAATATTTATTAACCTATCAGTATTAACCTGTAGGTGGTTTTTATATCAATTTCACTGCTAAAAGGTAGCAATTACTTTTACTTTATCGGTCACTTTAGCGCTATCAACATAGCCAATAGCATCGTTATTAGCAGCAACAAAATCAATAACAGCTTGGTCAGTTGTTAGTTTTTCAGGCGGGGTGCCTTTACCTGTAAATACAAGCTTTGACCAATATGCATTTAACTGACTGCTAGACTTACCTACTACTTTGTCGTTAAATTCATCAGCTACAGATGTACCATCTTGATTTATAGGATTAACTTTATCGCCATTACTAAATGACTTACTTTTTCCCAGATAAATCTTTTTTATTGTGTCAGCATCTACTGTGCTAGCATTGCTTGGATTAATAATCACAGCAACTTCTGCAAATACATTAATTGAGCACAATGAAAGTGCACTTACTAAAATTAATTTTTTCATCATAAGCTCCAATTAAAAGACAAGATCTACACCAACAGCTACAACATCCGTCTCTGTATCGGTTATATCATCTTCAAAACGACTAAAGTCGATTTTGAAAGCAGCGGAAGGGTGAAAATCATAACGTGCACCAATTGTGTATACGTTACTTTGTGCACGAAGACCTTCAAGAGCACCATTTACAGCCGAGTTTAAGGTTGGTATTGACTCAATGGTATTAAAACGTGATGAGTCATGTTTGTCATCATTGTCTTCATAAGTAAAATGAACAATTACACTGTCAATACGGTAACCAACTGATGCGTAATACTGTGACTGTTCTGGCAGTATACTGTCTTCAACCTCAAATTGTGTATATTCGGCATCAAACAAAAAGTTTTCATAATCAACAGAAAAACCAACGCCAACGAAACTCGTTTTATCTTCTTCAGTGATTAGGTCATTCGCAGTATTAGTTAAGCCACTATCAGACAATACACTTACGAGACCAATTAGGCCGCTATCCTCTGATGAAATGCTAGTGTCGGCCACAATGTATGCAGCTCGCGCACTGAACCAGTCGTATGATAGACTCCAGTTTATACCGGCTAAATTATTTAATTCAGCAGGTAATTCTGTTCCAAATACGTCAATATCACCATCGAATGCACCATAAAAGCCTTGAAGCGTAGAATCCCAATCACCTAATTGAGAGCTGTAAACTACACTAACTCCTTCATAAGTTGAAAATGGGATACCGTATACTGATTTTGGCGGACGTACCCAGCGATAAGCATAACCTACATCCAAGAAATCAGAATACTTGTAAAAAGGAACACGCATTTTACCAGCGCTAAATTGCAGTTCATCGCTGTATTCATAAGTAATGTATGCCCATTCGAATGTAGCGTCAAAGTCATCCTCTCCACGCGCAATAATTTGAGCCGTAGCTGTTAGCTTTTCATGTAGGTCTGCAGATAATTGTAAAGCGAATTTACTCTCATTTTTAAAAGAGATATCGTCATCATAGCCGTACAAAGTACTGTCACTATCCAGACTTTTACCACCGACAATTGATGCAAAACCATTAATTCTTACCTCAGCACTAGCATAGCTAGATGCTAAAACTGCACATACAGCCACTGCTACAGATAGCTTTTTCATATGTTGTTCCTATTTGTTATTTAAATGTTGATTTCTTTATTAGTATAAGTGCATAACGAGTATTTATCTAATAAACAGAACTGTTTAAGGTTTTTATTTTATTTTTAGTCAATATTATTTTGTTTTTTAATTAATCAGGTGCGAATGTTTGTGTTTAAAAATGTTTAGTACTGGGGTTGGATATAAAATATACGCCTGGTGATTTTTGTTTATAACGTCTTAATGTAACTTACAAGCCGTAAGTATTGTATTTACTACCATATAGATTTGTTAACATTTAATTATAAGTGTTTTACATAAGTTATTTAGTTTAAATGTTTATATTTTATATTGTTACATAGTCGAAATTATCAATAAGTAAAGCTAATCATAAGCAAATAACAACTTTCTAAACTGCAATTTTATCATAGTATCAGTCCTGTCTTAGCGAGGTCGGTCAAAGGAGATGGCGCGGATGAAGAAGGTAATATGGTTTTTATTATGTTTCTTTGCAATGAATGCATACAGTAACGATGAAGTAAGTTTAACTCTGGTAGGTCATATTTCACCAGTGTGCGGCTTTACTACTCAAAATAACAACCTTCAGTTTTCTTCAGATGGCCTTGCGAGTACAAAGCTAGTGATTAATTGTAATTCACCTATGCGAGTATCAATGCAATCTGAAAATGGTGGCCTGCGCCATCAGCAAAGTACTCAAATAAATGCTTATAACATTAATTGGTCAATAGAGGGGGTTTCAAGCGACGTTTCTGCAACAGCACTTGAGCTCAAATCTATGTACAATTTTGATGTTGATAAGATTTTATTTAACAGCGTAGCTAAATTACAGTTAAAACTAGATGAGCCTTTAATTTATGCCGGAAGTTACCAGGATGTGCTTCGCATAGAAATGACACCATCGGTTGTATCTGGTGGAGTTTGGTAAAACACTAACTATTAAATATAAACAAATATGTCACATGGATAAGGAATATTAAAATGAAAAAGTTAATCGTGTTATCAGCAATCGCAACTCTAACATCTGGCGCAGCATTTGCTGAAAATCTAAATGTAGGTGGTGCAGTGTCATCGATTTGTGGGGTGAGCAACATTAACACTACACAATTCTTTCAAACATTATCAGATGGTGCAACTAAAAATGTAGGCTTTGATTTGCAGTGTAATGATGTTGATGGTGCAACAATGTCATTAACAACATCTGAAGGGCACTTGCAAAATGCTGACCATGAAGATCGTGGTGTCGGCTACACTGCCAAGTTAACTGCAGGGACATTTGATTTTACGCTTTCGGCTGAGAATGGCCAAAATGATAAATCTGAGTCGCAAAGCCGTGCTGGTTCTCCAACGCTTGCAGCAGGTGGCGTAGCTGGAAATATTTTACTAACTGTAACACAAGCACCCGTTTATGCCGGTACTTATGCAGATACGCTGATGTTGGCAATAACAGCTAACTAATTAGCATAATAAAAGGCAGTAATTACTGCCTTTTAATTTAGCAGGAGGGACTCTATATGCGTTATATCTTTTTAATGATACTTTTACTCAGCTCTTATTCTACACTGGCTTTTCAAGTTAAACCAATGGTCGCAGAGCTTGAATCATCAGGTAGCCAATCACAACAAACAATTCGTATATCTAACCCTTCAGATAGTTCTTTAACTATTGAGATATCAGCTTTTGATTTACTAATTGCACCTAACGGTGATGAAACATTAAAAGCGAATGAAGAAGACTTTTTAATTATTCCCATGACTACAATTATTCCGTCCGGGAAAAGTCAGTCGGTAATTGTTCGATATATTGGGGAACCAATATTAGAAAATTCGAAAGCGTACCGTGTAGCCATTGATCAGGTATCTGTTGATTTAGAGAAAGCGGGGCAGTCAGGCGTTGGTATGTCAGTTAGCTTTAGGACTTTATTTAATGTGGTGCCTAAAGGTGCTGAGGCAAAATTATTAATTAAAAATAAACGCCAAGTAGATACAGAAACATGGAATGTGCTTCTGGAAAATACAGGCAATAAATATATTCGCTTATCGCAGGCACAGTGGCTTATTAAAGGCGATGATCAAGAGCTATTATTAGAAGGGGCTGAATTGAGTAAAGCACTGACTGGAAAAATTTTATTACCAAAATCTAGCCGTGAGGTCTCAATAAAAATTCCAACAAAATTTAATGCAGCAAGCAGTGATCTTGAGGTCAATTTTTAATGCTGCGGATATGCAGTTACTTTCTTATATATGTAATTGTAATTGCACCGACCTTTGGTGTAGAAGTAACGCCTATGGTGGTTACTTTCTCCCCTGATAGTCGTTCAAGTAACGCTTCTAGCTTGGTTCACAATCAGTTACCAAGAGACATTGCTTTTGATATCCAAATTTACGAAATTGACTTTTCTCAAGGCACGCCTAAATTAATTTCTTTAGATGACTCTCCATTGTGGGTTTTTCCTCCATCGCTATTTTTGCAACCAGGGCAAAGCCAGCAGTTGCAATTTAGATGGTTAGATAAAAAACTTCCTAGTACAGATAAAAGCTATCAAGTTAGTTTGATTGAGCAGCCCATTGCAAACCAGTCTATAAATAAACAGTCACAACTTACGATGTTGTTAAATATAAATTTAATTGTTCATTTGGATCAACCTCGATTAGTTCCTAAACTGACTATAAAAGAGCCTCATGTTGAGGATGGCTTTATCGTCACTGAAGTATTAAATGAAGGAAAAGGGGCAGGACGATTAAGTGATTATGAAATAAAAATCACTAAAAATAAAACCCTGAGCGATCGAATTTTAAAAGATCAATTAAAAGCAAACGGATACGATGTTTTTTTTGCTCCTCATAGCACCAGTGTCATAAAAGTCCCTATGCCACAATCTTTACAGGAAGGAAGTTTAAATCATCTACGTTTAGTGCTGGCTCGCTAGTTATGCGAGTTTTATTATGCATATTTTTATTGAGCTTTACTCAATTATGTTATTCAAAAATTAACCCGTCTAAAAGAACCATCGAACTCAGCGTTGAAGCAGAACTGAATAAAAATGCTATTGGTAAATTAACTCTTGCAGTTGACCCAAATGATAATTTATCACTCAAATGGAGTGAAATTAAAGTGTCATTCGAACGACTTTTATTTTCAGAAGATTTTGATTCTTTAGAGTCTAAAGTTAATAAGAATGTCATTGATACAAAAGCATTAGAGTCATTTGGATATAATATTTCATTCGATATGAGTGATTTTAGCTTAGAAATATCAGTACCTCTTACACTGACTCGCCCTCAACAGCTAAGTTTAAAATCTGATTCAAGGAATTTAACAGCATCGGAACCCGCTAAACTAAGTGGATTTGTTAATGCTTATTCAAGCTATTTTTATCAGCAAGATAAAGGCGAGGACACAACAGATGAGCTCTTAGCTATTCGCTCTGAAATGGTAGTGAGCTGGGAAGGCTGGGTTTTAGAAAACGAAGTGGAGTATTTATCTGAAGTAGCTCCTACCTCATCAAATATTAGGCGCTTAGGTACTCGTATAATACATGACCTACCGCTTAGTGGGTTACGTATATCAGTCGGTGATAATTATAGCTCAGGTAGTTATTTTCAATCAACAGCACGGGTACTAGGTTTGTCGCTTTCACATGATTTTTCGCTAGTTTCTGACAGACCTATCAGACCCAGTGCTTCTCGTAGCTTTACCTTAGAGAGTCCATCCTCTGTAGAGGTGTTAGTTGGCGAGCGGATAGTACAAAAACTTAATTTAGCCGCAGGTATATATTCTCTTGATGATATTCCCCTTAATGAAGGAAGCAATAATATTACTTTGAGGATCACTGATATAGCAGGAGTTGTGCGTTTTGTTGATTTTGACGTAACGACAGGTTTAGATCTTTTTGCTCAAGGGCAACTTGAATATGAGTTTCATTTAGGCGTTCCTTCACGCTTAGGTAGTGAGCTAGATTATGATTACGACGAGCCACTAGCCAGCTTTTATCTTGATTATGGCATTACACCTAGCTGGACAGCTGGTGCGGCAGTACAGGGTGATGAGTATTCTCAGCAGGTTGGTTTTAAAAATATTTATGCAGCTAAAATTGGACAGATTGCGTTTGAAAATGCGATAAGTTTCAATGAAAAAACAGGCCATGCTTATCGCATTGTTTATAGTAACTATAGAAATCATAGTGATAATAACACTGACATTACGGTGGGTTATGAATACTCATCAAGATATTTTACAGGCCTTGGTTATCGGCCTGATTCTCAATCTAGTTCTCGCTTAAGAGAGCATTATATTCAGGCTAATTATAGTTTTTTTTGGGGCGATAATACGCAAACATCTTTTTTTACAAGCTTATCAAGGTCATATGATGAAGCTCAATTTGATAAATCAATTGGGGTTAGTCTTTCTGGTGAGATCGATAATAGCCAATGGAGATATAGTTTAGGTGGGCAGTGGGAGGGTCTCGCTGAAGAAAGTCAATGGGATGTAAGGTTGTCTGTCACTTATAAGTTTTCTAATACTCGACGGGCTAAATTATCTCATCAATCTAGGCGTGAAAAAACACGTTTAGAATTCTCTCAAGATAGTAATCAGCGCTATGTTGGAGCTTTGAACATAAGAGCTGGGCTTGAAAAAAATGATCAAAATGAAGCTATTTTTGATCTAAATACTCAATATAACGCGAATCGTTTTGTTATGAACTTTGATCATGGGAGTTTTTACGAGCAATTTAATGAGGACTCAGCTTACCATCAGAGCCGATTAAGCTTGGCGTCAAGTATAGCATTTGCAGATAATAGTTGGGCTGTTGGGAAACCCATATACGATAGCTTCGCTTTAGTAAAACCTCACTCTAGCCTTAAAGGAAAAAAAGTTATATTGGGGCAATATGAAGATGAATATAGGGCAGATAATGAAGACTTCGAGACTATTTTATTGAACGATATAAGTTCATACGCCTCAACCAACGTTGCAGTCGATATTGATAACTTAGCGCCAGGGTATGATATAGGTTCTGGTATTATTACTCTTTATTCACCTTATCGAACGGGTCATGCAATTACAATAGGGACTGCCGCTAACATATCAGTCATTGCAACGCTGTACGACCAACAAAAAAAGCCACTATCGTTACAGGTTGGAACGGCTATTTGTTTAGATAATAGTAGTAAGAAAGAGCATACATTTTTTACGAATAAAAAAGGACGATTTGCATTAACAGGTTTAACCGCCTGTAATTATGAAATTACACTTAAGAATGCAGAAAAGTCATATTTTACGATTGAAGTATCTGAAGGTGAACAATTACAGCGCAAAGGAGCTATTTATGTACAATAAAAAAGTAAGTTTATTATTGGGTGGTTTAGCACTATTTATTTTTACGCCTTTAATTCATGCGCAATGTGCTGCTAGGTTCGATAAGGTTGAACATATTTATGATGATTTTGAAAGCTACCATGCCTTACAGCAAATAGACTCTAAGAAAGAGTTACGTATAAGCGTTATTAATGATGAGAGTTGTCAATTACAGCTCGTGATTACAAGTGAGAACCAAGCTCAGTTAAAAGGGCAATTTCAAAGTGTTCCGTACCAAATGCAAAGTATACAGAGTCAGTTAGTTAGCACATCAACTTTAAAGTTGAGCTTTACTAATTCTTCGACGATATTGTCATTACTAATACCATCAGGAACACCGATTAAAGCTGGTGTCTATACAGATAGACTCCAAATGAAATTATACGATCAGGGGAGCAAGTTGTTAGATGAACGAGAATATAGCATTCAAGAAAATATTGTGCCTAGAACAAGTCTTTCTGTACTTGGGTATAATACATTTTCAAATACTATTAATTTGGGAGAGCTAATACCGGGTAAGGAATACACTATGTTACCTAGTTTACAAGTTGTTACTAATTCAGATATTCAATTATCTGTAAGTTCAGATAATAATGGTAAATTAATACACAGTCTCTATAGAGATAAATATGCAATTAATTACAGTCTAGATCTGGCAGGAAGTTGGCTTGAACTAAATAACGTATCACAACATAAATTCTCATATTCAGGGCAAACCGTTTACTTATTACCTTTAAAAATTCAGCTAAATGATTTTGAAAGGCAAGCTGCCGGTGAATATTCTGACATAATAAGGTTTCAAATAAGCCCACTTAACTATTAATTCTATTTAAGTTTTTTTGACACCAAAGTAATGCTTGTTGCTTATTTTTTACAGCAATTTTTTGGTAAACCTTGTGTAGGTGAACGCGAACAGTAGCTTCACTTATAAATAAAGTGTCGGCAATTGCACTTGAATGTAAGCCAGAAAATAATAAGTTTAATACTTTCATTTCTTTGCAGGTTAAGTTGTTTGATTGCAGCGTAGTTTGTTGTTCACTCGCTAGCATTTGCCTCATCCAATCATCGGTTACTGCACGAGGGAACCATAACTTTCCTTGTTCAATGGCTTCTAATCCTTGTTGAAGTAGTACTTCGTCAGTGCCTTCGTAAAACAATCCTTTTAAATTTGGCCACTCTTTTAATGCTAGTACATCGCAGTCTTTTGGGACATCAAAAATTACCAGTCCTTGGTGACCATTTTTTAGCATGAATTGATTAATAAGTTCATAATTGGTAATGACGTTTAAAGCTTGATAATTAACAAGTAAAACGTTGAAGTCAGCTGCAACACAAAAAAGTGAAGTGTAATTTGGATTTGTGAAGCATTTGAGGCTTTTATCAGCTGTGTTTTCAATATTCATAATATTCTATCCATAGACTACATTTTAGTACTATATTCTTATTTTTAGTTAATTTCAATGATAGGAGAATGTGTTGTAGCTCTTTTTTTATACACTAAAGTACATGTGTAAAGTACGTTTTATGTGCTTTTTAAAATTGTATTTATGCGGTTTTTTGTTTTAAAACAGCTTTTTAGTGAGGTTGATATTAATGTTCTTTATTTATGATAATCCACCTAAAGCTAACAATGTCTAAATTGCTTTTATTCTTTATACATTTATTCAAATAATTTATACATTTCTTCACAATTCCGTCATATAATACCCATCCAGAGGAAAGATGCATTACGCATCTTTTTTTATGCCTGAAATTTATACTCTTAAGTATAAATGCATAACTAAATCACACGGTATCCTTTGGAGAATATTTTGAAATTACGTAACCTCTCACAGCTAAGTCTAGCAATTTTTGCTGCACTCACTACCTCTGTAAACGCCGAAGAAACTAAAAAAACAGCTAAACAAGACGCATTTGAAAAGATAGAAGTCACAGCTCGTAAACGTACAGAGAGCCTGTTTGAATCTCCAACCGCTATCACTTCAATTGGCGCTAACCTAATTGATAAAGCCAATATGAGTAACCTAGAAGATATTGGTAAATATGTTCCAAATTTAAATATTACCCGCTATGGCGTGGGCAATTCTGCGCATGCGTCTGTATTTATCCGCGGTATAGGTTTGCAAGATCACATAATAACTACCGATCCGGGTGTGGGTGTGTATCTTGATGGTGTGTACTTAGGTCGTCAAATGGGTTCTAACTTATCATTACCTAATGTTGAGCGTGTTGAAGTGCTTCGTGGCCCGCAAGGTACTTTATATGGTCGTAATACATTAGGGGGCGCTGTAAATGTAATTACAAAGCAACCTGGTGATGAAGGGATTGTTACTACTACAGCTAAGCTGGGAAGTCGTGGACGTATTGCCGGTGATGTTTATTTTAATAACTCACTAACAGATGATGTAAGTATGTCTGCAAGTGCATCGTACAAAACACGTGATGGTGTGGGCGAAGCTGTTAATTTAGCAAACCCAGAAAAAGAAATTGGTGAAGAAGAAGAATTTAGTGGTCGTGTTGCACTTAAATGGCAAGCAAATACCGACTTAGCATTCACTTTTTCTTTAGATGGTGTTGATAACGAATCTGGCCAATCGCCTTATACAATTGAATTGACAGACCCACTAGACTCAAATGATGTTTTTAATGGCGACTTCCCATTATTGACTCAAGATTTAATTCCATCAGACCCTGATGATTTAGGCACAACTGTTGCGGGTATTGAATCTACCTCTTACTCAGGTTGGGGCACATCGTTTTCAGCCGATTGGGCAATTAACGATACTTATACCACTAAGTTTATCTCAAGCTACCGTACATCTGAGTATGAAGGTGGCCTAGATGATGATGCATCACCTTTAAACTTGTCTGAGTTTCCAGAGGAAGGCGGTGCTGATCAGTACTCATTTGAAGTTCAGCTAAATGCAACATTCGATAATATGGACTTTGTATCTGGTCTTTACTTTTTTAATGAAGATGGCTTTACACGTTCAGGCCCGTTTGTATTTAGCCCATTTAATACACCTAATGGCTTGTTGAATGATGGTGTAACAGAATCATTTGGCGGTTACGGCGAATTTGAAATTAACCAAGAAACTAATTCGTATGCAGCATATATAAATGCTAGCTACGATTTAACTGACGATTTAACGGTAGGTGGTGGCCTTCGTTATTCAAAAGATGAAAAAGATGCAAATGCTATATTCCCATCATTTCCAACTCGTAAATATGTAAGTGCAGATTTTGATGCGGTTACGTGGGATGTAAATGCATCTTATCAGCTTAGCAATAATATGAATGTTTATGGCCAGATTCAAAAAGGCTATCAAACAGGTGGTTTTCCACCGCGTCCATTTGGTGGACCAGATCAATTTGTATCGTTTGACGAAACAAAAGCGATTAACTACGAAATGGGCTTAAAAGGCCAAGTACACGAAAATGTATCTATGATGCTTGCGGTATTTGTGACTGATTACACCGATTTAGCATTGCCGTTTTCAGATCCAACAGCGGGTGGTGGCTTTGTAACAATTGTAGAAAATGCAGGTCAATCTAAAGCGCAAGGTATTGAGCTTGAAACAACTGTTGCTATTACCGATGACTTTACTATTCGTAGTGCAGTTGGTTATTTAGATTCTGAAATAACAGAAGTGGCTGAGGGTGTACAAGGCATAGGTAAAGGCGATTCACCAGCACTGACGCCACGCTGGACTGTCATGGTTGCACCTTCTTACTTTATGGATTTAGAGAGTGGCGCAACACTTGCGTTTAATGCTAATTATTCGTATCGCAGTGAAATGCAAGGTCAATCAGTTTACAACCAAAGTGAGACCATTGATTCTCGTGAACTAGTTGGTTTTAATATTTCGTACACTAATCCATATGGCGATATGGAAGTTACACTGTATGGTGAAAACGTTCTAAACGAAGTTTACGATGTTGGTCGCCTACAACAATCAGGTTTTGTTGGTGTAATGCGTAGTAATGACCGCAGTGAATTTGGTTTGAAATTCAAAAAAGATTTTGAGCTATAAACTAAAATCAAGTAAATAAAATTCAATGTAATTGACGTTTATTTTTCATAACAAAGGCCGAATCATGCTGTGATTCGGCCTTTATATATTCAATAGTAAAATTATTATCCACATAATTTAAATCCCTAATTTAAATTGCTGATTTAAAACAATCAACATAACCACTTTTAAGTATTTGTATCAGCTAAAATGCGCCTTTTTAGTTTGTGTAAAGGCTTGGTTGTTCGTTACAATGGCGCCACTTAATTGCCAAACGGACTCAGTGATGAAAATTCTTGCCGATCAAAATATGCCTTTAGTTGAGCAGTACTTTGCAGACTTTGGTGAGGTTGAGCGTTTTGATGGTCGTAAATTAACGCCTGAACAATTAATAAATGTAGATGTACTCCTTACTCGTTCAGTGACTAATGTTAATCATGAACTATTGGCACAAGCTAACAAGCTGAGCTTTGTGGGCACTGCTACAATTGGCATTGACCATATTGATACGCAATTACTACATGATAGAAATATTGCTTTTACCAGTGCTCCTGGTTGTAATGCAGTTGCTGTAGCTGAATATGTAATTAGTAGTTTATTTGCATTAAGCCAAGAAAATGCGCGCCCATTGTGTGGTCAAACAATTGGTATTGTAGGAATGGGTAACATTGGCACGTGTTTGTCGCAAAAATTAAAAGCATTAAATGTCGACGTACTGTTATGCGATCCAATTAAGCACGAACAGGGCTTACTACAAGAGCATGTAGCGCTTGATGAGTTATTAGCGCAATCAGATGTTGTTACTTTTCATGTTCCACTTATTAAAGGTGGCGAGCACAAAACGCTGCACATGATGAATAAAGAGCGATTACAATCACTTAAGCCAGGAACCACGCTAATTAATGCAAGCCGAGGCGACGTAATTGATAATCAAGCATTGCTTGAGGTAATGGAAGCTGGGGCTGATTTAGATATAGTACTTGATGTATGGGAAAAAGAGCCCAATATTCAAACTGAATTACTAGAGCATGTACGTTATGCCAGTGTGCATATCGCAGGGCATACACTTGAGGGGAAAGCACGAGGTACACAAATGTTGTATCAAAAATTGTGTGACCTAAAAGGTGTAGAGGTGAGTAAATCGTTGGATGATTTTTTACCAATACCTGCTATTACAAATGCAACTGTTACGCAAAGCCTAAGCGAGCAAGATATTGCCCGTTTGGTGCATTTAATTTATGACGTACGCCGCGATGACGGAATTTTACTTCGTCATTTAGAAGGTGAGGGCTTTGATAGTTTACGTAAAAATTATCCGGTAAGGCGAGAATTTAGCACCTTATTCCTACAAGGTGATAGCCCACAACTAGCAGCACTTAGTCAACTTGGCTTTAGCATAGCTAAATAATTATTTAACTAACGATGTTGTTTTAATGTCGTTTATAGAGGAAGAAATATGTCGCAAAAATATAACGTTGCCGTACTTGGCGCTACTGGTTTAGTAGGCCGTCAAATCATTGAAACGCTAGCAGATCGTAAGTTTCCTGTAGATCAGCTTTTTTTACTTGCGAGCAGCCGCAGCGCAGGTGAAGACATAAAGTTTCGTGGTGAGACCATTGAAGTACTTGACGTTGAAGGCTTTGATTTTAGCCAAGCGCATATAGGTTTGTTTTCTGCTGGTGGTAGTGTATCTGAAAAATATGCTCCTATTGCTGCTGATGCCGGCTGTATTGTAATCGATAATACATCGCACTTTAGAAATGATTTTGAAATCCCACTAGTGGTGCCAGAAGTTAATGCTTCAAGCCTAGCTGATTTTAGGAATCGTAATATTATTGCTAACCCTAACTGTTCAACTATTCAGATGATGTTAGCACTTAAACCAATTTATGATGCTTACGGAATAGACCGTATTAACGTATCTACTTACCAAGCTGTATCGGGCGCAGGTAAAGAAGCGGTTGATGAACTTGCAAAGCAAACAGCTAACTTGATGAATGCACGCCCTATGGATAATAAAGTATTTCCGAAGCAAATTGCATTTAACGTTATTCCTCAAATTGATAGCTTTGAGGATAATGGCTATACACGCGAAGAAATGAAAATGGTAAATGAAACTCATAAAATTTTGGGTGATACCACTATTGCAGTAAATCCTACATGTGTACGTGTTCCCGTGTTTTTTGGTCACTCAGAATCAATTAATATTGAAACGCGCATGCCTTATGACTTTGAACACGTTAAGCAACTTTTAAAAGACGCGCCTGGTGTCGAGCTAATTGATGATGAAGGTGATTACCCTACAGCAGTGTCTGACGCTAGTGGTAACGATACTGTTTATATAGGCCGATTACGTGCTGATATTTCTCATCCTCATGGATTAAACATGTGGGTTGTAAGTGATAACACTCGCAAAGGTGCTGCAACTAACAGTATTCAAATTGCAGAAGAGCTTATTGCTAATTACATGTAATAGTTAATAGCGCTGAACACACTTTCGAAGCGGTAAACATTATTTGTTTGCCGCTTTTTGTTTATAGAGCTTGTCAATTTTTTGCCGTTTATTTTTGAAAGTATAAAAACTGATTGATAACACTCAATAAATTAATATTTATAAAGATGTTTTAAGGCATTTATTTTCAAGGTGTTGCGATGGATATTAAGCCTTAACTGGTTTATAGTTTGTAATTGGAATAGAGCTTGCAATAAAAATAGATTGTAATAATAAATGCGAGTCAGTCATTTGGCTGATAACAGCAATAATCAACAATATTTATGCACTTAAGCTTTAAGTGTTTTGTTAATATTTAAATATTAAAGGATCAGCATGCGCGGTTTAGTTACACTTATTATATTAGCGTCTGCATTGATAGTAACGCCAGTTTACTCTCAAGACAGTACCCAATTAAAGGGGCCTAAAGGCGTTGACTATGGTGCGCAAGGGCGATCTATTGGGCCAATTAAACCAACAGACACACTTTGGCGTATAGCGGCTAAAGTGCGCCCAGATAACTCCGTCAGCATTTATCAAGTTATGCAGGCCTTGTATAACAAAAACCCCAACTCATTTTTAGAACAAAATCTTAATCATATTCAAAATGGTGCCTATTTAAAAATCCCTACTTTAGCCGAAATAAAAGGTGTAAATACACAGCTTGCAAAACAACGCTCAGAGCAAGATGATGCATTATGGGAAAAGAAAAAAAATGGCACACTTACGCAAAGCGAAATTACCTCAGCACAAACAAAAGTAACCCAAGCTCGTAAAGTCGACGTAGACGATGCCAAAAAAGAGATACAGAAAGAATTAAATGAAATAAAAACAGAGCAAAGTACTAAGCTGGTTGAGTTACAACAACAATTTAAAAATTCTGTAAGCAATGTAGAAGAAATTTTAGTTGAGAATAATAATCTTAAAAAACAATTATCAGGTATTTCAAACGAACTCGAAAACTTACGCTTACAGTTAGGACAAGACAGTGAAATTCAAAATCAATTAAAAGAACTAATTGTTAAGCAAAACGAGATTATTGCACAGCAAAAAAAACAAGAGATAGTACCAAAAGAATCGTTTGATTTAAGCTCATTATTTTCAAATCCGATAGTGCTGGGTTTATTAATGTTTATTCCTGGGCTACTGATTATTTTTGCAATTGTTATGTTTTTACGCAAACGAGCAAGTAATCAAGAAGAGCCACAAAACGATGATGACTTTTTACCACAAACCCCAATTTACACTGGCGATGATGATTTAGGCCCAAGCTTAAATGACGATCCAATTGTACCCGACCCTTTAGATGACTTGAGTGTTCAACTTGATGATAATCTCGAAAATGATATGTTGCCTGATGATGATTTAGATGACGGCCTAGATGATTTTTCAGGTGGTGAGAATTTACTCGATCAGGATGAGCTTGAAAGTCTACTAAGTGATGACATTGTTTTTGATGATGAAAATACCGATGACGATGATGAACTCGATATTTTTATGCAGCAAGGGTTTGATCAACCTTCAGATGAAAACGCTGAAGATATTGATTTAGACTTATCTGATGACTCAATAAACAATGATGAAATTCTAACTAATGACGATTTAGATAGCTTGTTTGATGAAGACGATAGTCTACCTGAGTTTGATGCACCGCAAACAAGCGAAGCTGTAGAGGATGATAGCTTAGAGTCTCATGATGAAATGGCGGCTTTAAGTGAGGAGCTTGCAGATGATGATAATTTTGATATAGATGAATTATTAGATCAAACATCAACAGAATTAGATACCTCAAATAACACTTCAGCTGAACTTGATACAAGCGACGACTTTGATTTAGACGATATAGATAGCTTAATTGATGAAGCGAATGACCCAAAAAGTGATGTGGTAGATGACTCAATTGATGCAGAGTTACTCGACGAAGATGAACTTCTAGAAGAAAGCGACGATTTTGATTTAGATGACATAGATAGCTTAATTGATGAAGCAGCGGTTGACACTGCAGATGATTCATTAGTTGAGGAAAGCGACGATTTTGATTTAGATGACATAGATAGCTTAATTGATGAAGCAGCGGTTGACACTGCAGATGATTCATTAGTTGAGGAAAGCGACGATTTTGATTTAGATGACATAGATAGCTTAATTGATGAAGCAGCGGTTGACACTGCAGATGATTCATTAGTTGAGGAAAGTGATGACTTTGATTTAGACGACATAGATAACCTAATTGATGAGGCAGCAGTTGATACTGCAAATGATTCATTAGTTGAGGAAAGTGATGACTTTGATTTAGACGACATAGATAACCTAATTGATGAGGCAGCAGTGGATACTGCAAATGATTCATTAGTTGAGGAAAGTGACGACTTTGATTTAGACGACATAGATAGCTTAATTGATGAGGCTGCAGTAGATACTGTAGATGATTCATTAGTTGAACAAAGCGATGATTTTGATTTAGACGACATAGATAACCTAATTGATGATGAACTAAAAAATTCAGATGTAAGAGATTCAGAAATTGATAATGCATTAGCAGACTCAGTTGAGGATTTAGCAGATGCTCAAGAAGAATTAAATGTTGATGATATTGAGTCGCTTGCTTCATCATTAAATGAAGAACCCGAGCTTGGCGATGAGCCTGAACTTACAGAAGAACCTGAGCTTGAAGAAGAACCTGAGCTTGAAGAAGAGCCTGAGCTTAAAGAAGAGCCAGAGCTTGAAGAAGAGCCGGAGCTTGAAGAAGAGCCGGAGCTTTACGATGAGCCAGAGCTTGAAGAAGAACCAGAGCTTTACGATGAGCCAGAGCTTGAAGAAGAACCAGAACTTGTAGAAGAGCCAGAGCTTGAAGAAGAGCCTGAGCTTGAAGAAGAGCCAGAGCTTGAAGAAGAGCCAGAGCTTGAAGAAGAACCAGAACTTGTAGAAGAGCCTGAGCTTGAAGAAGAGCCTGAGCTTGAAGAAGAACCAGAGCTTGAAGAAGAACTTGAGCCTTTAGAAGAGCCTGAGCTTGAAGAAGAGCCAGAGCTTGAAGAAGAACCAGAACTTGTAGAAGAGCCTGAGCTTGAAGAAGAGCCTGAGCTTGAAGAAGAACCAGAGCTTGAAGAAGAACCAGAACTTGAAGAAGAGCCAGAGCTTGCAGAAGAGCCAGAACTTATAGATGTAACGGTTGATGATTTTTCAGACACATCAGAGTCGCTTCTTGATCCTGAAGATGCACTTGAAGAATACACAGATGATACTTTAAAGAGCGTTGATGAGCTTTTAAGTGAGCTACAACAGGCCACTGATGACGACTATATAGAAACACCTGATTGGTCTTTAGATGAGCTTGATGATGATCTTGAAGAAATAGAAGTTGATCTTGGTGACGATCCGCTAGCGGGCGACGATGACTCAGATCTTACTGAAATTGAAGAGCAGCTTGATAGCGAGCTTGTAACGCCAAGTGAAGAGTTGGATGAATATCCTGAACTTGAATTAGACGATGATCAATCATTATTAGAGAATGAGCCTTCGTTTGAGCCGCAAGAGCTTAAAGGAGATGCATCGGGTGATGAAAATGCAGTAGCACTTAGTCAAACAGAGAAAGATCTCGCAAATGCGCTTATGGCAGATGGTGATTTAGATAGTTTAGAAGATGATTTTGATGATGAACTATTAATTGATAATGACTTCTCTGAATTAGAAACTGAAACGGAGATTGAAGATGAGTCGCTTGATGATGATTTACTTCAAGAAATTAATAATGAGGTTGATTCTGTTGAACCACCAAGTATTGAAGATGACATCAAACCTCTTAACCTTGATGAAGTTCAAGAAACATTAGAAAGTGAGTTGCCATTTATCCCTGAAGAATTACAAGGGGATGATTTAGATGGTGAGGCACCGGGAGTCGCTTCCAGCCAAGCTGAGCAAGATTTAGCAAACGCACTTATGGCAGATGCTGATTTAGATAGTTTAGAAAATGATTTTGATGATGAGATTTTAATTGAAAATGATTTTTCTGAATTAGATGCTGAATTTGACGAAGATAGTTTAGAGCAAGCGCTAACTGATGAGTTATCAGACGAATCGCAAGAGCAAACAAATGCAGAGCGCGAAGCACAGTTAACAAGCTTAGATGAAGTGGGTAGCACTGATATTAGCTCTGACGATGAACTTGATGAAGAGTTTATGTCGAATTTGACGCAAACTGATTTTGATTCATTACTTAGTGAGTTAGCAGAGCCTGAAGACTTAAGTGTTGATGACAGCAGTGAATTTGATGTTGACTTTGACAGCTTGCTAAAAGAAGACTTAGAGACAGATGATTCATTAACTACAACAGAGTCACTTGTTGAAGGTAGTGATGTTGAGCAACTTGATAATGACGAATTTGTAGATATTGATTCATTATTAGAAGAAAGTGACGACGCTGAACTTGAACACGAACCTTACACCGACGTTAATATGGATGTCGGTTTGAGTGAGTTTGATGCATTACTTGCAGGTGATAACCCAACGGATGTTGATGCTGAAAGTGGTGGCTACTCAGCTAAACTTGATTTAGCGCGTGCTTATATTGAAATTGATGATTTTGATTCTGCGCTTAAAGTTATTGAGGATGTCATTAACAAAGGTCCTGAAGAAGTTCAAGAGGAAGCACTTAGCTTAAAAGCTAAACTAAAATAATTAAAATGTTTATAAGAACCCGTATCTAGCTTAGCTAAATACGGGTTTTTTTATGTGTATTGGTTTGATTACGACAGGTCTCCTTTTATTGCATCGTTAGATAGCATAAAATGCCTCGTTCATTAGCACAGTAGGTAAAACGGTAATTATGCGAGTAGCACTTGGAGTTGAATACAACGGCGCACGTTATAGTGGTTGGCAGCGTCAATCACATGTAAATAGCGTACAGCAAGAAGTAGAAAAAGCGTTGTCGCGTATTTGTAATCATCCTGTTGAAGTTATATGTGCAGGGCGTACAGATGCTGGTGTGCACGGTACAGGCCAAGTAATACACTTTGAAACGCAAGCCGATCGCGATATGGTCGCATTTACACTAGGTATGAATACTTTAATGCCTAAAGATATTGCTATTCGCTTTGCCCAACCGGTTGCTGATGACTTTCATGCCCGTTTTAGTGCTACAGCTCGTCGTTATCGCTATGTTATTTATAACTCCCCCCTACGAGGTGCGGTATTAAACGAGGGGGTTACGCATTTTCATCATCATCTTGATGAAACAAAGATGCAAGAGGCGTGTCAGTACTTAATAGGTAAACACGATTTCACCTCTTTTAGAGCGATACATTGCCAAGCGAATACACCGACAAGAACAATTCATCATCTGTCGGTACAGCGCCAAGGTACTTACGTTATTATTGATATTAAAGCGAATGCATTTTTACATCACATGGTACGTAATATCACAGGCAGCTTAATGGATGTTGGTTTACATAAACAACAACCTATATGGATAAAAGAGCTACTTGATTGTAAAGAACGCGCAAAGGCCAGTGCTACCGCTAAGGCTGCTGGTTTGTATTTAGTGGATGTTGACTACCCTGAGCAATTTAATATTCCTCAAACACCTTTAGGCCCTTTATTTTTGCCTGATATAGATGTGGTATAAGTACTTTTTATGAGCACTTTTAACTACTAAGACCAGTTTTTTATACCGCGTTAGTGTAATTCATGTTTTAATTGAAAAAATTTGTCTGCTAATTGCTATTAGCAGGCTCGCGACACAGAACAGTATTAAGAGAGTTGCAAATGAGTTGGCTAGAAAAAATCTTACCTAAAACGACAAAATCATCAGGTCGTAAAGAAATCCCAGAAGGTGTTTGGGCTAAGTGTACATCGTGTGATTCAATTTTATATAAAGCTGAATTAGAAAAGTCATTAAACGTATGTCCTAAGTGTGACCATCACATGCGTGTTAGTGGCCGTAAGCGCCTAGAGCACTTTTTAGATGAAGGTGATCGTCAAGAGCTTGGTACACAACATGAGCCTAAAGACATTCTTAAGTTTAAAGATTCTAAAAAGTACTCTGACCGTATCAGTGCAGCCCAAAAAGCAAGTGGTGAAAAAGATGCACTTGTAGCTATGAAAGGCCGATTAAAAGGTATTCCAGTGGCAGCGGTAGCATTTGAGTTCTCATTTATGGGTGGTTCAATGGCTTCTGTTGTTGGCGCTCGCTTTGTTGATGCTGTTGATCAATGTTTAGAGCATAACATGCCGCTTATTTGTTTTTCTGCATCAGGCGGAGCACGTATGCAAGAAGCGCTTATGTCGCTTATGCAAATGGCTAAAACAAGTGCTGCACTTGCAAAAATGACGGAAAAAGGTCTTCCATTTATTTCAGTAATGACCGACCCGACAATGGGTGGTGTATCTGCATCACTTGCTATGCTGGGTGATATTAACGTTGCTGAACCTAAAGCGTTAATTGGTTTTGCAGGTCCTCGTGTTATTGAGCAGACTGTTCGCGAAACATTACCTGAAGGTTTTCAGCGTAGTGAATTTTTGCTAGAACATGGTGCAATTGACATGATTATTGACCGCCGTGAAATGCGCGATACCCTTGCACGCATTTTAGCTAAATTTATGAACTTGCCTTCTACGGAACAAGAGCATAGAGTAGCGTAAATTTCAGCTTTACTGATTACACGCTATGACAAAAACAATTCCTAGCCAATCATCAAGCCTTGATGATTGGCTTTTTTATTTAGAAAGTGTTCACCCAGCTAACATTGCAATGGGTTTAGAACGAGTTGCTAATGTTGCCAACAATATTGGCCTTTTAAACACTCCAAGTAAAATTATTCTTATTGCCGGTACAAACGGTAAGGGCACCACTGCACGTTGCTTAGAGTCGCTATTACTAGCGCAAGGTTTTAGCGTGGGCACTTACGCATCTCCTCATTTAATTCGTTATAACGAGCGTGTACGAGTTAATGGCGAAGAACTGGCAGACCAACTCCATATAGATTCTTTTCACCAGCTTGAGCAAGGCCGTAAAGACACTCCTCTGACTTATTTTGAATATGGTACTTTGGGTGCGTTGGCAATTTTTAAACGCTGTAAGGTCGATTATGTATTACTAGAGGTTGGTCTAGGCGGGCGCTTTGATGCTACAAATATAGTAACTCCCTTTGCAAGCGTGATCACCACTATCGATTTAGATCATAAAGAGTACCTAGGTGATACACGAGAGTTAGTGGCTTATGATAAAGCCGGTATTTTTCGTGAAAATACGCCTGCTATTATAGGGGATTTAAATATTCCTCACACAATGACTGATTACGGCAAAGAAATTAATGCCAATATGACGTTGTCGGGCAGTGACTTTATTTTCAAAGAGAATACTGAGAGCTTTAATTGGCAATATAAAGAACATAATCTTGTAATAGATAAGCCAGCAATACCGTGTCAAAATGCAGCAACGGCGTTAACTGCGCTAAGCGTTTTAAACTTATTACCAAGTGAGCAAGTCATACGAAGTTGCCTCGCTAATTTAGTTGTAGAAGGGCGGTTTCAGCAGTTAAGCGCTGAGCCTTTAGTCTTTACCGATGTAGCACATAACCCTGAGTCGGCGCGTTATTTAGCCAATAAGTTATCAAGCTATAAAGATAAAGGCTTTAAAATTCATGCATTAGCCGCTATGCTTGCTGATAAAGATAAAGTGGGTGTACTTAAAGAAGTAAGTCACTTGGTCGATGAGTGGTCATTAGCGAGCTTAAGTGGTCCGCGAGGCGACACTGCAAGTAATTTACAAAATGCGCTGCAGGGTATATCTCATCATAATACTATCAATAGCTATGATAGTGTGGCACAGGCACTGAGTGTAATTTTACCAAAACAACAAAGTGATACTATGTTGATTGTATTTGGTTCATTTTTTACAGTGGCCGGCGCTATTAATTACTTTAAAAAATAGAGAGGATGTCGGTGAACTCAAGTTTTATTAATCGCTTAGTCGGAACAAGTATAGTAGTGATCGCAGCAATTGTGTTTATCCCTAATATACTCGATGGCGAAAAAGTGCATTATAAAGAAGGCTTTAAAGCGATACCTGATCGCCCTGAGTTCAAAACAATCGATCTTCAAGAGTCAATTGATGAAAACATGGCTAATGCTGAGCCACTAAAACAAGATGAAATTGAAGATATTCAAGCTGACGATGAAGCTTTTGAGCAGCAAAACGCTATGGATGAGAGTGACTACGCTGTAGAGAATAAAGTTGTTGAAGCGACTATTGAACCCAAAGCTACACCGAGCACTAAGGCACCGGTTCAAGCTAAACCAAAACCTATTGCGCCTCGTAAAAGTGATGAAAACCTAACAAGTATGGCTTACGTTATTCAATTAGGTAGTTTTTCACATGTTGCAAATGTAAAAGCATTACAGGCTAAATTAAAAGTTGAAGGGTTTAAAACGTTTACTAAACCGATTAAAACCCCAAATGGGACGTTAACCAAGGTATTTGTTGGTCCTTCGCTTGATAAAAATGAATTACAAAAGCAGCTTCCCCAGCTGAAAGAGCTTACTAAATTAAATGGTAAAGTTACGCAATACGAAGTAACAAAATAATTAAAAAAAGGCTTGTATCACAAGCCTTTTTTTATTTATTTATATTTGTTTTTATCATTATCTTTATCTCACAATACCCATTCTATAATGTTAATTTTTTGTATTGACTACAACCCAGTAATCTCCCGTTTAAACTTGCATACTAACGATGTTTGGGTATAGAATGCGCCCCAAATTAGCGACTAATTGGTTCTTATGATCTGGGTTGATTACGCCATTATTGGCATCATTGCATTGTCTACCATCATCGGTTTAATACGCGGCTTTGTAAAAGAAGCAATGTCATTAGCGGTATGGGCTGGCGCCTTTATCATCTCTAGCTTATTTTACCAATATTTAGCTTCCTTCCTAACAACCATTTCTGAACCCCTTTTAAGAAATGCTGCGGCCATAGCCATATTATTCTTTGCGACGCTACTGTTAGGCGGTTTACTAAACTACATTTTAGGTGAACTTGTACATCGTACTGGTTTATCGGGTACCGACCGTGTCTTTGGCATAGTGTTTGGTGCTCTACGAGGCGTGTTGGTCGTGAGCGCGTTACTCTTCTTTCTTGATGCTTTTACTGGTGCACCCAATACGCACTGGTGGGGCAATTCTATTTTGATTCCAGAATTTGGCTTTGTTGTTGAATGGTTCTTTTCGTACCTAGAAAACAACTCGAGCTTTTTAAATTCAGTAAACCGTTAATCGGCGAGGATAAATTACATGTGTGGTATCGTTGGAATAGTCGGAACATCCCCTGTGAATCAGGCGATTTATGATGGCTTAACTGTTTTGCAGCACCGTGGTCAAGATGCCGCGGGTATCATTACCATTGAGAATAATACGTTTAGCTTGCGCAAAGCAAATGGCCTTGTGAAAGATGCCTTTCACACACGTCATATGAAACGACTACAAGGTACAATTGGTCTTGGCCATGTGCGCTATCCTACAGCAGGATCTTCAAGCTCATCTGAAGCACAGCCTTTTTATGTTAACTCACCGTTTGGTATAGCACTTGCCCATAATGGCAACCTTACTAATGCAGAAGCTTTAAAAGAGCAGTTATTCTCAGAAGCACGTCGTCACGTTAATACAACATCAGATTCTGAAATTTTACTTAATATCATGGCACATGAATTAAGCAAATCTGATAAGTTGCATTTAGACCCTGAAGATATTTTTACTGCGGTAACCGAAGTAAACAATAAAGTAAGCGGTGGTTATGCAACTATTGCTATGATTATCGGCCACGGCATTGTTGCTTTTCGCGACCCTAATGGTATTCGCCCACTTGTATTTGGTAAACGCGAAACCGAAAAAGGTACTGAGTACATGTTTGCCTCAGAAAGCGTTGCGTTGAAACCGGACGGTTTTGAGTTTGTACGTGATGTAGCCCCTGGTGAAGCTATATATGTTACAGAAGAAGGTGAATTCCATTCACTTAGTTGTGCTGATAAGGCATCTTACTCGCCGTGTATTTTTGAATTTGTTTATTTTGCTCGACCTGATTCAACAATAGACCGTATGTCTGTGTACGCAACACGCGTAAACATGGGGACTAAACTAGGCGAAAAAATTGCACGTGAATGGGCTGATAAAGACATTGATGTAGTTATCCCAATCCCAGAAACTTCATGTGATGTAGCACTGGAAATCGCACGTGTACTTGATTTACCGTATCGCCAAGGTTTTGTTAAAAACCGTTATATTGGTCGTACATTTATCATGCCTGGCCAAGAGATGCGTAAAAAATCAGTGCGTCAAAAGCTAAACGCAATTGATCGCGAGTTTAAAGGTAAAAACGTATTATTAGTTGATGACTCAATTGTTCGTGGTACAACATCAGCACAAATTGTTGAAATGGCCCGAGAGTCTGGCGCTAAAAACGTTTACTTTGCATCAGCGGCACCTGAAATACGCTTCCCTAATGTGTACGGTATTGATATGCCTTCAGCCGCTGAGCTTATTGCTCACGGACGTGAAGTAGAAGATATTAATGCAAGTATTGGTTCTGACGGTTTAATCTTTCAATCGTTAAAAGATTTAATTGCTGCGGTTAGCCAAGAAAACCCTGAAATTACTAAGTTTGAAACTTCAGTATTTGATGGCCAATATATTACTGGCGATATTGATCAAAACTATTTAAACCGTATTGATAAGCTACGTAACGATTCAGCAAAAAGCACCCGCGAAAGTGCAATGTCTTCAGGTTTAGAAATACACAACCAAGACGAAAACGAAGCTGATTAATGGTTATTAGTAAAAATCATTAAACATAAAAAAAGGAGCTAATTAGCTCCTTTTTTGCGAAGGAAAGAAAGGGAACATTTCTATCAAACACGACTCTTTTTTTAGGTGAAATTTATTAAGTAAACATTGGGCTAACAATCCCATTTGTCCAAAGCATAGCTGTTACAGCTAAAATAATAATCAGTAATATTAATCCACACGTTACTACCGAGCTGGCGTAAATAAAGCCACGCTCTTCTGGGATATGCATAAGTATTGGTACGCCGGTGTAGAGTAAATAAACCGAGTAAGCCAGTGCAATAATTCCAATACACACTACAAACCAAAGTACAGGCCAAAAAGCGGCGAGTGCCGACATAAACACTGGTGTTGCAGTATATGCTGCAAGTTCAAGTGTTTGTGTAAATGTAGGTTTAGAGCCAAATGTAACCGCCATCCAATGGGCTAAATACGCCAATGCAAAAACACCCGCTATTAAAGCAAAATACATTGCACCTGCAATTAGCAGTGCACTATCGTGCGTTAAAAATACGGGATTGCCTGCACCTATGCTCCATCCTAAATAAACAGATGAGTAGTAGCCCATTATTGAAGGAAATAAAGCAATCAGTAAAATATGCGACAAACTATAGGTTAAACTTTCATGGCGATTATCTATTGTTTGCCATTCTTCAAGTGGGTGAGCATAAATGCCCCAGAGGTGATTTAGTATCATAGTACTTACTCCATAAAAGGAACGTATTATTGTTTTGGTTGATTTATTTTTATACAGTCTATGTACAGTTATGGTTCACTTATTTTGCAAAGTCAAGTTAACTCGTTATTAACATTTAGACGCAGATAAGGGCTTTGATTTATCCCAAGCAAAATTTCGTGTTAAAATAACGGTCTATCAAATTTATTTAGTAATGAGCAGTCAACGTGCCACATAGCCAACTTTTAGAGCCGATTAATAACTTTTTATTGTGTACCACCCCAGAGCAATGGGTGGAGCAAGCAATTAAAAAAGAAAACTTATCAGTCATTTTAATAGATCACTTAATTTGTGAATTAAAAGCAGCTCAAAGTGCGATGTTTTTAATACGTAAATACGCGGTAGATAAAGAGGGTAGTGATGCATTACTCGAGTGGCTAAAGCCATTTGAAACGCTTATTTACAAACGAGAAGGGAATTGGCGCGATCTGGCTGCTAAAAATAAGCTCACTAAATCAATAATTCCTAAATCGAGTTCTCCATACGGGCAAGGTCTAATCGATAAAATGGTTTTGCTGATAAAAGAAGAGCTGCATCACTTTTATCAAGTGCTCGAAATTATGGACGAGTACGGTGTTGAGTATCAAAGTATTACACCATGTCGTTACGCAAAAGGTATGCTTCGTCATGTTAAAACGTTCGAGCCCGATGCATTAGTCGATAAGCTAATAGTAGGCGCTTATATTGAGGCGCGTTCGTGTGAGCGTTTTGCAAAGCTTGCACCGCATGTTGACAAACGTTTAGGTGATTTTTATATTTCGTTGCTACGTTCAGAAGCGCGTCATTACCAAGATTATTTAACTCTAGCGCAAGAAATTGCTGATTTTGATATTACCGATCGCGTAAACTTTTTTGGTGAAAAAGAAAAAGAGTTAATTTCGACAACCGATACTGATTTTAAATTTCACAGCGGTGTTCCCACTGTTTAAATACCCTCATTTTCTTTTAAAAAATTAATATATTCTGCTATTTTCTGATTGCTGAAATTATGTTTTTTCATAATTTTAGCAATGCGTCCATTTTTAGTTATTATATCAATTCCTCTATTAAATTTTTGTAAGTATTCTTTGGCTCTATAATTTGATTTAGAGACAACTAAATATAGTTTATGAGAAGCAAGATCTGGCGATAAGTACTCAATATTATTATCATCTGAATCTTCGGTTTTAGTGTGTTCAAGCCAATAATTTCCAACCTCTTTAGTACCCGCGACTAAATCAATACGCCCTTGTTGTAGTAAATATAAGCTTGTAGGAAGGCTTTTAGTGGACGTTATTGCCAGCTCCCTATTTCTAGCAAACTCTTGGCTTACAAAGGCATTGTCTTCTGTGCCAATACTATAAGGTGTTAATGATTGAACTGTACCATCGAAACTAATAACACTCTCTTTTCGTTTGAAAACTCCTGAGTGAGCAACTGCAAGTGGACGAGAGTAGTAAAAAACTTCATTTCTTTTTAATGAATAAAAAGCACCTAAAATAGCGGTTTTTCTGTTTTTTTCTAATAGCTTTAAAGCGCGATCCCATGTCGTGAATTCTGGTTCGCTATTAATACCTTGCGTTTTAAGCGCTGATTCGGCTATTTCATATAGCCAGCCATTACTAGGTAGGTTTTCGCTAAAATAGGGAGGGTAGTTTTCTGTAACAATTTGCCATGTTTGCTTGCTAAATACTTGTGTAGGAATGGCAATTACTACGATGAAAATTAACAGCTTAATCATTCAACCTCTCACTATTATTCATATATATAGATAAATAATAGTCAGAATTTTAAATTATGCGAAAGGCGTGCTAATTAATTCTTGTGATTGAGGGGTAACGACTAAATAAGAGCCTTGGGTATACCAGTCACCTAGCACTGTGCGAGTAAGTGTTTGTTCATTAACTTTATACGTATGAACATTAGGGCGGTGAGTATGACCATGAATCATATTCGTAACGTTATGTTTGGCAAAGGTGGCAAGTACAGCCTCATCGACAACGTCTAAAATTTCGATAGGTTTATCAGCTTGGCTTAACTTACTTTTTTCGCGGGCATTACGCGCTATTTTTTTACGATACCAAAGCGGCATTGCAAGCATCAATTTTGGCCACCACCAACCACGGCTCTTTTTACGAAAGTTTTGATATTCAGTGTCTTGAGTGCACATTTCGTCGCCATGTAAAATAACGGTAGGCGTGCCATATAAATCAATGACTGTTTGTTCATCGAGTAATGTCATTGCGGCCATGTCGGCATATTGCTTGCGCATAATGAAATCACGATTGCCATGTATAAAATAAACAGGTGTGCCACCATCATTAACGGCGCTTAAATGTTTTGCTACATCGGCACTCAGTGCTGTAATGTAGTCATCTCCAACCCATACTTCAAAAAAATCACCCAAAATATAAAGTGCATCTACATCTTTATTTAATATATGTGTATTTAAAAAGTCAAAAAATGCAGCGCTAATGTCGGGGCGGTTTTCGCTTAGGTGTAAATCTGCAATAAAGTAAGTTTGGCGAGTCATAGGTCAGTCTATTCTAGTTTTAAAAAAACGGGCATATACTAATAGTACACACCCGCTTATATACTCACATAATATGAGTAAACGTTACTAGTTAACAGTAACGCTTTCGATGATCACATCTTCAAGAGGTACGTCTTGGTGAAAACCAGTACTACCTGTTGCAACTGCTTTAATCTTATTTACTACGTCCATGCCTTCTACTACTTCAGCAAAAACACAATAACCCCAACCTTGCGATGTTTCGCTGCTGTGGTTTAAAAAGTCGTTGTTGTTCACGTTAATGAAAAACTGTGCTGTAGCTGAATGAGGATCAGGTGTACGTGCCATAGCTAAAGTACCTACTTTATTAGACAGGCCGTTATTAGCTTCATTCTGAATTGGGTCGTTTACGTCTTTTTGTTCCATACCTGGAACAAAACCACCGCCTTGAACCATAAAACCATCGATTACACGATGAAATATAGTGCCGTTGAAAAAATCAGCATTTGCATACTCTAAAAAGTTTTTAACTGTGTTTGGAGCTTCTTTCTCAAACATTTTAATGGTGATGTCACCAAAATTAGTGTGTAGAACAACCATGTGTTTTCCTATATCCGGTTTAAATATTGGCGCTATTTTATCGTAGTTGGCTAAGATTAACAAAGTAGATGTTTGGTTTGTTATAAAGCGCTAGAGCAGGGGCTTTTCAAGTGGTAACATAACTGTTCAAGTAAATAGTCAAGGACTCAAAGTAAATGGTAAATATATACAACACACTCACGCGACAAAAAGAGCAATTTAAACCTATGGTCGAAGGAAAAATCGACATGTATGTGTGTGGTATCACCATTTATGATTACTGTCATATTGGACACGCACGTACTTTTGTTGGTTTTGACGTTATTGTGCGCTACTTACGTCATATTGGTTACGATTTAAAATATGTGCGTAACATTACAGATATCGACGATAAAATAATTAAACGTGCGAACGAAAATGGCGAGTCAATAAACGACTTAACTGTGCGCATGACTAAAGCAATGCATGAAGATTTTGATAGCTTAAACATGCTGCGCCCTGACGTAGAGCCAACAGTTACAAGCCATATGGACGAAATTATCGTTATGGTTAAACGTTTGATTGAAAAGGGTCATGCTTATGTTGCTGCCGACGGCGATGTATTGTTTGATGTATCAACGTTTGAGCAATACGGTGCGCTTTCTCAGCAAGATTTAACGATGCTGCAATCAGGTTCTCGCGTTGAAGTAGCGCAAGACAAAGACGATCCACTTGATTTTGTTTTATGGAAAAAAGCAAAAGCAGGTGAGCCATCATGGTCATCACCGTGGGGTGAAGGGCGACCGGGTTGGCATATCGAATGTTCGGCAATGAGCTCAAAGCATCTAGGTGAACATTTTGATATTCACGGTGGGGGTTCTGACTTACAGTTTCCACATCATGAAAATGAAATTGCGCAATCGTGCTGTGCCAATAACGGCAAGTATGTGAATACATGGATTCATACTGGCATGGTGCAAGTAAACAAAGAAAAAATGTCTAAATCGTTAGATAACTTTTTTACTGTACGTGAAGTTTTAAAAGCATACGATCCTGAATCTGTTCGTTACTTTTTAATTTCAGGCCATTACCGCAGCCAACTAAATTACTCGCAAGAAAATTTAGACCAAGCGCGTTCATCACTTGAACGTATTTATACAGCGCTTCGTGATGTAGAACCTGTAGAGTGTGATTTAGAAGGCAATGAGTTTGTTGCTAAATTTAGAAAAGCAATGAATGACGACTTTAATACACCAGAAGCACTACCTGTGTTGTTCGAACTTGCTAAAGAGTTAAACCGCGTGAAAGACACTGATGCAGGTCAAGCTGGCAAATTAGCGTTTATACTGCGCAGCCTTGGTGAAGTGCTAGGGGTTGCTCAACAAGCACCGGAGGCTTTTTTACAAGGCGGACAAGATGACGACGAAGTTGCGACAATTGAAGCATTAATTGTAAAACGTAATGAAGCACGTGCGAGTAAAAACTGGGCTGCTGCTGATGAAGCACGTGATGCGCTTAATGCGTTAGGTGTAATACTTGAAGATTCAGCCGGTAAAACAACGTGGCGTAAAGCATAAGCGTTTAAAATAATACACGTTAAACTAAAAAAGGGTTGCCAAATGGCAACCCTTTTTAATTTTTTAACAGCTTAGCTGTGATATTTCTCACACGCTTCAAGTGTGTTTTCAATTAAGCTAGCGACCGTCATCGGGCCAACGCCACCTGGTACAGGTGTAATAAAATGCGCTTTTTGTTCAGCCACACTGTATTGAACATCACCAACTAATTTACCCGTATCTAAACGGTTAATACCCACATCGATAACGATAGCGCCTTCTTTTATCCAATCTCCAGGTATAAATTCAGGTTTACCTACAGCCACAACTAATAAGTCAGCGCGGCGAACATGAGTTTCTAAGTCTTGAGTAAACTTATGGCACACTGTGGTAGTACAACCGGCTAATAAAAGCTCTAGCGACATAGGACGACCAACAATGTTTGATGCGCCAACGACAACTGCATGCATCCCTTTATAACGTACACCCGTTGAATCAAGTAATGTAATAATACCTTTAGGGGTACATGGGCGAAGGGCAGGCATACGCTGTGCTAATCGACCAATGTTATATGGATGAAATCCATCAACATCTTTATGTGGGGTAATGCGTTCTAAAATCTTTTCAGCATCAAGACCTTTTGGCAGTGGTAACTGCACTAAAATTCCATCAACTTCGGCATCATTATTTAGCTCGTCAATTAAATCTAAAAGAGTTTGCTCTTGCGTGTCTGCTGGTAAATCAAATGATTTGGAGATAAAACCTACTTCTTCACAGGCTTTACGTTTTGAACCAACATAAACTTGGCTTGCTGGATCAAGTCCTACAAGTACTACTGCAAGTCCTGGTGCACGTAAACCATTTGCTACACGTTCACTTACGCGTTCTGCTACAGCGCTACGTACTTGTTTTGCGATTGCCTTACCATCAATGATGTTTGCCGTCATGGGTGACCTTTAATTGGGGTTAATTAACTAGATACCGATACTCTAAAAACGAATGCATAATAAAATAGGGGTAAAAATGCTAATAAAGAAAACATACTCTTTATTTAACTCGTTTTATAATGTGCCTACCATTTTCGCAGAAAAGCATAGCAGCGCCAAGTTGCTTTTAATGTATATAACATTTGAGTTATTAAATAGTTTAAATTTCAGCCTACTATTGTAATATTTAACCATTGTGCACTAAAAATGAGCACTTGATTGGTTTTATTAAAAAAACGTTTGACCTAACCCCGTCAAATCACTATTATGCACCCCGTTGTCAACGAGGTCACTCGCTAACAATAATAAGTTTCGGCGATTAGCGCAGTTTGGTAGCGCACTTGGTTTGGGTCCAAGGGGTCGCAGGTTCAAATCCTGCATCGCCGACCATTTTCTTAAAATGGTCTTAAACTCTCAGTTTAAGTGTTCAGTATGAAAAAAGAAGTTAACTCTTCAATGTCGGCGATTAGCGCAGTTTGGTAGCGCACTTGGTTTGGGTCCAAGGGGTCGCAGGTTCAAATCCTGCATCGCCGACCATTTTCTTATCTAATAAGAATAATAAGTAAATTCCTCTAAGTTATAAATCTAAATCTGTTAGCCTATAATTCTATTAAATAATTTCTACTTTAATCCATTCAATGCCTAGTTAGCCTGTTTTTTATTCAGTTAGTCTCTATAGTCCCTTATCTAGTCCAAATAATTGCCCCCTATACTCGACTATCATAAATATTAGGTTATAATGCCGCGTCTATTGTTTAACATAGTGCCCGAAGGGCAAAGCAGCAATGGTATCTCATGGTAGCGACGGATGCTTTTAAGTGTGAAAAACCGCTTAAACTTTATCAAGACTCATGCAGATCACTTTGTTTGTAAAGGAAGGCGAACAGTCGCCAAAATTGAATATTGAGGTAAATCATGCAAGTTTCTGTTGAGACGACCCAAGGCCTTGAGCGCCGTATAACTATCACCGTTCCTTCAGAGAACGTTGAGACCGAAGTAAAAAAACGCCTACAACAACTGTCAAAAACACAGCGTATAGATGGTTTCCGTGCTGGTAAAGTTCCAGTATCTGTAATTAACAAGCGTTTTGGCCCTGCAGTTCGTCAAGAAGTTGCTGGCGAAGTAATGCAACGTAATTACATTGAAGCAATCGTTTCTGAAAAAATCAATCCAGCTGGCGCGCCTACATTCGCACCTAAATCACTTGAAGCAGGTAAAGATTTAGAATTCTCAGCAACGTTTGAAGTTTACCCTGAAGTTGAAGTTCAAGGTTTAGATAAAATTACTGTTGAGAAACCAGCGGTAACAGTGACTGACGAAGATTTAGCTAACATGCTAGAAACACTTCGTAAGCAACACGCAGCGTGGGCTGATGTTGATGCAGCTGCTGGCGAAAACGACCGTGTAACAGTTGATTTCGTAGGTACTATCGACGGTGAAGTATTTGAAGGCGGCAAAGCTGAAGACTTCCCATTAGAACTTGGCCAAGGTCGTATGATCCCAGGTTTTGAAGATAACATCGTAGGTAAAAAAGCAGGCGAAGAAGTAGTTGCTGATGTAACTTTCCCTGATGATTACCACGCTGAAAACTTAAAAGGTAAAGCGGCTCAATTCACTATCACAGTGAAAAAAGTTGAAGCGCAAGAATTACCAGAATTAAGCGAAGAGTTTGCAACTAAATTCGGTGTTACCGAAGGCGGCGTAGACGCGCTTAAAGAAGAAGTTAAAAAGAACATGACACGTGAGCTAGACCAAGCGGTTAAAGCAAGCGTTAAAGACCAAGCAATCAAAGGTCTTTTAGCTAACAACGAAATCGAAGTGCCTAAAGCACTTGTTGATCAAGAAGTTGATGCTCTACGTCAGCAAGCAGCTCAACGTTTTGGCGGCGACGCTCAAAACATGCCAGAGCTTCCAGCTGAATTGTTCCACGAGCAAGCTGTAACACGTGTTAAAACTGGCCTTTTATTAGGTGAAGTGATTAAAGCTAACGAGATTAAAGTTGATGACGCTAAAGTTGAAGCATTAATCGCAACGGTAGCTTCTGCATACGAAGATCCAACTGAAGTAGTAGAATACTACAAAGGTAATGATCAACTTATGCAGCAAATGCGTAATGTAGCAATGGAAGAGCAAGCTGTTGAAGCTATTTTAGCTAAAGCAGTTGTTACTGATGTTGAAAAAGCATTTGATGACATCATGAATCCACAGCAAGGTGCTTAATAAGTCATTGACTTAAGCTCTCGCTAACGATTAAATGGCTCGTGCTACTCTGTTTATACAGCGTGCCCGGGCCATTTTAGTTTTTGGCTCTAAATTTGCGAAAAACGATAACTATGCTTCCTTATAATAAGGATAAGTATAAGCGCATAAGGAATTAAATAAGTATGAATACTGGTATTACAGATCCCCTAAATGCATTGGTCCCAATGGTTGTTGAACAAACACCGAAAGGCGAGCGCTCGTATGATATTTATTCGAGATTATTAAAAGAGCGTATTATCTTTTTAACAGGTCAAGTTGAAGACAACATGGCAAATCTGATTTTAGCGCAAATGCTATTTTTAGAATCAGAAAATCCTGATAAAGATATCTTTTTATACATCAACTCACCAGGTGGTTCAGTAACTGCGGGTATGGCTATTTACGACACAATGAACTTCATCAAACCAGATGTAAGTACAATATGTGTAGGTCAAGCTGCAAGCATGGGTGCTTTTTTACTTACTGCTGGCGCTAAAGGTAAGCGTTTTTGCCTACCAAACTCACGTGTGATGATTCACCAACCATTAGGTGGTTTCCAAGGTCAAGCATCTGACTTTGAAATACATGCTAAAGAAATTCTGTCTATTAAAGATAAGCTTAACCGCTTAATGGCTGAGCATACAGGCCAACCATTAGATATTATCTCTAAAGACACAGATCGTGATAACTTTATGAGTGCCACGCAAGCTGTAGATTACGGCTTGGTAGACTCTGTGTTTACAAATCGCGACAAAAAGTAAGCGCTTGGCGAACAGGATTGCCTGTTTGCCACTTTGAGTTACTATGCGAAAACCAATAAATTTTGGTATAGTTAAAGCGTATTGAAATAGCCGCCAACAGTTTTGGTGGCCAACGTAATAAAATGAGGTAGCTGAATGTCTGACACTCCTACAGACGGCGACAAAAGTAATAAATTGTTATACTGCTCTTTTTGTGGCAAAAGCCAACATGAAGTGCGTAAATTAATTGCAGGCCCTTCAGTGTACGTTTGTGATGAATGTGTAGAGTTGTGTAACGATATTATCAGGGAAGAGATCAAAGACATTGCTCCTAAGCATGATACGTCTGACAAACTACCTGTACCAAAAGAAATTCGTAAACACTTAGATGATTATGTTATTGGTCAAGATCATGCTAAAAAAGTATTGTCTGTTGCCGTTTATAACCATTATAAACGCCTACGTAACCAATCGACTAAGCAAGACATTGAATTAAGTAAAAGTAATATTTTGCTTATCGGCCCAACAGGTAGTGGTAAAACATTACTTGCAGAAACATTAGCGCGTCTACTTGATGTGCCGTTTACTATGGCCGATGCCACTACATTAACCGAAGCAGGTTATGTAGGTGAAGATGTTGAAAACATCATTCAAAAGCTTTTACAAAAATGCGATTACGATGTTGAAAAAGCGCAACGTGGCATTGTTTACATTGATGAAATTGACAAAATTTCTCGTAAATCAGATAACCCGTCAATTACACGTGATGTATCGGGTGAGGGCGTTCAACAGGCGCTACTTAAACTGATTGAAGGCACCGTTGCTTCTGTTCCACCGCAAGGTGGTCGTAAACATCCACAACAAGAGTTTTTACAAGTAGATACGTCTAAAATCTTGTTTATTTGTGGTGGTGCATTTTCAGGCCTAGATAAAGTAATTGAGCAACGTAGCCATAAAAATACCGGTATCGGTTTTGGCGTTAGCGTAAAAGAATCTGCGGCGAGTCGTTCTTTAAGTGAAACTTTTAAAGACGTAGAACCAGAAGATTTAGTTAAATACGGCTTAATTCCTGAGTTTATAGGTCGTTTGCCAGTAGTTGCTACGTTAACAGAACTTGACGAAGCTGCTCTTGTGCAAATATTGAGTGAACCTAAAAACGCGATTACTAAACAGTTCTCAGTATTGTTTGGTATGGAAGACGTTGAACTTGAGTTTCGCGATGATGCCTTAGCTGCGATTGCCCACAAAGCAATGGAGCGTAAAACAGGTGCACGTGGTCTTCGTTCAATCGTTGAAGGTGTGTTACTTGATACTATGTACGAACTTCCTTCAATGGATGACGTAAGCAAAGTGGTTATTGATGAAACCGTTATTAAAGGTGAGTCAGACCCAATCTTGATTTATGAAAATAATAAACAAGATAAAGCTGCATCAGAATAGTTTTTAAGCTATTTGAATGAAAAAAGGAGCCTTAGGCTCCTTTTTTTATAATTAATTTAATCGAGTATGGGAAAATTGTTGAACTTTAATTAGGTTATCCCCATATACTTGAGTAATCTTTAAAATAAATGAAGTGCGAAGAGAAACTATAATGACGCTTGAGAGAACCGACCGAGTCGAAATCCCAGTCCTTGCACTGCGCGATGTTGTGGTATACCCGCACATGGTGATCCCGCTTTTTGTTGGCCGTGAAAAATCAATAAAATGCCTAGAAGCGGCAATGGACAAAGACAAACAAATTTTCTTGGTTGCACAAAAAGATGCAACTGTAGATGAACCAGAGCAAGATGATATTTATCGTATCGGTACTATTGCCACTGTACTTCAGTTATTAAAATTACCAGACGGTACAGTTAAAGTTTTAGTTGAAGGTACACAGCGCGCACAAATTGAAGAATTTGTAGATAACGATGACTTTTTTGTTGCTAATGCTCAATTTATTGAATCTGATTCGGTAGATGAGAAAGAACAAGATATTTTTATTCGTAGCGCAATTAGCCAGTTTGAAGGCTATGTAAAGCTAAACAAAAAAATTCCACCTGAAGTACTAACTTCAGTTTCAGGTATTGATGAGCCAGCACGCCTTGCCGATACAATGGCAGCCCATATGCCGCTTAAAGTACCTGAAAAGCAAAAAGTGCTCGAAATTTCAAGCGTTACAGAACGTCTTGAATATTTAATGGCATTAATGGAAGGCGAAATAGACTTACTGCAAGTTGAGAAGAAAATTCGTACCCGCGTTAAAAAGCAGATGGAAAAGTCTCAGCGCGAGTATTACCTCAATGAGCAAATGAAAGCCATTCAAAAAGAGCTGGGTGAGCTTGACGATGTACCTGATGAATTTGAAGCACTTAAAAAACGCATCGAAGAATCGGGTATGCCAGCAGAGGCACAAGACAAAGCGACGACAGAGCTTAATAAGCTTAAGATGATGTCGCCAATGTCTGCAGAAGCGACTGTAGTGCGTTCATACATTGATACATTAATTAATGTGCCATGGAAAAAACGCTCTAAAGTGAAAAAAGACTTAGCGGGCGCGCAAAAAATTCTTGATAGCGATCACCACGGCTTAGATAAAGTAAAAGAACGCATTATTGAGTATCTCGCAGTACAACAGCGTACTAATAAGCTTAAAGGGCCAATTTTATGTTTAGTTGGGCCACCAGGTGTTGGTAAAACATCACTTGGGCAATCTATAGCGCGTTCAACTGGTCGTAAGTATGTTCGTATGGCGCTTGGCGGCGTACGTGATGAAGCTGAGATCCGTGGTCATCGTCGTACATACATTGGTTCAATGCCAGGTAAGCTAATTCAAAACATGACAAAAGTGGGCGTTAAAAATCCATTATTTTTGTTAGATGAAATCGATAAAATGTCATCAGACATGCGTGGCGATCCAGCATCAGCACTATTAGAAGTGCTTGATCCTGAGCAAAACAGTCACTTTGCCGATCACTACCTCGAAGTAGATTACGATTTATCTGATGTTATGTTTGTAGCTACATCAAATAGCTTTAACATCCCAGGCCCATTATTGGATCGTATGGAAGTTATTCGCTTATCGGGTTACACCGAAGATGAAAAGCTAAACATTGCAAAAGAACACTTAATCACCAAGCAAGTTAAGCGCAATGGCTTAAAAGAGCATGAGATTGTAATTGATGATAGTGCAATTATTGGCATTATCCGTTACTACACACGTGAAGCGGGTGTACGTAACCTAGAGCGCGAAATTTCAAAATTATGCCGTAAAGCAGTTAAAAATATCTTAATTGAAAAAGACACTAAAACAGTAACTATCAATCAAGATAACCTAGAAGACTTTTTAGGTGTACAACGCTTTGACTATGGTAAAGCTGAAGATGGCGACCGCATTGGTCAAGTTACAGGCTTAGCATGGACAGAAGTTGGCGGTGATTTGCTAACAATCGAATGTGCAGCTGTACCAGGTAAAGGCAAGTTAACTTATACCGGTTCACTGGGCGATGTAATGCAAGAGTCGATTCAAGCGGCAATGACGGTAGTACGTAATCGTGCAGATACATTTCGTATTAATAGCGACTTTTACGAAAAACGTGACATTCACGTACACGTACCTGAGGGCGCTACACCAAAAGATGGTCCAAGTGCGGGCGCAGCAATGGTAACGGGTCTTGTATCTAGTTTAACAGGTAATCCTGTACGCGCAGATGTTGCAATGACCGGTGAAATTACGCTACGTGGTGAAGTACTTCCTATTGGTGGCTTAAAAGAGAAATTATTGGCAGCGCATCGTGGTGGAATTAAAACAGTCATCATTCCAAAAATTAACGAACGTGACTTAAAAGAGATCCCAGAAAACGTACTGGCAGGCTTGGATATTCACCCAGTTACGTGGATTGACGAGGTGTTAAAGCTTGCTTTAGTGCATCCTGTTGAGAGTTTTTCGGTCGAAACACCTAAAAACCAAGAAAAAAGCTAAAAAAAGTGCTTTTTAGGGCTTTTCAAATCTAAACGGTATGATAAGTTAAGCACTGGTTTTCAAGCCTAGCCCTTATGGGGCGTAGGCTTAAGAAAAATATAATCATGTGAGCATTAAAAGTTTGCTCTAAAATTTTCAAAACAGTGATGTTAGTTTAAAAAACCATCGCTCTTGATAATAACAATGAAAGAGGATGATATTGTGAATAAATCTCAATTAATCGATCAAATCGCAGCTGATGCTGACATTTCTAAAGCGGCTGCAGGTCGTGCACTAGATTCATTCATCGAATCTGTATCTGGCGCGCTAAAAGAAGGCGACTCAGTTGCACTTGTTGGTTTTGGTACTTTCTCAGTACGTGACCGTGCTGCACGTTCAGGCCGTAACCCGCAAACTGGTGAAACAATCCAAATTGCTGCTGCAACTATTCCTGCTTTTAAAGCCGGTAAAGCGCTTAAAGACGCAGTAAACTAATCACTGTTTTAAACACATTAGTTATGGCGAGTGTAAAGTTACTGATTCACCACAACAGATGAATTAAGTAACTTTACCGCCAGTTACTTCAAGTGAAAAAGCGTATCTGGTAAGATACGCTTTTTTTACATGTGACAAGGTAAAATACCTTGATCAAAAAGAGATAAACAAATGCTTGAGAAAATCAGAGAAGGTTCGCAAGGACCTGTAGCCAAAATAATTTTAGGCGCGGTGATTTTATCTTTTGCCTTAGCAGGGATTGGTAGTTACTTAGGTCAAACCACAGAACAACCCGTTGCTGAAGTAAATGGAATTAAAATTAGTCAAACCGATTTTAACCGTGCTTACCAAAATGAACGTAGCCGTTTAGAGCAACAATTTGGTGAATACTTTACACAAATTGCTGCTGATCCAAATTACATGGCGCAAATTCGCCAAGGTGTAGTTGACCGCTTAGTACAACAAGAATTGCAATCACAGCTAGCGGCTGATTTAGGCCTTCGCGTAAGTGATGAAAGTGTACGTAAAACAATTTTAGAACTACCGTACTTTCAAATTGGTGAAAAATTTAATAACGACCGTTACTTACAAGTAATTCGTCAAATGAACTTTCAACCAGATGCTTTTCGTGAATACTTACGTAAAGATATGACACGCAGCCAAGTAGTATCAGCTGTTGCAGGTACAGACTTTGCACTAGAGAGCGAGCTTAAAAGCGCAATTGCTCTACAGCAGCAAACTCGTAGTATTGATTATGTAGTAGTAAACAAAGAAGCGCTTACCGCGAACGTTGAAGTATCAGATCAAGAAGTGTCTGATTACTACGACCTAAACGCATCACAATTTTTGTCCCCAGAGCTTATTTCGGTAAGTTACATTGAGCTTAAAGCAGCAGATATTAATGTTGAATCGGTAACCGAGGATGACGTTAAAGCGTATTACGAGCAAAATAAAGCACAATACGTTGAGCCAGAAAAGCGTCGCGTATCACATATCTTAATTGATAACAGTGAAGACGATGACGCAGCAAAAGAAAAAGCTAATGCACTTCACGCACAACTAGAGCAAGGTGCAGACTTTGCTGAGTTAGCAGAATCATCATCTGACGATATCGTTAGTGGCGAAATGGGCGGCGATCTTGAATGGATAGAACGTGACGTAATGGACCCTGCATTTGAAGACGCGACTTTCGCACTTCAAAACAAAGGTGATATTTCTGAAGTTGTTGCTTCTGAGTTTGGTTATCACATAATTAAACTGACAGATATTCAACCACAACAAGTTAAAGCCTATGATGATGTTAAAGCTGACTTACGTGCTGAACTAGAACAAGCTGAAAAAGTAGATGCGTTTTACGAAAAGCAAACTGAGATGGGTGCACTTGCATTTGAAATTTCAGACCGCTTAGACGACGCTGCAGAAGTTGCTGAAGTAGAAGTTAAATCTACACCTCTTTTAGCACTTAATGCTTTACCAGAGCCGTTAAACAGTCCTGCAGTTGTAACAGCACTAACATCAGTTGATTTACTTGAAGATAAAGTAAACTCTGAAGTTATTGAACTGGGTGAAGAGCACGCAATTATTGTTCGTATTAACGAGCATAAACCTGCTGCGACTAAACCACTGGATGAAGTAAGCGAGCAAATTAAAGCGCGTTTAGTTAACGAAAAATCATCTGAGCTTGCTAAAGAAAAAGCGCGTAGCTTATTTGCGGAAGTACAAGCAGGTAAGAGCTTAAACGATGTAGCAAACGAGCAAAGTTTAACGGTTCGCCAAGAAGCGCAGTTAACGCGTCAAAGCTACACTGTTTCACCTGCTATTGTGACTCAAGCATTTAAGATGGCTCACCCAGCAGATTCGGCAGTAGTTGAGCTTGTTAATTTAAATAATGGTGATGCAGCAATTGTTGCGCTTAAGTCGGTAACAGATGCACAAGTTGCAGCTAATATTGACCCTCAAGCAAAACAAAGCATTACTATGGCGCAAGCTAATAAAAACTACATGGTATTTATTGAAGCGCTTAAAGCCAATGCTGAACTTAACTTACCAACGGCTACACAAACTGTTGAATAATTAATTTTAGCTCATAAAGAAAGGCGCTTTTAAAGCGCCTTTTTTATTGTCTTAAATAAAGTTGGTATATTACCAATTCGCTTAATTAAGTATTATTGCGGATTGGTATTAATTACCTCTGGCAATAAACTCAATCCGATTGCCGCTAGGCTCTCTTATCATCATATGTTGGGTTGGACCTTTACCTAAGTTTTCTGGTGCAAACTCTATAGTAATATTATTTTGCATTTCTAAGTGTGTATGTAGCTCGCTTAACTTTTTGATACTTTCTACACTGAGTGCTAAATGGTGTAAGCCCACATTTTCTGCCCGATTAAACTCCACACGTTTTTCATCATTTTTTACGCGCCATAATGTAATGGTTATTTTATTGTTTGATAAAAAATAAGCGGGGTAGGTTGGATCACTTCCTAGCGTTTTAAAACCAAGTACATCAGTAAAAAATGCTTTGGATGCATTTAAGTTTGATACGGTTAAACCTAAATGATCAACGCCACCAACCCAACTTTTAGAGGTAGAGTTTTCGTCAGCTATTGAGGTTGTTGATAGCAGTAGTAACGCTAATGATGAAATGCCTGTGAGTAATGTTTTTTTTAGCATAGATCCTCTTTATGGTTTTAGTTGTTAAATTGCGCATTTAACAAAGACCTTCATAAAGGAGATTACATTACACGCTAGGCTGCGTTTAGCAGCTAAGTAATCGCTGCGTTACTTTTGATTGGGGATTTTGAAAAACATCTTCAGTAGGGCCGTATTCAACTACTTCGCCTTTATCGAGTACAACCACATAATCACTGATGTGGCGCACTAGACTTAAATGATGGGTGATCATCACATATGTAAGGCCTGTGTCGCGCTGCAGCTTAAGTAATAAATTCACTATTTGCGCGCGTATAGAAGGGTCTAAAGACGAAACGGCTTCATCAAGCACAATCACCTTAGGATCTAAGATTAATGCACGAGAAAACGCTACACGCTGTAGTTGCCCCACACTAAACATATGCGGGTAGTAGTGTTTATGATCGATTAACAAACCCACCTTTGAAAGCGTTGCATCAATCTTTTCAGTTCGTTCGGCTTCATCAAGCTCAGTATTATATTGCAGGCAATCATCAAGCATTTCGCCAATAGTTAACCCCGGGTTGAGCGATGCAGCTGAATCTTGAAAAATCATACGAATATGGCGACATTGATTATCGCGTACGCCATTATCTTCGATAATATTATTCTCGAGCAAAATTTGCCCGCTATCAGCAGTATCAGCTCCTGAAAGTAGTTTTGCTAACGTACTTTTACCTGCGCCTGTTTCACCAATTATGGCAATACTTTCGCCTTTACCCACGCAAAACGAAATATTTTTAAGTACTTCAAACTTTTTACGTGAAAAAAGCCCAGCTCGCACATTAAATGTTTTTGATAGCGCTTGTACTTTGAGTAGCGGTTGCATTATTTCATGTCCTTAATTAACGGAAAATGGCACGCATAACTATGACCATGATGCTTAGTAAGGGTGGGAGTTACCACGCAGGCTTTTTGTGCTTGCGGACAACGCGGCCCGAGGCGGCAGCCAATAGGTAAATGTTGTAGAGTAGGGATAGTTCCTTTAAGTGCATAAAAAGGTTCTTTATGCGCTAAACCTTGTTCGTAGTCTGGCAAACTTTTTAATAATGCTTGCGTGTATGGATGGCGAGGCTGTTTAAATATTTCATGAGTTGGGCCTGCTTCAACCATTTGCCCGCAATATAAAACATGAATACCATGCGACCAATGTGCAATCTCTTCAAGTTCATGAGAAATCATTAAAATAGACATGTTTTTAAGCTGGTTTAAGCTTTTTAATAACCTAAATACTTGCGCGCGAGTTGTGCTTTCAAGCGCTGTAGTTGGCTCATCAGCTATTAATAACTTAGGTGTGCGAGCAATGGCCATTGCAATCATTACTTTTTGGCATACGCCTTCTGAGAGCTCATGAGGGTAACTGCTTAGTACCGCTTCGTGGTTTTTAATGCCCACTTTATGAATAAGTGCTTTTACTCTGTCTTTTCTTTCGCGGTTGCGTTTTAAAAAGAAACCTTTAGTTGCTACCTCAGGGAGTGTTTCGGCAATTTGATCAAATATTTTAGCGGTTGGGTCAAGGCAGCGGCTTGGATCTTGATAGATCATCGCTATATCTTGGCTTACTATTTTACGGCGCTTCTCTGGGCTTAAACGCATTAAGTCTACGCCGCGCCAATGAATACGGTCGGCAGTAATATCCCAGCGTTCGTTCAATACACCAATAATCGCTTTTGCTATTAGGCTTTTACCAGAGCCAGACTCGCCTACAAGCGCATGTACTTCGCCTTCTTTTAAGCTGAAACTCACTCTGTCTACGGCTCTAATTACAGTTTCAGAGGTACGTAGTTCAATTGTTAAGTTACGAACATCGAGTAATTGCATTTAATCAGCCTTACGTGCTTTAAGCACTTGTCGCAGGCCATCGCCTACTAAATTAGTAGATAACACGGCTAAAAATAACAGCACACCAGGTAGCGCTACAGTCCACGGCGCTAAATAAATAAGGCCTAGGTTTTCGGCTAATATTGCGCCCCATTCGGTCGTTGGTGGCTGAGCCCCTAATTTTAAAAATCCCAGTGCTGAAATATCTAATATAGCGGTAGAAAGCGCCATCGTGAATATAACCACAATATGTTCATAAATATTAGGGAAAATACCGCGCGATATAATATGCCAATTAGATGCGCCATCGAGTTTAAATGCGGTAATGTAATCTTTACTTAATTCATCAACAATTAGGTTACGCACTGAGTGAATAAACTGCGGCAGTAGCGCTAAAATAATCGCCCATACGGTATTCATTAAACCTGGGCCGAGTATGGCGATTATGATTATTGCCAATAACAAAGAAGGAATAGAAAGCGTTATATCAAGCAAGTGATTTAAAAAGCTTGAACGCAGCCCTTTACTAATCCCTGCAAAAGTACCCACTAACACACCAAAAATAGTCGTGATTAGGGCGGCTACAACAGAGAGGCCAAACGTATACGTAGCCCCATTCATTAAGCGCGATAGTACATCACGGCCTAAATCATCGGTACCTAAAAGAAAGCGTACATCGCCCATTTCTCGCCACGATGGCGGAATAAGCAGTGCATCACTGTGTTGTTGGTTTACACCATACGGGGCTAAAAAAGGAGCGGTGGCGGCTAATAGTGCAAACGCCATAAATATCCATAAACCAACCAAAGCAGGGTGGTTATTTTTAAATTTTCGCCAAAGTCGCGCGAGTGGCGATTTATTCGACTCTTCAGAAAATAAATTAAACTTTGCCATGAGCCTGATTCCGCGAGAGTGGATCGAATAAAGTGTAAGTAAGTTCAGCTGTAATAGAAGCTAAAATAACAAATAAAGATACCGCCATTAATCCGCCTTGAATTGCAGGAAAGTCACGCTGATAAATACTATCGATTAACCATCGGCCAATACCCGGCCACGAAAAAATAACTTCGGTAATCATCGCAAGCGTTATTAGCGTACTAAATTGCAAACCAATTTGCTTAATTACCGGCAGTAATGCATTACGCAGTGCATGGTGCATGATAAGTTGACGGCGGTTAAGGCCTTTTGCCCTAGCTGTTTTAATAAAGTTTTGATCCATTACCTTAAGCATCGACTCGCGAGTAAAGCGAATTAATACGGTTGTAGGATACATAGCAAGTACAATTGTAGGGAGCGTTAAATGGCGCAGCGCATCAACAAAAGCCATGCCTTTATACGGAAAGCCAGCAAGTGCAATATCAATTAAAATAAACCCAGTATTTGCGGGTATTTCGTAAAGGAGCCCCATTCTCCCCGACATAGGAAACCAGCCAAGCTTTAATGAAAAAACCATTATTAATAACAATGCGAGCCAAAATACAGGCATTGAATAACCCAACATAGTGGTCGAGTTTATAAGCTTGTCGGGCCAACGTTTATGATAGCCAGAGCCTAAAATGCCAGTCGGTACACCAATAACAACCGATACAATTAATGCGTATACGCTTAGCTCTAAAGTGGCCGGTAGCAAATCAACAATATGGCTAAAGACACTGTTACCTGAGGCAAACGAAAGCCCCCAATCACCCTGAAATATTCGCCCTAAAAAGGCAATGTATTGCATAAAGTAATTGCTGTTGTATAAATATTTGTCTTCAAGCTCACTATGCTGTGCAAAGTTACTGCTCGGTATGCCACTTAAATTACTGAGTGGATCACCGGGAAATAAATACGCCAGCGAAAACGTAAATACACTAAGCATTAGTATCATAAAAAGGAATAAACCAAGGCGGCGTAAAATATAATCTAAGATCATTATTTTTTCCTCGCATTGGCAAGTGAAATAGCGCCAAACGGGCCAAGTGTTATGCCTTCCACATCGGCGCTACTCGCTTGAAAGCGCAGGCCATGAGCAATAGGCAATAACGGCAGCTCTTTAATAATCAAACTTTGTGCATCGTCGTAGTATTTTTTACGTTTGTTTAAATCAGTGGTGTCGAGTGCTTGAGTAAGCAATAAATCAAATTGGGGATTACACCAGTTTGCTGGGTTTTTGCCACTAAAAGTAGCGGTACAACTGAGCAGTGGGCTAAAAAAGTTATCAGGATCGGGTGTATCTGCCGCCCAACCAAGTAACACGCTGTCGTGCCTGTGCTCGCCAATACGCTGAATAAACGTGTTCCACTCATATTCTACAATACTTACATTAACGCCTACTTTGCGCAAATCGCTTTGCATAAGCTCAGCCATTTTACGTGCGTTAGGGTTATAAATACGACTCACAGGCATAGCCCATATTGTCATATCAAAGCCATCAGGTAAGCCTGCTTCAATAAGTAACTTTTTAGCAAGTTCTGGATCAAACGTAGGAATATCTTCTTGTGGCTCAAACGCCCAAGAGGTTGGCGGCAAAATAGATTGTGCGCGAGTACCGTTACCGTAATAAACCGCCTGCATTATTTTATCTACATCTATTGCATGCGCGAGTGCTTGGCGTACGCGTAAATCGTCAAACGGGGCACGTTCTGTATTAAACGCCCAATAACCTATGTTTAAGTTTGTTTCTTTTTCGATATTTATATCATCGCGTTGCGCTAAAATACTTAATTGCGCACTACTTGGGTGAGCCGTTACATCGCACTCTTTAGTCAGCATTTTGGCTATGCGCGCAGTGCCATTAGGCGTTATGTCGTAAACCAATTGTTCAAGAGCAACGTCATGCTTCCAATAAAGTGGATTACGATAAAAGCGTACAAGGTGATCTCGACGATATTCTTTATAAATATACGGACCGGTACCAATTGGGTACTGATCAAATAAGTTTTCTTGATTGTTTTTCTTAAGTTTCATGGCGTATTCTTCTGAAAGCACCACGGCAAAGTCGGTAGCCATATTGGCTAAAAAGCTACTTTCAGGATTAAACAATTCAAAACGCACTTGATAGTCAGACACGCGCACAATTTTACGAATAAGTTGATCAATCCCCACACTTTGAAAATACGGGTAATTGGCATCGCCCACAAAGTGATATGGATTATAGACATCGAATAATCGGCTAAAGGTAAATATAACGTCGTCGGCGTTAAAATCCCGCGAGGGGGTAAAATAAGAAGTTGTATGAAACTTTACATCTTTACGCAAGGTAAAGGTAACCGATTTACCATCTTTACTAATTTTCCAATCGGTCGCCAGCTCACTTTGAAACTCTGCCGTAACAGGGTCAATACTAATTAAACGGTCGTATAATTGGTTAGCAATTATATCAATAGTTGAACCGGTGGTCGTGACTTGCGGATTAAACGACACAGGGTTGGCTTCAGCGCAGTAAACTAAGCCTTGGTTTTTTTCTTCTATGATTTCTTCTTTGCTATCAAGGCAACCAACCAAAGTGGTGGCAAGCAAAACAAGTAATAATTTATGCACCCGCATAACCTCTGACTATTGTTGATCCAACAAGTTGTATTTTTTAAGATAACCACGTAATTGATGATACGTTAAACCAAGTACTTCTGCAGTTTTCTTTTGATTAAATTGGCTATGTTCGAGCGCTTTATTAATCATGTTTATTTCAAAGTCGTTTGAACGTTCTTTTAAGCTACACGGAAATTGAATATCAAGGGTTATATCTGCGCTTGCTTGAGCAATCGGCTGTGCAACTACAATAGGCTCGACATTAACAGTTTGAGTCGCTACAGGTGCTTTAATGCGCGCTTTTGGTCTAAATGGGCTGTCGAATGGGTCTAAAATAATCTGGTGAACGGGGATATGTTCACTACCGTGGCGATATAAGCTTCGTTCAACCACATTTTTAAGTTCGCGAATATTACCAGGCCAATCATAACTAAGCAGTGTTTCTGTTGCGCTTCGGGTAAAACCGCTAAAGAGTTCCCACTCTAAATCGCGCGCCATATTCATCGCAAACTGCTCAGCAAGCAACATAATATCGTCTTGGCGTTCGCGCAGTGGCGGCAGGGTAATTACGTCAAAGGCAAGGCGATCGAGTAAGTCACTTCTAAATTCACCTTGCTCAGCCAAATAAGGGAGGTCTTCGTTTGTAGCACACACTAAGCGTGTATCTACTTTTACAGTTTGTTTGCCGCCAACACGCTCAAACTCACCGTATTCTATAACGCGCAGTAGTTTTTCTTGTACCATAGCTGAGGTGTTTGCTAATTCATCTAAAAACAGTGTGCCGCTGTTAGCGCGTTCAAAACGACCTTCGTGGCGTTTACTTGCCCCCGTAAAGGCACCGCTTTCGTGGCCAAACAATTCACTTTCGAGAAGGTTTTCGTTAAGCGCTGCACAGTTAAGCTTTACGTAGTTTTGATCCCAACGTTTTGATAAAAAGTGTAAGCGCGCTGCTATTAGCTCTTTACCTGTGCCGCGTTCACCAATAATAAGTACCGGTTTATCTAAATTAGCCAGTTGCGATACCTGATCTAATACAGACAGAAAGCTATCTGATTGGCCGAGTAAATTATCCTGTTGGCGATATTGGCTCATATTTCCTAACTCTTGGTCATTTTTACTAACAGTTAGTGTATTTCATAAGTAGGGATAACTAAAGAAATTTGTATATTTAGTTTAACGTAATGAAAATAAAGTGTATTTTAACTTTTAAAAAGTTGGCAAGCATATTGATACTAGTTATAGCAGACTAACTAAGTTTTAATTACAGAGGTAAATGTTATGGGAATTTTTTCACGTTTTGCAGATATTGTTAATTCTAATATCAACGCCATTTTAGATAAAGCAGAAGACCCAGAAAAAATGGTTCGTCTGATTATTCAAGAAATGGAAGATACGCTTGTTGAAGTACGTTCTACATCAGCTAAAACATTGGCTGAGAAAAAAGAAATCGTACGCCGCCTAGATACACTTAAAGCACAAGTAAGTGATTGGCAAGATAAAGCCGAGCTGGCTTTAAGTAAAGACCGCGACGATTTAGCGCGTTCAGCCCTACTTGAAAAGCAAAAGTCGGCAGATGCAGTTACTTCAGTAGCGAGTGAACTTGAACATGTAGAGTCTCATATTGAGAAACTACAACAAGAAGTAACGACACTACAAGAAAAGCTAGCAGATGCGAAATCACGTCAAAAGGCAATTATACTTCGCCAGCGTTCGGCTGAGTCGCGCCTTGAAGTGAAAAAGACACTTGATAGCTCAAAAGTAGAAGACGCACTTAATCGCTTTGAACGTTACGAAACTAAAATTGATGGACTAGAATCTCAAATTGAGTCTTACGATTTAGGTAAAAAGACGTTAGCGGACGAAATTGCTAATCTACAAAAAAATGAAAAGATAGATGATGAGCTAGCCGAACTTAAAAAGAAGCTAGCTGATAAATAACTTATAAAGGGGTACTTAAAGTACCCCACTGCTTAAAAACATCAAAACGGATTGTCAGGAGAGGATTATGTTTGATCCAGAGATACTAGTTGCACCATTTATCTTGTTTATGATTTTTGTTGCACCGCTGTGGTTAATTTTACATTACCGTAGCAAAAAACAAGTAAGCCAAGGTTTAAGTGAGCACGAACATCGCCAGTTACTTGAGCTTGCACATAAAGCCGAAAAAATGGCCGACAGAGTCGAAACACTAGAAGCATTGCTTGATCAAGAGTCACCACAATGGAGACGCAAAGTATGAGTGCCAAACGCGAATTATTAAGAGACCCACAACGCGGTAAAATAGCCGGCGTATGTGCGGGATTAAGTGACTACTTTAATATGGAGTTATGGTTAGTTCGCATTATATTTGTTAGTGCGGTACTGCTAACGGGTGGCCCATTATTTGTGGTAGCGTATATTGCAGCCTGGTTTATTTTAGATAAAAAAGAGCCCGCGACAGCGCAAACTAACAGCTCAACTAAAACTGACGATCCGCTAGAAGTAAAATTTAAAGTATGGCAAAAGGGCGAGCCACCGCGCCGCGCATTGCAAGATTTAAAAGAGCGTTTAACGCGTGTAGATACTCGCCTTCAAGATATGGAGCGCCATGTTACTTCAAGTGAGTTTACGGTGAGCCGTGAAATTAACAAACTTTAAAGGATTTAATAGCACCTTATTTGCAGCGTGATAAATTACGGCAAATTAGGTGCAAGACACTTTATGAGCCAATCATTTGCAAAAAAGACCTTTAAAAGCATTAAAGGCAAAGCACAAAAAGCCCTTCATCGCAGTTTAGACCAACACGTAAAACTTGCCGTAACAGGCCTAAGTGGTAGTGGTAAAACAGCCTTTATTACCGCGCTTGTTAAACACTTAACAACCCAAGCGGACGATAAAAACTTACCTTTTTTTGATGTAATGCGCGAGCATCGCCATGTTGCCACTAAAGTTGTGCCGCAAGAGGCGTTAAAAGTCCCTACATTTAATTATACGCGCGCGCTAAGTTCATTATTACCCAGCGATGGAATGCCTACGTGGCCTGCATCAACCGAGCGTATTAATACACTACGCTTAGCAATAAAGTATCAGAGTAATGCAGGGCTGCGCGGGCACTTTTCGCCGCAATCAACGCTTTATTTAGATATTATTGACTACCCGGGTGAATGGCTTCTTGATTTACCTATGCTTGAGCAAAGCTATTCTCAATGGTGCGAACAGCAATATCCGTTACTAACTCAGCCTTCGCGTGTAAATACATCAAGTGATTTTCTAGCTGCTGTTGAGCAACTTGATTTAAATGCGCCTGTAGATGAAAACGCACTTGCTCATATTGCTCAGCTTTATCAAAGCATGTTAGTAGGGCTTAAAAAAGATACCAAACTTGCCATGTTACAACCCGGGCGCATGCTTATGCCTGGCGACTTACAAGGCGCGCCATTGTTATTGTTTTTTCCGGTATCGGGTGAAATAAACAGTGACAATGTCGTTGCGGGGTCTAATTTAGCGCATTTAATTAAGCGTTTTAACGCCTATATAAAAGAAGTTGTAAAACCATTTTATAATGAGCATTTTAGGCACTTTGACCGCCAAATTGTACTTGTCGATGTACTTAGTGCGCTAAACGAAGGGCACGAAACACTACAAGAGCAAAGCAGTGTAATAAACCAATTACTCGCGCACTTTAACTATGGTGAGTCAGGCTTTTTTAAACGTTTATTTAAACCAAACATAGATAAAATATTATTTGCAGCTAATAAGTCAGACCACATAAGTGCAAAACACCATAAAGATTTAGCACTGCTGCTTGATTCGCTCGTGCATGAACAGAGTAATCATTTAAAGTTTGATGGTGTGCAAATAGAAACCATGGCTATGTCGTCAATTACAGCAACGCAGCCGCGCCAAATTACCGACAAAGGCCAAGCGCTTGATTGCATTTACGGTAAACCATTAAACGAGCCTGATTGGCTTACGTATTTACCGCCGCAGCCTCCCACGCGGATGCTAAATAAAAGTGAGTGGCCAGCACAGGGATTTGAGTTTTTATCGTTCTCTCCAATGCCGAGCCCCGATAAACAACTAAAACATATTCGATTAGATCATGTCATGCAGTACCTGCTAGGAGACAAATTAACATGAGTGAGTCAAACCAACCATTTCAAGCAGGGCGTCGTATAGATACGCAAAGCATTGAGCAAAACGAACCCGTTTTAGCACCTGCAAAAATTATTCAGCACGGACAAAGTGATTACGAAGAACTTGAAGATGAAGCATTAGAGCCCGAAATTGATCTTGAGCCTGTGTACAAAAAGTCAAAGTGGCAAACGCTTAAAGGTGTGTTTGCTATTAGTTTTATAGTACTGGTGCTTTTAGAGTTTGCGTACTCGTTAGTATTTGCTTTCGAGCAGTCAATTATTTTAGGCAGTGTTTATTTAACTGCGGTTGTAAGTGGTGTGCTGCTAATAGGGCGCTTATTGTGGCGAGAGTACCGAATGCTGCGCAGTTTAAAGCGTAACCAATTGCACCGAGTTGAAGCCGACAGGCTTTTAAACAGCGAGCAAGTAGGCGGTGCATTACCTTGGCTCGAAAAGCTTAATAAACACCAAGAACTTGATAACTTTGAAACCTTTAAAAACCAAGTAGCGATGCATCACAGCGACAAAGAAATAATGACGCTGTACGCCAACAGTTTATTAATAACCCAAGACACCAAAGCTAAAAAGCTTATAAATCGTTTTGCGACCGAATCTGCACTGCTAGTTGCCCTAAGCCCACTGGCACTGGTGGATATGATGGCCGTACTTTGGCGCGGTACTAAGTTAATTGAACAAATTGGTAAAATTTATGGCATTGGTTTTGGCTACGCAAGCCGTATAAAGTTATACCGCATGTTAATAAGGCAAGTGATGTTTGTAGGCAGTGCAGAGCTTGTATCTGATCTTGCAGCTACAGCACTGAGCGCAGAGCTGCTAGGTAAGCTTTCGGGACGGGCTGCGCAGGGCGTAAGCGCGGGTATTTTTACTGCACGTATTGGTTACAAAGCAATGGAGCTTAGCCGCCCATTACCAAGGCTTGAAAACAAACGCAGCTTACTAAAAGGCACTGTACAAAGCATTGCAGGTAAAATTATGAGCCGTAAAAAGGCTGAACCAACACACTAGATTAGCAGTGGCAATATTTGTGTACAAACGTGCGCTGCATGGTTTTTACACAAATAGCCATCTGAGCATCCGGCATGCTTGCTGTTTGTAAGCGCATACGTTTTGATTGTTGAATCGCAAAAACATAATAATCAAAAAATGAGCCTACAATGAGCAAGCATCATATAAACACCCAGTGTATTCACGGACCACAAAAAGCAAACGACCCGCACGGCGCACTTACTTCTCCTTTGTATCAAACCTCTACCTTTCATTTTGAAAATGCCGCACAAGGTGCTGCGCGTTTTGCAGGCGACGAACCTGGCTATATCTATACGCGTTTAGGAAACCCCACAACCACAGAGCTTGAACAAAAAGTTGCCCAACTAGAGAGCTGTGAAGCCGCTGCTGCAACAGCAACAGGTATGGGCGCAGTATCAGCCTCAGTACTGAGCTTTTTATCGCAGGGCGATCACCTTGTTGCCTCAAGTGCTTTGTATGGTTGTACCTTTGCGTTTTTCTCGCATATGTTGCCGCGCTGGGGAATCGAAGTCACGTTTGTTGATATGACCAACGAGGACGAACTACGCGCTGCCATCAAACCTAATTCAAAAATGATATTTGTTGAAACGCCAATTAACCCCACTATGGCGGTTATTGATTTGGCACTCATTGGCGCAGTTGCAAAACAGCACAATTTAATTAGTGTAGTCGACAACACCTTTTTAACGCCACTACTGCAATCACCCAAAAAATACGGTATCGACATTATAATGCACAGTGCGACCAAGTACTTAAATGGTCACGGTGACGTAGTCGCCGGTATTGTATGTGGATCGCTTGAGCACATAACACACATTAAAATGACCGTACTAAAAGATATTGGTGCAACCATAAGCCCGCACGATGCATGGCTAATTAATCGAGGCCTAAAAACACTCGCCATTAGAATAGAGCGCCATTGTCAAAGCGCACAAACGGTAGCCGAATATCTAGAAGCGCACCCACAAGTAACTACCGTATATTACCCAGGGCTTAAATCGCACCCAGGTTATAAGTTTATTGGTAACCAAATGAAAGCCGCTGGTGGTGTTATTGCGTTTGAAATAAAAGGTACACAGCAAGACGGCGCGCAATTTATTGATTGTATGAAACTTTGTACACTTGCTGTAAGCCTAGGCGACGCTGAAACACTGATTCAGCATCCAGCTTCAATGACTCACTCGCCTTATACGCCAGAGGAGCGAGCTGCCGCTGGAATAAGTGATGGGCTGATCAGGCTCTCGGTTGGGCTTGAAGATGTTAACGACATTATTAGTGATTTAGACCAAGCTTTTAATCGAATTAGTTAGGTGTATTTAATTGTGTACACATAAAAGCAAGCTGCAGGCCTTTAATTTAAGGTATGTATTTTTAATGTTCCACAGGTGTAGCTTTAACTTTACGATTGTAGTGATCGTGCCAAATACTGATGTTAGCCTATCTATTAAACTTTTCTTCACTTTTGCATAGTATGGGGTCATTCGATATTCATTAGGTTTGAGTATCACACTGACACCGATTTAGGGCTCACACCCAAGAAGGTACTTATGGCTAAAGCAAGTAAATATACATCCAAAACACCAGACGAAAATGGTGTTATACATTGGAGTGATGAAGAAAATAAAATTTGGTCTGAGCTTGTAGCACGCCAACTTGCGTGCATAGAAGGCAAAGCCTGCAATGAGTACATGCAAGGGTTAAAAAAGATTAACCTGCCGCACGATCGTATTCCGCAGTTAAGCGAATTAAACGAAGTATTACTTGCCACTACCGGATGGCAAGTTGCGCCAGTGCCTGCGCTTATCGACTTTGATGAGTTTTTTAGATTACTGGCAAACAAGCAGTTTCCGGTAGCTACATTTATTCGTAGCCGCGAAGAATTTGACTACCTACAAGAGCCAGATATTTTTCATGAAATATTTGGCCATTGCGCCATGCTAACTAATCCTGACTTTGCTGAGTTTACGCATAAGTACGGGCAATTAGGTTACGCAGCGCAGAAAAAGGACCGTGTATACCTTGCACGTATATACTGGTTTACGGTTGAATTTGGTTTAATGCAAACCGAAGATGGCCTGCGTATTTACGGCGGCGGTATTTTATCAAGCCCAGGTGAAACCCAGTACGTATATTCAAACACGCCAGAAATCAGTCCAATGAATGTGCTTGATGTACTGCGTACGCCGTACCGTATTGATATTATGCAACCACAGTACTACACCATAAATTCGATTCATGATCTGTTTGATATATCGCAAATGGATATTATGACTTTGGTTGAGCGAGCTAAAGAGCTTGGCTTGCACGACCCAAAATTTCCACCAAAAGAAAAATTAGCCAGTTAAACATTAATGCTAAAAAAGCTAAAAGTAAGGATTTATAATGTCTTCATTAAGTGCACAAAAATGCGAAGCCTGTCATGTAGATGCGCCAAAAGTATCTGACGAAGAGTTAGCGCAATTAATTACTAAAATCCCAGACTGGGTACCAGAAGTACGCGACGGCATTATGCAGCTTGAGCGTGTTTATAAATTTAAAAACTTCAAACAGGCTATCGCGTTTACTAACAAAGTAGGCGACATGGCAGAAGACGAAGGCCATCACCCAGGTTTATTAACCGAGTGGGGCAAAGTAACCGTTACATGGTGGAGCCATTCAATCAAAGGCCTACACAAAAACGATTTTATTTGCGCGGCTAAAACTGACGACGTATTTAACGCGCTGTAAACTTTTTAAAGATTTAACCTTCGCAACAAAAAGCCCGCTAAAGTTATTTAGCGGGTTTTTTTTATATACCGTAGTCACTGGCAATTATAGAAATTGAATGAACCTTTAGCTGCTTATCTGAAAACTTACTTTTAAGCATGTCGATGGTTTTTTCTTGTTGCCTACAAGGCGGGCAGGGGCCTATACCTTCATCTATTGAGGTGTAAAACAACGTATACTTTTGCTGGGTAAAATCGGGCAATGTTGTTAATAGCTGCTCTAAATTACTTTTAATTAAATCAGAATCAGGATGGCTTTGTTTATTTTTAAAAATGGATAAAATATTGGGTAAATATTTATCAGAGTAATGCATCAGCTCGCCTTTGCTGTTAAATAAAAACATTTGTGGTGCGGTATTATTAATGGGCGATTTAACCATTTGGTAATGAGAGAAACTGTACTGCTCAGCGTATGTATTTCCGCCGTATATAAGTAGTGTAGCTAGTAGTAATTTGTACATGTTTATCCTTAAGTTAAGTGATTCCACGAGTTGTTAAGTGTTTTTTTAATCTCTATAGCAATAATACATATAACCGCTAACAAAATGACTAAATGCACTATCAGTATAATATTTAGGTCAAAAACGGATTGTTGAAATAAAAAAGTTTGTAGTTTTTCATGTTGGGTGAAAAATAGTGCAACAATAACTATGTGGGCTATCACAAATGCAGTGAAAAAGAGCTTTAAAAATAAATAGCATATTTGGTAGCTGCGAGCGCCCATAGCACGTCTTAACGCAAGCTCTGTGGATGATTTAGCCGTAAGTTGTTTAATACTACTGTAGTTGTATAAAAACGCAGAGAGTAGAAGAATTGAGGAGCACACAACGGTAATTATAAGTAATGCATTTCTAGGGGCTTGCTCATTTTTTACTAAAGACGAAAGGGGGGTAAGTGATAAATCGTTAAAGTTTACACTTAATGCCTTTACTGCCGTTTGGAGTTCACTTTCAACTTGTGTGATGGGCGCATAAGTTTTAATTATGATTGTTTCAAAACCTGTCAGGGCGCTTATTACACTGTACACAGTGGGCTGAACGGGTGTATCTGCTCCTTCATTATAAATATCATTAACAACGCCAACTACTTTATGCTTTACTTTTCCAGTATCAAATTGGGCTAATAAATAAGCTTGGCTTAGTTCTGTGTCTGCAAAGTATTGATCCCATAAAGCACTGTTAACAACAATGCTTTGATACTGTTGCCATTGCACGCTTTGCCCTGAGATAAGCTTAGCGCCAATAGTTTTAAAGTAATGCGGGCTCACTCTATGGCTTGCGGTACTGGCGCTTTTACCCGAACTGATAGCTTGTCCGGTAACGGTGTACCATGCACTAAACCCACTGCGATCTGATAGTGGCGGAGCAGAGCTAAGTGATACTTCTTCAATAATGGGCAGTGAATTTAATTGCTGAATTAATTGTTGAGCAGAGTTATTTGCATTAAAGGCCTCGCTAGGTGATTGTGGAAAACTAAAGCTGGCAATTAGAATATTATCTGCATTAAAACCCATACTTTTATTATTTAAATTAATCTGGCTGTAAATAACCAAACTACTAATGTAAACACTTGTAATAGCAAGGCTAGTAAGTAGCGAAAGCAATGAGAACACTTGTACTTTTTCGCTTGTTGTTGCACTTTGGCCGCGTCCAATACTGCTGTGTATCCACCTTCGTTGAAAATAACTAAGCGCCGATAAAAAAGTAATAATAACAATGTAAAATACCGCCAGCGTAAATAATGAAAAAGAGCTGTTTAGCTGGTTCAGGCTTGGTAATAAAATTGCGCTGATGCGGTCGCTCAGTGGATACAAAACGCACATTACAATAACAAGTAGTAGGCTTGTGAGTACGATATCAGTAATTTGCTGCACAAAAATGTGTGTGTTATTGGCTCCGCATAATTTGCGTATAGTTTCTTCTTGTTGCTTTTTAATTGACTCTGCACAGTAAAATGCACAAAAGGCAATAAAGCTAAATAAGAGCAAAATATAATAAAGTAACTGCAATAAATTTAGGCGCTTTATTATTTTATTAAAGTGAGTTGGGTTAACGCCAATACCATCACTAAACTTAAGTTCGGTATTATCAAATATAAACATTTCGTTTTGTAAGTGCTTATTTAGCAAGCTTAAAAAGAGTGTTTTATTTTTAACGTGCCCTAAAATATACGTAAATGTATCTGGGGTCAGGCTACTTTCTTGAGGCAAAATACGTTTAAGTTGCGAGTAAGGAATAACAAGTTTAGGTTCATAGGCACGTTTAAAGCTTTTAAACTCTTTTGGCATTACTGCGACAATGTTTATGCTTTTATTATTAACAACAAGCTGTTTGCCAATAATATCAGTGACACCTTTAAAATGAGTATGCCAAAACGAATAGCTAATCGCGGCACTTAGTGCGCTGCCTTGTTTTGGGTAATCTAATTTCTCAAAGCTGCCTAAGGCAGGAATGATACCTAATTGTTTATACCCCCCCGATATAAAGCTTACCTTAACAGGCTCACTATCATGATTAACCGAAAGCTTTAGTGATAAATCAATAGAGCGCTCAAAAACGCCGACTAAATCTTGGTGCAATACAGTTATTTCATCAAAAATGTACTCATCAACGGGCAAGTCATTTTGAGTGTCACTTAAATAAACTTGTTTAATCTTTGGGATGTTATTTATTGCCGTGTAATCGGCTGATAAAAACTGACTATGAATATTACTTATATTTAAAATTAAACATAAAGGAATACTCAGCAACAAACAGCTAAGCCATAATTTAGTATTTTGCTTAGCATATTTTAGCCAGTTTAAGGTCAGATCAGTAATTAAGTTCAGCATTAAAAACCTTGCGCACTAAGCTGTCCGTCTTGAATATACAAACGCGTTTTTGCTGTTTTAGCATGGTTTTCATCATGTGTTATTAAGCAAATTGTTTTGCCTTCGTCGTTTAGCTTATTGAGTAACTGATATATTTGTTCGCTATTACTCGAATCTAAATTACCAGTTGGCTCATCGGCTAAAATAACAGAGGGCTCATTTATTAATGCTCTAGCAATAGCAACTCTTTGTTGTTGCCCGCCTGATAATTGGCTTGGCTTTCTATCAATAAACTCCAGCATGTTTACTTTATTAAGCGCAGCTTCTACTTTTTTTTGATAATCCTTTCTTAACACCGATTTGTTGTAACTGAGTGGCAAAGCCACGTTATCAAATACGCTTAAATGATTTAACAAATTAAAGTTTTGAAATATAAAACCAAGTTCTCTGTTTTTAATGGCTGCAATCGCATCGGGTATTAAGTTTGCTGTGTTAGTGCCTAAAATAGTGTATTGCCCTTGGCTAGGTATATTTAGTAAGCCTAAAATAGAAAGTAGGGTACTTTTACCGCTGCCTGAGGTGCCCGTAATTGCAATATAATCACCACTGTTTATTTTAAAGTTTATAGCTTTAAGTGTATTAATTTTGGTATTAGGGTATTGATAAAAAACATTATTAAACTCTATCAGCGAATAACTCATTTAAAAGCGCCTATTAAATCAAAGTTATTTTCAGTGGCATAATCAGCAGGCAGTAATAATACATAATTACTTTTTAGCGTTTCATTAAAGCTCAAGGTGTCTTGCTCAGTCGTTTTATAATTTATATTGGTAAGAATAGCTTTACTCGATGGTGTTATTTCGTAGACCTTCCATTTGCTGTAGTTATCAAAATCATTCGGTTTTTTAATATTTTGAACTACTAAAGATTGCTCCAAATAAATATGGGCTTCTATTGCTTGGCTGCTTCTAAGCCATGATGGTGGGGGAGTGTCTAATACTAAAAATACATTAATAGCGCCATTTCTTATTACTGTATCAATGTAATCAACCTTAGCTGCAATTGTGCCACTGGGTGTAACTATGTCTGCTTTTTGGCCTATTCGTAACTGATTAGATGAATACTGAGGGACTTGTATTTTAGCCAGTAAGTTGTCGGTCTCTATTAACTCAAACAGTGATTGCCCTTGCGTGACCGCTTGGCCTAATTTAGCTAAATTTTGACTTACGGTGCCGTCAAAGTTTGCTGTGAGTGTTAGTTGCTCTTGACGCCTTTTTAAATAGCTAAGCTTATTTTTTGCTATGTTTACCTTGTTATTAAGCGCAATTAATTGCTGATCGAATGCCTCTGTAAATAGACTAAGTTCATCATGTTTGGCATTAGCTTCAAGTTCACTTTGCTTGTAAAGCATTTCGCTTTGTTTAAAGCGAATTGCAGAAATAATACCTTGTTCCATTAAAACTTTATTAGCATTTAATTCAAGCGCTTGCTGTTGCAATGCCATTTTAGCTTTTGATAAGTCGACTTTAATTTGCGAGAGCTTGATTGCTAAATTGCTTTTATCAATAGCCACTTGAGATTCTAAATTAAGCTGCTCGTAACTCGCATTATGTATATCTTGTTCCAATTCGTAGTTAGTCAGCTTTGCCAATACTTGGCCTTTTTTTATAGCTTGCCCTTCACGAATTGTAAGTGTGTTGATATTGCCTTTTAGCGGCGCAGACAAAAGCTCTCTTTGTGTAGGCTCTATTGTACCAATTCCTTTTAATACATTGGGTAATGATACTTGAGAGACTAGTATTGGCTTTAAATAACGTTCAGGAATATCACTTGAGAAAAGTAGTATCTTAATTAAATAGCCCAAAACCAATAACAGCAATAAAGCCGCAACAGCGATAGGGTATCTACTTTTTTGTTTAACGATTAAATACTCTTCCATTAGTACAACCTACTTGTGCTTTTTGTTATTTTAAAATGTGGTAAACGCTGTTTTAGTTAGGGTTTTTACTTTCCTTAAGTAAAAGGTGTGAGGGTAAGCTAGTTGAGTAATATTTTTTAGCGGGCAGCTAACGGTTTGATTTATCACCAACTCCGTTCCTAAAACACATTCAGTTATATCACCACTAAGTTAACTATGTAAATTTTATTTTAATGGGGTTTAGTGAGAGAAAGGTTTAATTATCTTGTTTGTTGATGAGGTAGGACAAGGTAATTACTACGTTGCTACACAAAAGCACTATTTTTATAAGGGCTTTTTTTGGTTTTTGGGAGGCCATTGCTAACAATGAGCAGCAGCTCGGTAATAATATTATCGGCGTAGATACCATCTCTTCTAACCAGCCTCAAGCTTTCTTTAAATAGCTTGGGGCTGATATTCAGTTTGATTCTTCACA
>NZ_JADYXO010000019.1:0-89829 GCF_015864295.1 Pseudoalteromonas sp. NZS127_1 | reverse complement strand
GTTCGTGCCTCGCTATGCGTTGGCGTTTCCCGTCTCAGTGGGGTCGCATTATAGGGAGATCCGAAAACAGATCAACCCTTTTTTGAAGAAAACTTGAAATAATGTGCTGTTCGCTGGGTATTTGAGCTAAACGCTCAAAAACACAACTAAACTACCATTATTAATAGGTTCATAGAGCTATTTGAAATGAAAGTTGTGGCAACTACTAACGGGTAGAGACACATTTCGATCATCGATGCAGAAAAAACAACCAATAGAGCAAGAGTCGTATTCCTATAATCATTTAAATTAATCAAAAGCTGAGAATTAAATTGATCAGCCTATGTTTAATAATAGTTTTACATATTTTAGGAGGAAGTTTACTTAGGCCGTAATGGTTAACTTTACTCTGAGCTTCTTAGTACCGGTATATTTATAAGAGTACGCACGTTATATCTTTTAATCAGCTGTATAAGTAGAAACTTCGTTAGGGATTGCTCTAATTGTAGCTCAATTCGCGGCGGTATTATTAATAGCTGTAAATCACAATATATAGTGGAAATGATCTTTAACTAGAATCTGATAGGCTATTTTGAATGAATGGTAAATAAAGAGTAATTAGGTAGAGCTATTAAAGCAGCTGTCAAAACAACTTATCAATTCAGAATCTATGAGTCATTGCCCATAATAGAAGGTAATTACTGGTTCATATAGTTTGACAAATTTTAGGCAAGAAAAAGCCGAGCATAGGCTCGGCTTTTAGGTTTCTTTAAGACTTACTCTGCAGACTGTGCGTCTTCTTGAACTGCTTCGCTAGTCGCTGGGCGACCAACTAGTTCAATATAAGCCATTGGTGCATTATCACCAGTACGGAAGCCACACTTAAGAATACGAGTGTAACCACCTGGACGATCCGCGTTACGTGGACCGATTTCACTGAATAATTTACCAACAACTTCATTATCACGCGTGCGAGCAAACGCTAAACGGCGATTTGCTACACTGTCAGTCTTAGCCAGTGTGATTAAAGGTTCAATTACACGACGTAACTCTTTCGCTTTAGGCAAAGTAGTTTTGATGATTTCATGTTTCACCAAAGAACCTGCCATATTGCTAAACATCGCTTTACGATGGCTACTGTTACGGTTTAATTGACGACCACTCTTACGATGGCGCATGACCCTATCCTTCTAACTAAACTAATATAGTGATTTAGATTATTCAGCTAAACTTGCAGGTGGCCAATTTTCTAGGCGCATGCCCAGAGAAAGTCCACGTGAAGCTAGCACGTCTTTAATTTCAGTTAGAGACTTCTTACCTAAATTAGGTGTTTTAAGAAGCTCAACTTCAGTGCGCTGAACTAAATCACCGATATATTGAATTTGCTCGGCTTTCAAACAATTTGCTGAGCGTACTGTTAATTCAAGGTCATCAACTGGACGAAGTAGAATAGGATCGAATTCTGGCTTCTCTTCTTTCTCTTCTGGCTCAGTTACATCACGTAAATCTACGAATGCATCTAATTGCTCAGCTAAGATAGTAGACGCACGGCGGATCGCTTCTTCTGGATCTAAAGTGCCGTTTGTTTCCATATCAATGATTAACTTGTCTAAATCTGTACGTTGCTCAACTCGAGCTGATTCAACCGAGTACGCAATACGTTCAACTGGGCTAAATGATGCATCAAGCAACAATCTACCAATTGGACGCTCATCGTCATCAGAGGATAAACGACTAGATGCCGGCACATAACCACGACCACGTTCAACACGAATACGCATGCTGATCTCGCTGTTATTTGTAGTTAAATTACAAATAACGTGATCTGGATTAGCAATTGTTACATCGCCATCGTGCTGAATATCAGCCGCAGTAACAGGGCCTACACCAGATTTAGTCAGGGTCAGAAAAACTTCATCTTTGCCTTCTAACGTTACTGCTAAACCTTTAAGGTTTAATAGTATTTCAATGATGTCTTCTTGAACGCCTTCTTTCGCGCTGTACTCATGTAATACACCGTCGATTTCAACTTCAGTTACTGCACATCCAGGCATAGATGAAAGTAATATACGGCGTAAAGCATTACCCAGAGTATGGCCAAAGCCACGCTCTAATGGTTCTAAAACTATTTTAGAACGCGTTGGGTTGATAGCGTCGATGTCGACTAACCTTGGTTTTAGAAATTCTGTAACAGAACCCTGCATTTTATCCTCTCTTAACTCTTAACTTTACTTAGAGTAAAGTTCGACGATTAGTTGTTCATTAATGTCCGCAGACAGGTCTGAACGCTCAGGTAGACGCTTAAAGCTGCCTTCCAATTTCTTACCGTCAACTTCAACCCAAGTCGGCTTTTCACGTTGCTCAGCCAACTCTAGAGCAGCGATGATACGTGCTTGTGTCTTAGACTTCTCACGGATTACAACAGTATCTTCTGGAGTAATTACGTATGAAGGAATGTTCACAACACGACCATTAACTAAAATCGCTTTATGGCTTACTAACTGACGTGCTTCTGCACGTGTGCTAGCAAAACCCATGCGATATACAACATTGTCTAAACGTTGCTCTAAAAGCTGTAACAAGTTTTCACCTGTATTACCTTTAAGGCGAGCAGCTTCTTTATAGTAGTTACGGAATTGCTTTTCTAATACACCGTATATACGACGTACTTTTTGCTTTTCACGTAATTGTAAACCGTAATCAGATAAACGACCTTTACGGGCGCCGTGCTGACCAGGTGCAGTCTCAAGTTTACACTTAGAGTCGATAGCTCTTACGCCGCTCTTAAGGAACAGGTCAGTACCTTCACGACGACTCAGCTTGAGCTTAGGGCCCAAATATCTTGCCATGTTATTTCTCCTAACCTATTGTTAAACGCGACGTTTCTTCGGTGGACGACAACCATTATGTGGTATAGGCGTCACGTCAGTAATGTTGGTAATACGGTAACCAGCAGCATTCAAAGCACGTACAGCAGATTCACGACCTGGACCTGGACCTTTAATGAAAACTTCTAGATTTTTTAAACCGTATTCTTGAGCAGCAGTACCTGCACGCTCTGCAGCAACCTGAGCAGCAAATGGTGTAGATTTACGTGAACCACGGAAACCTGAACCACCGGCAGTAGCCCATGATAGTGCATTACCTTGACGGTCGGTAATCGTTACAATAGTGTTGTTGAAAGACGCATGAACATGAGCCATACCATCAGCAACTTGTTTTTTAACCTTTTTACGACGAATTGGTGTCTTAGCCATAATACTATCCCCTTATCGCTTAATAGGCTTACGTGGACCCTTACGGGTGCGCGCGTTAGTCTTAGTTCTTTGACCACGTAGTGGTAAAGAGCGACGGTGACGTAGGCCACGATAACAACCAAGGTCCATAAGGCGCTTGATATTTAAAGTAACTTCACGACGAAGATCACCTTCAACAGTGTACTTGCCAACTGCATCACGCAGTACGTCAAGAATTTCGTCTGAAAGTTCACCGATTTTTGTGGTCTCGGCGATACCAGTCGCTACTAAGATAGCCTTAGAGCGAGTCTTACCTATGCCATAAATAGCTGTTAAACCAATAACTGCATGTTTATGATCAGGGACGTTAATGCCAGCAATACGGGCCACTAACACATCTCCTATATTCGAATTTGGTAATCATCTGTTTGAAAAGCCCGTAAGGATACTCAAACGAAGACCAAATTACTACTAAAAACACAGGCCGAGAAAACTCAGCCTGCACGCTGTTTACTTAGCCTTGCCTTTGCTTATGCTTAGGCTCACTGCAAATTACGCGTACTACACCAGCACGTTTAATAACTTTACAGTTACGGCATATTTTCTTAACGGAAGCACGTACTTTCATTGCTCAACTCCGTAAACTGACCTTATCGACCGTAGCCTTTAAGGTTCGCTTTTTTCAGCACAGAATCATACTGATGAGACATCAGGTGAGTCTGTACTTGTGCCATAAAGTCCATGATTACTACAACGATAATCAAAACTGATGTACCGCCGAAGTAGAATGGCGTTTGCCACGCCATCGTCATGAATTCAGGCACCAGACAGATAAAGGTTATATACAAAGCACCTGCCAATGTCAGGCGTGTCATCACTTTATCAATGTATTTAGATGTCTGCTCACCTGGACGAATACCTGGGATAAATGCGCCAGATTTCTTAAGGTTATCTGCTGTTTCACGAGGGTTAAAAACCAACGCTGTATAGAAAAAGCAGAAGAAGATAATAGCCGCTGCTAGTACAAGTGAGTACAACGGTTGACCTGGGGTCAACGTAGTAGCTACAGCTTGTAATACATCAGCAACTGGACCTTCACCTTGGCCGAACCAGCTAGCAATTGTACCAGGGAACAGAATTATACTGCTAGCGAAGATTGGTGGAATAACACCCGCCATATTTACTTTTAGTGGTAAATGCGTGCTTTGAGCAGCAAATACTTGACGACCTTGTTGGCGTTTAGCGTAGTTAACAACAATACGACGTTGTCCACGTTCGAAAAACACTACAAGATAAGTAACAGCGAATACGATTACCGCAACCATCAACAGTACAAAAACATTCAAATCACCTTGGCGCGCCATTTCGACTGTCGAACCAATAGCAGACGGCAAGTTAGCTACAATACCAACAAATATTAGAACTGAGATACCGTTACCGATACCGCGTTCTGTAATTTGTTCACCCAACCACATAAGGAACATAGTACCAGTCACTAAACTCACCACTGCGGTGAAATAGAAACCCATACCAGGGTTAACAACTAACCCCTCCATCATGCCCGGTAAGCTAGAAGCAATACCGATTGATTGAATAGTAGCTAGCACAAGCGTGCCATAGCGTGTGTACTGGCTAATTTTTTTACGCCCTTGCTCACCTTCTTTCTTAAGCTCTATAAACGGAGGATACATATGCGTTAATAGTTGCGTAATAATCGAAGCCGAGATATACGGCATAATACCCAGTGCTAACACTGAAGCTCGCTCAAGTGCACCACCACTGAACATGTTGAACATCTCAACAATGGTGCCCTTTTGTTGCTCGAAGAAATCGGCAAGTACAGCGGCGTCAATCCCAGGGATCGGCACAAATGAACCTAGACGGTAAATTATGATAGCACCCAATACGAAGAGTAATCGGCGCTTCAATTCCGAAAGTCCACCTTGTGCACTTTTTGTATCTTGACCTGGTTTAGCCATTAGTACTTCCTTAGTCTTCTACCTTGCCTCCGGCAGCTTCAATAGCTTCGCGAGCACCTTTAGAGGCTTTAAGGCCTTTAACGGTAACAGCGCGTGAAACTTCGCCAGATTTAACAACTTTAACGAAAAGAACGTTCTTTTTAACTAGACCAGCTGCTTGTAACGCGCTTAGGTCTACCACATCGCCTTCTACTTTAGCGATTTCAAAAAGGTTTATTTCTGCAGATACTAAAGATTTGCGAGAAGTAAAACCAAATTTAGGTAGACGACGTTGCATAGGCATTTGACCGCCTTCAAAACCAACGCGTACTTTGCCGCCAGAACGTGATTTTTGACCTTTGTGACCACGACCACCAGTCTTACCTAGACCAGAACCGATACCACGACCAACACGTTTTGGAGCAGTTTTTGAACCTGCAGCAGGTGAAAGTGTATTCAAATGCATCGAATTAACCCTCTACCTTAACCATGTAAGAAACCTTGTTTATCATACCACGTACACATGCTGTGTCTTCTAACTCAACAGTGTGGTTGATACGACGTAAACCAAGACCGCGTAATGTAGCTTTATGTTTCGGTAAACGACCGATAGAGCTTTTTACTTGTGTTACTTTTACAGTTTGATTTGCCATGGTTACCCCAGTATTTCGTCTACGCGAAGGCCACGTTTTGCAGCGATTGACTGTGGAGAATTCATATTCTCAAGAGCCGAAATCGTTGCACGTACCACGTTGATTGGGTTAGTAGAACCGTAACATTTAGAAAGTACGTTCTGCACACCAGTCACTTCAAGTACTGCACGCATAGCACCACCTGCAATGATACCAGTACCTTCAGATGCTGGTTTCATGAACACTAGTGAGCCAGCATGACGTCCCTTAACAGGATGCTGTAATGTGTTGCCATTTAGGTCTACGTTGATCATGTTACGACGTGCTTTTTCCATTGCTTTTTGAATAGCAGCTGGAACTTCACGTGCTTTACCATAACCGAAACCTACTTTACCTGCGCCATCACCAACTACAGTTAGTGCAGTAAAGCTAAAGATACGACCACCTTTAACTACTTTAGACACACGGTTCACCGCGATTAGCTTTTCAGCTAGATCAGGCTGTTGTTGCTTTGCTTCTACGTTAGCCATAGTCTACTCCTAGAATTGCAAACCGGCTTCACGCGCAGCATCAGCTAGCGCCTTCACACGGCCGTGATATTTAAAGCCACTGCGATCAAAAGCAATCTTTTCGATGCCTTTGTCAGCCGCACGTTCAGCAACCGCTTTGCCAACTGCTTGCGCAGCTTCAACGTTACCGGTGCCTTTAACTGTTTCGCTAATAGCCTTTTCAACAGTAGAAGCAGCAGCCAGTACATTACCCTCAGCATTTACAACTTGAGCGTAGATGTGACGTGGCGTGCGGTGGATAACAAGACGCGTTGTGCCTTGTTCAATATAATTTCTACGAGTGCGTTTAGCACGACGTAGACGAGCTGTTTTTTTATCCATCGTCTTACCTTACTTCTTCTTAGCCTCTTTACGGCGTACATTCTCATCTGAATAACGAACACCCTTGCCTTTATAAGGCTCAGGTTTACGGTATGCACGAATGTTAGCAGCTGTTTGACCAACTAACTGCTTATCTACGCCCTTAACTAGAACTTCTGTTTGGCTTGGAGTTTCAATCGTAATTCCTTCAGGAACTGCGAAATTAACTGGGTGTGAGAAGCCAAGAGTTAAATCTAATGTTTTACCCTTAGCTGCAGCACGGTAACCCACGCCTACTAACTGAAGTTTCTTCTCGTAACCTTCATGCGTACCAACAACCATGTTGTTGATTAGAGCGCGAGCAGTACCTGCTTGAGCCCATGCATTAGCTACGCCATCACGAGGTAAAGTAGTAATAACGTTGTCATTAACTTGTACTTCAACAGCGTTGTTGATAGTACGAGTAAGTTCACCGTTTTTGCCTTTAACTGTGATTTCCTGGCCTTTTAATGTAACTTCTACACCGGCAGGAACAGTAATTGGTGCCTTTGCTATGCGAGACATAGTTCCCCTCCGATTAAGCTACAAAACCAATGATTTCACCACCAACACCAGCACTACGTGCTGTGCGGTCTGTCATTAGGCCTTTAGAAGTTGATACGATAGCGATACCAAGACCACCCATTACCTTAGGTAATTGGTCACGTTTCTTATAGATACGTAGACCAGGGCGACTTACACGCTGGATATTTTCAATTACAGCTTTGCCTTCGAAGTACTTCAATTCGATAGAAAGCTCAGGTTTAGTTTCACCGTTAACGGCGAAATCTACGATATAACCTTCGTCTTTTAGTACTTTAGCTAATGCTACTTTCAGCTTTGAAGTTGGCATCGTTACAGATACTTTCTTCGCTGATTGACCGTTACGAATTCGTGTGAACAAATCCGCGATAGGATCTTGCAAGCTCATAGTCTTACTCCCATGATTCTATTACCAGCTAGCCTTTTTAAGGCCAGGAATTTCACCGCGCATAGCTGCTTCGCGAACTTTAATACGGCTCATGCCGAATTTGCGAAGGAAACCATGTGGGCGGCCCGTAATGTTACAACGATTACGTTGACGTGCAGGGCTAGAATCACGAGGTAAAGCTTGTAGCTTAAGTACCGCGTCCCAACGATCATCTTCAGATGTATTAACATCACTGATGATAGCTTTTAGTGCCGCGCGCTTTTCAGCGAACTGAGCAACTAGTTTTGTGCGCTTTGCTTCGCGCGCTTTCATAGAATTCTTTGCCATAACCCTACCCTTATTTCTTAAATGGGAAGTTAAACGCTTCTAACAACGCACGGCCTTCCTCATCAGATTTCGCAGAAGTAGTGATAGTAATATCCATACCGCGTACACGGTCTACTTTATCGTAATCGATTTCTGGGAAGATGATTTGTTCACGTACGCCCATGCTGTAGTTGCCACGTCCATCAAAAGACTTAGCACTTACGCCACGGAAGTCACGAATACGTGGGATAGCGATTGATACCAAACGCTCAAAAAAGTCCCACATACGCTCGCCGCGTAGGGTTACTTTACAACCAATCGGGTAACCTTCACGCACTTTGAAGCCAGCAACAGATTTGCGTGCTTTAGTGATTAGAGGTTTCTGACCAGAGATTGCTGCTAGATCCGCTACTGCGTTATCTAAAATCTTCTTGTCAGCTAGGGCTTCGCCCACGCCCATATTCAATGTGATCTTTTCGATCTGAGGGACTTGCATGACAGAGCTGAAACCAAACTTCTCTTGAAGTTCAGCAACTACTTTGTCTTTATATACTTCATGCAGTTTCGCCATCATTCTACTCCAACTATTAGATAGTTTTACCAGTAGATTTAAAGATACGTAATTTCTTACCATCTTCAATCTTGAAACCTACACGATCAGCTTTACTCGTTTCCGAGTTGAAGATCGCAACGTTTGATGCATCCATAGATGCTTCTTTCTCAACAATGCCGCCAGCTTGGTTCAATTGTGGAACCGGCTTTTGGTGTTTCTTGATCAAGTTTATGCCTTCGACAAAGATTCGACCAGATTCAGTAACAACTGAAAGCACTTTTCCGCGCTTACCTTTGTCTTTACCTGCTAGTACGATTACTTCGTCATCACGACGTATTTTTGCTGCCATGATTGGCTCCTTACAGTACTTCTGGGGCTAGTGAAACGATTTTCATGAACTTATCATTACGAAGTTCGCGAGTCACAGGGCCGAAAATACGTGTACCAATTGGCTGCAAGTTATCATTTAAGATAACAGCCGCGTTGCTGTCAAAACGGATCAGAGAACCATCTGGACGGCGAACACCTTTTCTGGTACGCACAACTACCGCGTTTTTAACATCACCTTTCTTCACTTTACCGCGAGGAATAGCTTCTTTTACAGAAACTTTAATGATGTCGCCAATCGCTGCGTAGCGACGGTGTGAACCACCAAGGACTTTTATACACTGCACTTTGCGAGCGCCGCTGTTATCAGCAACTTCCAGCTGAGTTTGCATTTGGATCATGTTAATGACCTCCGGTGTAGTAATTACAACGTGTCTAAAATTCGTTTAAAAATCAGACATTTCGATTAAATCCCAATCAAAAAACAAACGAGTTGTCTCTTAAGGGCGGGCAATTGTACCAGCATTGAGGGGGTAGCGATAGGTTATTTTTTAATTAATTTGGAGTGTATGGTTATTAAAGTTGAGTAATTACGGCTATGTAGCTATTTTACAGATGGTTACAAAACAAACAAGGCACTATATAAGTGCCTTGTTTACGTTAGCTGTAGTTGATTAACCAAATAAACCTTTTAATTTATCTTTAATCTTATCCTTTGCTTTGTCTTTGGCTTTTTCTTTTGCCTCATCAACCTTCTGCTTAGCTTCATCTTTAAGCGCATTGCCTACATCAAGCTTTATACCAACATCGTGGAAAGGCCCTTTTATACGTAGTGGTATTTTAAAACCAGTGCTGTCATCAGTGGTTCCCTGTCCTTCGATTGATCCAACTATGCCTGTAACCAAACGGTAATTAACTGTTGTTTGTGGTAAATCAACATCGCCTTCACCTGATATTCTAACGAGTGGGCTAATAAGTGATAAATCAGTATTTTTACCAACACCATTAGTAAAGTTGAAGCTTCCCGTTAGTGCAGAGAAATCCGTTTGCTCAGATTCTTCAAACCCTGTATCTAACCCTTCAGATGCTGCACCAAAGTTTCCTGAAATAAGTTCCTTACCTTTACGTACCATCTCAGCTATATTCGCGCCTTTCACTGCTCCATCCGCAAACTCAAATCCAAGCTTTCCGTTAAGCGCACCAATAAACGACTTTTGACTTTGGCCAGTTGTGTTTAGGTTCCAATTTAAAGACCCCTTACCCATTAGCTTGTCAAAACCTGCCGCATCAGTTAATAAAGGCTGTGCATCTATACCAGCTAAGTCAAAGTTAGTTGATATTTTATAAGGTACTTGTTGTGCGTTTACTTTGATAACGCCTTTACCTGACCCTTCATAAGCAGAAAAGCTATCTAGGCTTAGTTTTGCAATGCTATTTTTTAAAGCAACAGTAAATTGATTTGCGCCCAACTTAATATCGTTAGCTTTTAATCCACTTGAACGAATAACTACATTCGCATCTAGTGAATTTAACGCACTTAGATCAATTTTAGTGTCATCCCATACTATTGGCTCTGCAGGTTTATCATCTTGCTCTACTGGCTCTTCTTGTTTAGCTACTGCTTTAGGTAGGTACGGGTTTAAATCAAGCATACCTAAATCAATATCAGCATTTACAGCTAAACGCTTACCTAGGTTAAGCTCGCTCTTACCTTTTATTTCCAATGCGTCTAACGTCGCAACTAAATCTTCTAAATTAAATTTCTCACCTGCTAGGTGCATTTTACCGTTTACACTAAATGCGTTAAAAGCATTTTCTTTAGCGCTTAACTCTACACCTTGCCATTTCGCAATGTTTTTAACTGACTCACCATTTAATGCTAACTGACCTTTAATATCTTGGCCTTGCTTAGCGATGCTCCCTTCGAACGTTAGATCAACTAAACGAGAATCTAAGGTTTGTTTAACATTAAAAGTGGTGCCTTCAATTGCTTTAGCCGGAGTATCTAGTTTTATATCAAGCTCAAAACGTTCTTGCATATAAGTAATACCGCCTTTTACTTCTAATGTTTTACGAAGTGAAGGAAGTAAAATAGCGAGCTCTAGATCACTAATTTGTTGTTTAGCACCTGTTTGGCCATCTAGGTAAGTAAATGTACCGCCATAAATAGCAACCTCACCTAATTCAATATCAAAGTTATCTGGAAGCTTTATCGCTTCACCTGATTGGCTTTGCTCTTTAGGTTGCTCTGCAACTGCATCAAACAACTGCCAATTAGCTTTACCATTTTTGTCGGTTTCTAATAGAATATTTGGTTCGTTTATAACAAACTTATCTAATTTAAACTCACCACCAAATAATGAAAACCAAGGTATGTGTACAGCAAGCTGTTTCATACTCGCCATATCGGCGCGCGAACCTGATTCCATGTTTGCAAAATGCACGTCGTTAAGTTCTAACTTTAATGCAGGGAATACGCTAAGTGTTTTATCACCTTTAATAGTAAGAGTGCGCCCAGTTGTTTGTTCTACCTGCTGCGACACTTTATTAAAAATAGTATCAGTAGGAATTAAAAACGGTGCGGCAACAATTAGTGCTATACATAGTAAAAGTATTACACCTACAATTTTAAGTAAGGTTTTCATGATCGTCCTTTCAAACGTGCAAATAATGTTCTTATCATAGCGAGTGTTAGCCTTAAAATCATTGTAGTTGATGTAAAAAAGCCACTAAAACCATTTTACCTGTTATATATGAATCTTTCCTGAAACATTTTGATACCTTTAGGTTACAAATAAATATTGACCCGGTGATACCCCAAGGTTACATTGATACCCAGGGGTTACAAAACATCAAATACTATTACAGGATGAATATTATGAAACAACAGGATATTAAAACTGAAGAAAAGTTTATGAGTCAAAATATATGGCTTAGTATAAGCACAGCCATGGTTTGTTTACTTCTCAGTGTTTACTCACTAATAAAGCACGATAACGAAGGGTTATTATTTGTTGGATTGGGCGTTTCTTTTTATGTAGTTATAGTGATTGTTTACCTCATTAAAGGGGGCTTTCCGTTAAAAATGTATTTTCAATACGCTTGTAAAGATGAGTTTCTAAACACCATTGATACTAATGCCTATAAACATACAAGTTTTGCATTTGTATTTTGCCTTCTGGGTGTTTTTTATAAAGGCGATGAAATAGCTCGCGAGGTCTCGCATGCAACTATGGCGGTATTCTACCTAGGTATCGTGCTCTTGGTATATGGCGCTTCATTGCTTTGGCAAAGTCGTGATTAGGAGTGGATATGCAAAATAACATAGCAAAGTATCGAAAAGAGGCTGGGCTTTCACAGCAAGAACTTGCTGATGCTATTAACGTGTCGCGCAAAACAATAAGTACCGTAGAAACAAACCGGTTTACGCCGTCGGTAATAATTGCTCTAAAAATAGCCAAGCATTTTAATACCTCAGTTGAAAGCGTCTTTGTACTGGATGAAAATGATTGATACATATTAAAGCGTTAGTCTCATTTTATTAGCAAAAATACCGATTTAGTCACTTCAATTACAACGTATGAAGGACAGCGCTGTTGTTATTAGCGTAATTGCGCTAAAATAGACCAGCAAAAAAATATATATCTAATCCGGAGATTCTACAAGGCATGAAAAAACTGCTAATTTCACCGTCAAAAATGACGCTAGGCGAACAAGAAAACCAAATCTATCAGAACATTCTGAAGCAATCTTCAGAGTTAAGCCTTAACCTTATGGCCGTGAAAGTAGAAAACCACCCTGATGATTTTTTACCTTGGTGTTACGAATTGCTAAATGCTAGCAGAGATCGTATGAACTACGATTTACTAGAGCCACAGCAGTTACCTGTACTTAAAAAGCTACACGATCAGCTTATTTCAGCTATCAGCTTTTTACAGGTTAAAACTTTACGTATTACTCCGTGGCCTGTTGTAAGTGTATTTGTAGAACAACACAAAGACGTTATTGCACTTGATGAACAACTTCGTTTAGTAGACTACATTAAAAGCATTCGTGAACAATCTCTTAAAGATATGATCCCTGAAGACTTACTTGCGTTTAGCGGTAAGCACATGGCATCACTTGATCCAAGCACATACAACTTTGACGTTGAATGGTTTGCATCTACAAAGAGTGCAAAGAGCTTCCATCAAATGCTTGGTGATTTACCAGGTGCTTTTGACGACGCACTAGTAAATATTCCGCTTGAAGGTGATATTACTCAATATGAGTATCAACAATTTGTTGCTGCTTATTCAAAAATATTCACCGACAACAACGAAAAACCAACACTTGCGCCTGCAACTCGTTTGCTTGCAATGCGTCGCCCTGATTTATTTACTCCGATTACAAATAATCGATTAGATGCTTTATGTGGTGCCCTTGGTGTTTCTAAACTTAAAAATAGTGATTTTGAGCGTTACTGGCAAGATATCGTAAAAGGTATTCAAGCTATGTCATGGTACAAAATGGCTAAACCGAGTAATGAGTTAGAAGAACAATTAGTTGCTATTAAAGCGCTAATCCCATGTTTCTTTCACTATGCTGATGCTAAAACACCAGATAACTCTAACTACATTAAACTGCTAAGCAAGCCTAAGCGTACTACAACTACAACAGGTAAAACTCAACGTAGAGGTAAAGAGTCTGCAGAAATTTTAGTAGACCGCGCACTTGCCGCTGACGATATCCCTGAACATATTCGCAGTAAACGTGATTCAATTGTAAGTGAAGTTCAAAAAGGTCGCAGTGTAAACGAAACAATTAGCCTTATGCGCACTATTTTTGGCTAAAAAACCTTTCCTAGCTGTACTTTAATAGTACAGCTAGGTTAGTTTATGCATCAGCAGCGTGCGACAGAAAATCAAAAAACTTCCTTCCAAAAACATCATTTCATCATAAGCAATTGTTTTAATAGCATTAGTTTTACTTAAAAACAATTAAAACGAGACTGGCACATACAGTGCTATTACCTTCCCAGTTAAATAATAAAAATGCACCCAGTTAAAAGGTCAAAGCAATACATAATAAAACCTTGGTATGCAAAAGTCATATAGCGGGAATGAAACATGCTAAAACTACAAAAAACAATACTCTTCGGTGCACTGGCGTTTGCAGGCATAACATCAACAACGACATTTACAGAGGTAACTGCAAATGCAGCAGCAACCTCCAACCACTTATGGCGTGTCAAGAGCAAACAGGAGGCGACGCTGCTATTTCGGGTGGAATTGATTACGCTAACGAGTCCGGCTTTTATGCAGGTACTTGGGCTTCAAATGCATCGTGGGCAGATGAAATGACCTATGAGCTTGACCTATATGCAGGCTTTAGTGGCGCAATCAATGAAAGCGTTAGCTATGATGTTGGTTATATTTACTATGCCTACCCTGATGCTGCTTCAGAAGCTGACGCAGATTTCTCTGAGGTTTACGGGAGTATCAGTGTAGAAGGTTTCACTTTTGGTGCTTCGGTATTAGCAACTTCAGCTGCTAGTGGTGATGGTTCCGACTTTGGTGATTCACTTTATTTAACAACAGACTATGGATTCGCTATTGGTAGTAATGGAACTGAAATAGCGCTGCATTTGGGGCATTACTCAGGCGGCTTTATTGGTGATGACAACATCATCGATTACGGCGTTTCAATCTCTAAGGATGGCTTTACTTTTGGCTTATCTGATAATGATATCGATGACTCAGATTTAAAAGCTTACGTTGTCGACTCTGCAGACTTTAGCCTATAAAAAAATGTGTTACTTGCTGCAACACTAAGGGCCGCAAGGCCCTTTCTCATATTTAAACCACCTAGAAAATAGTTATTTACAAAAAAAACAATAAGGTAACATTAAAGTTCGAAATCACGATTAAGGATTATTATGAATTTATCAAAAAAATTACAGTTATTTTAGCGTTTTTTTTAATCACAATGAGTACATTTACCTATGCAACAATGACATGCCGTTGCACCTCAGGTAGCATGACGGTTGTTCATGGTGAGGGTGGTACAGTTAGCTATTCGTGCTCTGGTGGTGGTCAAGTTTCTTGTATGATACGATTGGAATAAGCATCATTTAGAAAGGCGTATGCCTTTCTCTTCTAAGGATAGTAAAATGAAATACATATTTTTAATTGCACTTGTTTTTGTCGCCATTCTTGGTATTGGTATTTTAAACACTGGGCAGCCTTCAGATCCTCCGCTAACCCACATACAACCAACTGATGAAGCCATTCTTAGTAATGAAAAAGCTAAGCCTCCAATTGAGCCAAACACCCTATTAAGTAAAGCCTCTGAACCATCTGTCAAACAGCACAAAGTTGTAGAGCAAAAAGTGGCAGCGATATCTAAATTGCCTATTTCAAGCCCTAACGCTTTCTCTGAAGAATTTGTTTCAACTGAGGGTGGAAAAGAATTTGTTTCAACAAAAGCATTGGACGACGTATTTAAAAATGATACTTCAATATTACTGCAGCGTATGTCTAATATTGAATACTCTGAAATAGCACAAATACGTAAAGATAAGCTAAACGATTTTATTCTAAATGAATTAAAAGACGTCACTATTTTACAGCAAGATCTAGAGTGTGCAGGGAAGGTTTGCGCACTAGAACTTACTTATACACAAAGTAGTAATCAAGCATCTATTGAGGCTCTTTCAAGTTTTTCTAAAAACTATTCTTTTCAGCAATTTACTGAAACCGAAAGTGGTGATAAAAAATTAAAAGCATTATATATTGAAACTGAAGACCCTAGCCTATTAACTCTTTTAAATAACTAATTCACGCTGACAAGTATAATACTTAAAGCTATTTTCAGTCCTATATTAGAGTCTAGTTTTCCTGCTATAAAGCAGTAAAACTAGACCCCATAAGTATATTAAGTCACGAATAACCGGCATCAATCACTGCCCACTTTTAAAAATACCAAAGAATAGCTCACGTCCACTATTTTATGGTATCAAGCTGGGTTCATTTGTTTTATAACAATCTCTGCAGCTTTAAGGCTAAATAATATTTAAGTATGCGCCGTTTGCCATGCTGAGTGAATTCTCATTACAGGGCAAGCGATTAGCTTTTTACAGGCTAAAGCTTTACGTATTGCTCCTTGGCCTGTTGTAAGTGTATTTGTAGAACAACACAAAGACGTTATTGCACTTGATGAACAACTTCGTTTAGTAGACTACATTAAAAGCATTCGTGAACAATCTCTTAAAGATATGATCCCTGAAGACTTACTTGCGTTTAGCGGTAAGCACATGGCATCACTTGATCCAAGCACATACAACTTTGACGTTGAATGGTTTGCATCTACAAAGAGTGCAAAGAGCTTCCATCAAATGCTTGGTGATTTACCAGGTGCTTTTGACGACGCACTAGTAAATATTCCACTTGAAGGTGATATTACTCAATATGAGTATCAACAATTTGTTGCTGCTTATTCAAAAATATTCACCGACAACAACGAAAAACCAACACTTGCTCCTGCAACTCGTTTGCTTGCAATGCGTCGCCCTGATTTATTTACTCCGATTACAAATAATCGATTAGATGCTTTATGTGGTGCCCTTGGTGTTTCTAAACTTAAAAATAGTGATTTTGAGCGTTACTGGCAAGATATCGTAAAAGGTATTCAAGCTATGTCATGGTATAAAATGGCTAAACCTAGTAACGAGTTAGAAGAACAATTGGTTGCTATTAAAGCATTAATTCCATGTTTCTTTCACTACGCTGATGCTAAAACACCAGATAACTCTAACTACATTAAACTGCTAAGCAAGCCTAAACGTACTACAACTACAACAGGTAAAACTCAGCGTAGAGGTAAAGAGTCTGCAGAAATTTTAGTAGACCGTGCTCTTGCTGCTGACGATATTCCTGAACACATTCGCAGTAAACGTGATTCAATTGTGAGTGAAGTACAAAAAGGTCGCAGCGTAAACGAAACAATTAGCCTTATGCGCACTATATTCGGCTAAAACCTTCTAATTTAGCCGTACTTTTATGGTGCGGCTAGGTTAATTTATGCACCAGCAATGTGCGCAACATCTTCCTTCATGTTATATCCCCATCCTATTCATAAAATTCAAGCTCATGTTTTTAATAAATAAAAAATAATTTTTAATAAAAAATAATGAAGCTGGCACATACAGTGCAATTATCCCGTTAGTTAAACAATAAAAAGCCGTCAGCCTAAAGGTTCCGATTACATAATAAAAACCTTGGCGAGCAAAAATCATATAACGGGAAATGGACATGCTAAAACTAAAAAAAACCATCGCTATAAGTGCTATAGCATTAATGGGCGCAACATCTTTAACATCTACAGCTGTGCATGCTGAAGTAACTGCTAATGCAGCGGCAACATCAAACTACTTATGGCGAGGTCAAGAGCAAACTGGGGGCGATGCAGCTATTTCAGGCGGTATTGATTATGCCAATGAATCGGGCTTTTATGCAGGTACTTGGGCTTCAAATGCATCGTGGGCAGATGAAATGACCTATGAGCTTGACTTATATGCAGGCTTTGGTGGCGATATTAACGAAAGTGTTAGCTACGATGTTGGTTATATTTATTACGCTTACCCAGACGCAGCTTCTGAAGCAGACGCAGATTTCTCTGAAATTTACGGTAGCATCAGTGTTGAAGGCTTTACCTTTGGTGCTTCTGTATTAGCAACATCAGCTGCAAGTGGTGATGGTACAGACTTTGGTGATTCACTTTACCTGACAGCTGACTACGGTTTTGCTGTTGGCAGTAACGGCACTGAAATGGCACTTCACTTAGGCCATTACTCTGGTGATTTTATTGGCGATGATAATATCTTAGATTACGGTGTATCAATTTCGAAAGACGGTTTTACTTTTGGTTTGTCTGATACAGATATGGATGATTCAGATATTAAAGCTTACGTTGCTTATTCTGTAGACTTTAATTTATAAGAAAGAATGTGTTACTTGCTGCAACACGAAGGGCCTTTTGGCCCTTTTCTCGTTTTATAGCTGTTTTGCCTTAAATGGTACCTTATTACATTGTACTTCTACTGTTTTAGGGTACCAAGCTGGGCCGATTTGATTCACAACCACCTCAGCTAAACCATTAGTAAACGATTTATACGTATGAGCGCTTTGCCATTCACCTTGTGGGCAATGTGTTGTTAAATCTAACGGCTCTGATCCCTCGTACAACGCAAGTGCAAAATTATGATGCCACTGTGAGCTTTTTAGCGTTTTATTGCTTACTTTGCTTTGTGCTCCGTTATCAAAGTAAATATTTGTACATCCCGTTAAAATAATCAGTGTGCAACCGGCTGCAAGTAGCTTGATACTCATAATGTTTCCCCTATTACTTGCTCTTGGCACCACACTTTAATGGTATGGGGCGAGTATATTCCAAGCGTAATTAAACTCAGCGCTCCATCACTAAACGTTTGTTGTGACTGCATTTGAATAACCGGTGTATTTGAACATATTTGTTTTACGTCTACGCGTTGCTCGCCTACCAATCCCCAAAAGTAAAATGAGCGACTATCTTCGTAATTAGCTTGGCTCGTTATTTTTGCTGTTGCCTGTGGCTGAATGGTTACCGCAGAACAAGCACTCAGGCTTAATGCTATCGCCCCTATAATTAATGGTTTCATACTCTTTCTTATAAACTAAATACCAGTAAGGTAACTTTATAAGAGAACATAAAATATTAGCGTAAAAAGCTGTGGGGAATATGTAGAAACGCTATGAAGTTTTATACAGTTTATTACACATAAAGGCCGCATAAATGCGGCCTTTAAATTAGTCAGTTTAAGTGGTTAGTAGATAGACCTTAAAATTTAGCTAGGTTATTTTTACTGTCCTTGTCGACTAGCTTAATGTAAGGATCAACCCCCGCAAATAGTGGCTTTTCTTTTACTTTAAGCTCAATAGTATTAGTACCTGATACTATTTGGTGCTTTTGAGAGTAAATAACAAAATCTTCAGCTAGTAGGTTTTCAGGGTCATCGCTAAACAATGCAATATCAATTAGCTCATCGAGCGGCTGTTCAGTTTCTTCACCTTGGCCATCCGCACGCTGTTTAACGGCTTCTACGCTAAGTGTTACAGTATAAAATCCTTCGCTATCAACGCTATCTGTAACTGACACATCTTTCATCTCAAGCTCATATAAGGTGATATATTTAAACTGATCGTCAATAAAACTTTGCTCTGCTTGTGTTGCGTCTTGTTTTAAATAGCTAAGTAAATCAAGTGTTGTTGGGTATGGTGTTGATTGGTACTGAAACTCATTTAAAAATGCTTTGAGTGCATCATTTAACCGTTTTTCACCTAAACGATCATAAATCGCCATCATTACCACAGATCCTTTATTGTAATGAAGATATTGTTGAGACTGCGTTTTATATAGTGGCATTTCTTCAAAGGCTTCCCCTGTACGCCCTATTAAGTACCTATCAAGCTCATATTTTAAAAACTTACTTAGCTTCTCTGCGCCAAAGCGTTTTTCAAGCACCATAAGCGCACTGTATTGTGAAAGCGTTTCTGACATAACTGCGCTCCCCTCAACATTTGCTCCCGACACTTGATGCCCCCACCACTGGTGCGCTACTTCATGTGCGGTAACATAGTAAGGGTAGTCAACTTTACTCTCATCTCTTAAGTCTGTAATAAACCCCATGCTTTCTGAGTAAGGGACTGTATTGGCAAAACTTTGTGCAAACGAGCGATACTTAGGAAATTCAATTATACGTAGCTGCTTATGCTGATACGGCCCAAATGCTTGTGTAAAGTAATCTATCGAGTCTTGTACCGACTCAATCATGCGGTCAACATTCCATGCATGATTTTTGTGGTAATACACCTCAATATTTACCCCATTATGCTCAACCTTTTTACTTTCAAGTTCAGCCGAAAGCACCGCATAAAAGTTTAAAATAGGCGCATCCATTTCATAAACAAAAGTGCGGCGCCCGTCTTTTACACTTTCACTTTGTAAATACCCTGGGGTAATAGCAAATTGCGACTCGTCGGTTGTTACCGTTGCCTTAAAGTTAATAAACCCATTAGCTGCACCAAAATCACTTTGAGTATAGTACTGACTGTCTTCTAGCTTATGGGCACGTTCAAGTTCTGGTAAATCATGCTTACGGCGTTCAAATTTATCAGCTACCTGTAAACCACGGCTATAACCAAAGCTAGGAAGGAGTTCCAAGTTATTAATAAAAGTGCCATTGGCAACTAATTGTGTATCAGAGTCTTTATCAGTAAAGGCTGTATGATCACGAGTAACCGACAGTTGCCCTTCTCTTATTTCGTTTGGCATAAGCGGCTGCTCAAACTCAAACCATGCTGAATAAAGCGCTGGTAATTTTTCAACTATCTTACCGCCTGCCATAGCTACATCCCAACTTTTAGCGTGTTGAGGTGAGCTTATTAACACTCGCGTAATTGGCTCGTTAGAGGTATTAGTAAATTTAATTTTTGCCACAGCACTTAAAGCACGCTTTTTTGGATAAATATCAACAGTTAAGTCAACATCGGTCACCATAGGTACTGCTAAGTCTTTGTATTGTGCAAACTGCTGTTCATAACTTATTTGCTTGTCTTGAAACTCATCGCTCGTAGTAAACTCATTCAAAACTCGCGTGTTGTTATAAATATTGTAGCCTGCACCAACAAACACTAGTGCACTAATAACCGCAATCGCTTGCCCTTTTAACGACATATTATAACGAAGCATAGACAGGCGTGTGCGCAGCGTTTGTGAAGGACCACGGTGCCATAACGCAAACCCAACAATCGCTAAAACAAGACTTAACGCGCCCCAATATAATGTGTACCAATGCGCAGCTTGTAAGAAATGTCCATAACCATTTATATCAGAATACGGTACGCTACTGCTTTGCGAAAAATGATACATATGATGCTCAAACCCATAAGAACCCATTACTTTTTGCGCTATGTAATACAAAATAAACAAACCCATTCCTACATATTTATTCGGGCTAATAATCTGTAAAAAGAAGGCGAGTACTGTCAGCATAATCAACGGTAAAATCGATAAATAAACAATCCTAAATAAATACTGTCCTAGCTCTAAATTAAATTGACCTTTAAATAACTGAACTGTAATTGTGAGTATCATTCCCACGAGGAACAACCCAGAAACAGCGGCGATTAAAGCCAGTATTTTTGACACCCAAAAAACACTGTTATGTACAGGAAAGCTGTCAATAATATCGCCCATGCCACTTTGTCGCTCTCGCCACACAAGCTCAGCACTATAAAAAGCGATAATAACAAACAAAAATAAACCAGAAATACCGCTAATAATATTGACCATATTCTGAGTTAAAGGCCAGTTAGTAGTGCCATAAGCACCAATAGGCGCAAACAGAGGGATCATAAGCGTTACAATGCTTACACCCGCTAAAATCATAAAAGGAGCACTAAATATAACTTGTTTAAGTTCGAATATACTGCGCATTATTAGCTGAGATTTAGTACTAATCCCCGCTGATTTATAATTTTTAGCACTATTGATAAGTGCAGCTTGTTTATTTTGTACAAAAGCAGAGACTTTAAATTGCTTCTTCTGTTTTTTAGTTACTATGCGGTTGCTTAGCTTTCCAAGGCCAAAAAACATTGCAACACTGATTGCCACCCACAATATACGGTTAACTAAAAGGTCACCTGTGAGCGTTAGCACTTCTGTGTTTTTATCATTTACAGTCCAATAACGTGTTAAATCAATTAACGAACCTGAACCAAATGGGTCGGCGTAAACAACAATATTTCTAAATGCTAAATCATCAAAGTAAACGCCGGCAATTTGATAGGCTATAAAAATCACAACAGCTGCTACATACACCGACATCATGGTTTTAAAATAGACCGCTACACTATTAAAAATAGCCGAAAGCACAAGTAAACTTGGCACTGCTAAATAAAGATAAGGCGCAGCGTAGTACATTAGCTTATTAGGACCAATCAATTCGCCATCGAGCCAGCCAACTAATAAACCAAATTGCGACCCTAAAAACACACCCAATGGCACGCTTAAAAACACAATAAGTACAACTAAGTAAGAACCAAAAAAACGCCCTGCTTGATAAGGCACAGGATTAACAGGCTTACTAAATACCAGCTCATCCATTTTGCTTTCACTGTTGCGAATAGCAGAGCTGGCAACAAAGTTAACCACTAAAAACATAGCGAGTGTACAAAATGTAACGGTTAAAAGCATAATCGAGAACGGCGAGTTCATATGAACATTCGCCCCACCTAGCGGAAACTTACTACTGGAGCTTATAAAAAACGCCATAAAAAAGAAGATTAATGAGGTCACATAAAACGAAGGTTGGCGCATAAAATAGCGCAGCTCAAACGCAAGCATATTAAAAAACATAACGCCTCCTTATGCTACTTCGCTGTTACGATGATTAAGCAGTGTAGAAAAATACACATCTTCTAAATTTGCATTACTTGCTTCAAACCCTTGTGGAGCCTGCTCTGCTATTACATGTAAAATTGTTTTCCCTGCAAATAAGCGCTTAGAAATAACCGGTAATTGCGGCTCAAGTTCTTGCGCTTCTTCTTGGCTCATGGCTTTGCGCCAAATTTGTCCTTGGAGCTTATCGGTAAGCGCTATTGGGTTACCTTCCAGTAAAATCTTACCGCCAGCCAACACCGCCATATTTGGGCAAAGCTCTGCAACATCTTCAACAATATGGGTCGATAATATAACTACTTTTTGCTCGCCTAAGCTTACTAATAAGTTATGGAAACGATTACGCTCTTCAGGATCTAGCCCCGCTGTTGGCTCATCAACGATTAGTAAATCAGGGTCGCCTAGTAAGGCTTGTGCAATACCAAAACGCTGGCGCATACCGCCCGAAAAGCCACTTACCGCTTTTGAGCGATGTTGATATAAATTAGTGTGCGCAAGTAACCCTTCAACCGACTCTTTACGCTCCGCTTTATTATGAATACCCTTTAAAACAGCCATATGGTCCAGTAAGTCGTAAGCACTAACACGCGGGTACACACCAAAATCTTGTGGTAAGTAACCTAAGCGTTGGCGCAGTGCCTGTGGGTCTTTAAATACATCAATGCCATCAAAAGTAATTGAACCTGAATCAGCCGACTGTAGTGTTGCAATGGTACGCATAAGCGATGATTTACCTGCGCCATTTGGCCCAAGCAATCCAAACATCCCTTTACCGATAGATAAATCAACACCTTGTAGTGCATGTACGCCGTTATCGTAGGTTTTAGATAACCCAGTTATTGATAGCATTTTTACTTCCTTGAATATGAGTAATTATTTTTATGATGTTTTATACCACAAGAAAAACAGGAACATAAGTTACTTACTGGTTAGATTTGTAACAACAAATAAACATAATTTAAACTCATAACACTTGCCTACGCTTTATTCACTCGGTATAAAAACCACATATACTTTTTATAAGAAGCGAAAAGCCATGCAAGATCACCAAAGTCAGCCATTAAACGACTTTATAGAATACCCACACGACGAAATGCTAAATCGCGCTAACGAGTTTTTAATCACTAGCCAACGTCGCCATAGCATTCGCAGCTTTAGCGATCGCCCAGTACCAAAAAATATTATTGAAGCATGTATAAAAGCAGCAGGTACAGCACCCAGTGGAGCGAATCATCAGCCTTGGCATTTTGTTGCTATAAATAGTAGCGATGTAAAAAAGCAAATAAGAGAAGCCGCCGAAAAGCTAGAACGTTCTTTTTATGAAGGGCGAGCAGGTGAAGAATGGTTAGATGCGCTAAAACCGTTAGGTACCGACGCCAATAAACCTTATTTAGAGCATGCACCTTGGCTTATAGCTGTATTTAGTCAAAAAAAGGGCGGCGTAAGCACTGATGATAAAAATACGAATTATTATGTGCATGAGTCTGTTGGCTTAGCTACCGGCTTTTTAATTCAAGCTTTGCACCGTTCAGGTTTGGCAACCCTTACTCATACTCCAAAACCAATGAGCTTTTTAACCGACATATGTGGCCGAGATAGGGATAACGAGCGCCCGTATATGTTACTTATTGCAGGCTACCCAAGTGAAGATGCCACAATACCGGCTCATGCACTGGATAAAAAATCTATCGATGAAATAGCTACGTTTATTTGAGATGATCTTTAACCGCAAACTTATCGCTTGGGTTAAACCTTGCGATAATATGCTGTTATGTATTTGTAGTTTCGTCTAAGCATAGTGGCTGTTTTCGTACGAAATCTATTTAAGTACAAATGCTGCAAAAAATTAATAGCACAAAAACAATACAATAGAGCTGAGGTTATTCTAACCTGCTTTCGCTGCGCTACTCACGCCACTAAAAATCGTTAGTCTTTACAAAATAAGTTATATAGCGTGCCAAGTAATTGCACTGCGTTATCGTCAATTATACGATAATAAATAGTTTGGCTTTCACGGCGAGTGGCAACAACATTCGCTTTTCGTAGTGCAGCTAAATGCTGAGAAAGTGCCGATTGTGCTAAAGGTACGGCTTCATTTAGTTGCGATACACTCATTTCTTTATCTTGCAAAGAGCATAAAATCATTAAGCGATTTTTATTCGCTAAAATTTTTAATAACTGCTCTGCCTGCGCCACATTCCCAGCCATTGCAATAAAGTCGATATTCATAGCATGCTCTTATTATAAAAAGTGATTGGAGTATAAATATATGCATTGTTAATGTCTAACATTAGAATTTACTAATATAGAAAAAACGAATATAGTAAATAAAACACTAAATAAAATTGAATAGCTCATTTTTTAATTGCGGGACTCATAATTGCCGTATTTGTATAGCTGCAATATTTTGATCCTAGATGAATATGGCTTACTGTTTTTATTACACTAAACTCAATTCAATCTGCTATTAGTTGTTTGTATTTGATGATCACACAATTACGCAAACGTAACCTTAAGGAATAAAAAAGCATGCTTACATCAATCCCTGATTTACTTAAAATTATCACACCTAACCAGCGCCGTATTGACGCAGCACAAGCAAAGCTCGAGCTTGAACAAAATAAAGGCTTACTTATTGATGTGCGCGAACCAGCAGAACACGCAACAAATGCAGCTGTTGGAGCAATAAATATTCCGCGCGGGTTACTCGAAATGAAGTTGATGGAAATAGAAAAAGATGCAACACGCCCAATTTACTTACACTGTGCCAGTGGTGCACGTGCAACCCTTGGTGCAGAAGCGCTAACACGTGTTGGTTATGAAAACGTTAGTGTTATTACCTGTGATGCAAGCCAAATATGTAGCGTGTTTTAAGCATCTACTTAAGTGCTTGCAGTTATGCACCTAACAAAGGTAGGTGTTTAACGCTGTGATAAGTCAGTGCTAATTTAATACACGCTTTAAGTGGGTACTCTGGTAATGGCTTTTCACTATTTAATACAATTGCCCGGTTACCTTCAAAAGTGAGAGTGTGGAAATACAACTCTCTAAATGTGCTTACTAGCTTTGATTGGCAATGAAAAAACAAATAACATGATGATCCTTTAAAGCCAATGCGAATGGGGCTGCCATTTATTGTGCTATAACTTGGCTCTCCCCACTTTATTGACTCCTCCACAGCTCCCAAGTTTTGCTCTTGTGCTACGGTATAAATTAGCTCCCGTAATTTTATAAGCGTACTTTTAGTTATCTGAGGATAATTATTAAATATATTTTCAATATCCGTAGTCACAAAAACATCCTTATAAGCAAGATATTGGCTGTATTTAAAAATAAGTTACTTTTGCTGCCTTTCATCAAGTAAAACAAGTAGCATCTGCTCAATATTTTTAACACTATAAGTAAGTGCTCTCAGTAGCTCTTTCTCACTTTGTTCTGTCGCCTGCTGCGAAGTTTTACCTTGATTAGCCAATACATCTTTTTGCTCAAGTATCGCTTCTCTAAACTCACTCGCATTAACTACACCAAGCAAAGACACTAAAGCCCCATTTCCTGACTGCCCTGCCGTTTCAAAGCTTAAACGATATAACCCAAACAGTCGCATTAACGGCCCTTGGCTTAATCCAACATCGGTTATTTTTTCAAGCGGAATAGATTTTTCTTCTTTAAATAATATGCCACGTTTAACTACCAATTTTTGTGGTAATAAGTCAGCCGACATAGCTGCGAGTATTCGCCCGCCCACCAGCCATACTATAAGTAAAATGATAGGTATAAGCGGTATAGTAACAAGAGCCAACATTGCAAATAGTGAAGTAGTAACCATCCAATATTGTTTTACCTTGTAATCGAATGAAGCACTTTTTAAAATATGTTTTGTCATTGTTTTAATCCTTTATCTATATAACTACAAATACACTCTGTAAACTTCAATAATCTCTACTCAATCTTACAAACTAATAACGACCTTTATAGCAAGGGCAATAAACACAACACCCAGTATTTTATCAAGCCATGGGTTTTGCTTAGTAAAACCAAAGCGGTTTTTTGAAACCTCAGTAAGTACTGCAACTAGCAAATACCAGCCGGTATCAATTATAAACACGGTTAAGCACATAATAATGCCAATGCTTAAAGTGAGATTTTGCGGGTCTATAAACTGCGAAAACAACGCTAAAAAGAAAATTGCTAATTTAGGGTTTAAAAATGCAATGGCGAATCCATCTTGCAGCGCTTTAGTTGCACTTACCTCGCTTTTTTGTACTTGCAGTTCGTCATTACTGGGTTTTACTAATAGTATTTTTAAACCTAAATAGGCTAAATACCCAGCGCCTAAATATACAAGCACTTGGTATACCGTAGGAAACTGAACCATTAATGTCCCTAAGCCAAGTAACGAAGCTGCCGCATAAAGTCCAACACCTACGCCATGGCTAAGTGCAGCAAGCATACCGTTTTTCATTCCGCCACTCATTGTATGCTTTAATACAACTGCAAGGCTTGGGCCTGGCGACATTGCACCCATCATGCATACAAGTACTAAACTAAACCATGCTGCTAATGTCATTCTTATCCTTATAGTTCATCGTTTTCTATTAATAATATATAGGCCGTTATTTGGCCTTGAAAAGCAGTCGCGGTATTTATACTTATTACTTTCCAACCTTCTTGATTTAAGTGGTATATGCGCTCATTCAAAGCATCTACATCAATGCCGTTACTAAAAAACCACGCTTTTTAAATTCTACTATTTTTTGCATTGTTTGTTATCCATTTTATAAGCGGTAGTCAAAGTCGTAATAGTGAATGTCCTGCTCAATGCGTATTTTCATACTGCCAGTTAATCCTTTTAGCTCATTTGTGCCTGAATCAGGAATAACATTTAAAATAAGACTGTCTTGTCCTTTATTCATAGTGCCAAAGTGTTGCAGTACAAAACTGCCCTGCTTACCTTCAAGCTCACCTATCACTTGCTCTATTGCCACGTAACCCGCACTGCCTTGGGTTGGCGTCATTGCGCTAAGCATCTCGCCTTGGCTTGTAGCATTTAAGTCACCTTTAAATGTTTTATCAATCGACATACGTCCTAAGTTAATACCTTGCTGCCCATTGGCGTAACCTTCAATTAGCGCTAAAGCCACTGTAAATTCACCACTTATTATTTTTGTTGTCATAACAATTCCTTATTGATGATATTTAATACTATTGATTTTTAATCCGATGATGCCATATCTATACCTTAACCTTTAAAAAGAATCCACTATGTCAAAAAACACCTCTGCATCCGAAAAAGCCGCTTTTAGCAGCTTATTACCTGTTTTTGCTTTTATTAAACCGTATAAATGGATGGTAGTAGCGGCGCTTGCTGCACTATTAGTTACTGCGGGTGTTAACTTATCATTAGGGCAAGGTGTTAAATTTGTTATTGATCATGGATTTATTGCAGGCTCCAAAGAGCAATTACAACAAGCTGTACTTGTACTCATTGGTTTAATCAGCTTATTAGCAGTAGGCACCTTTAGCCGTTTTTATTTAATGTCGTGGATTGGCGAACGAGTCAGTAACGATATTCGAAAAGCCGTGTTTAATCGTATTGTTACGCTACACCCTAGCTACTTTGAAGAAAACCGCAGTGGCGAGCTTATGTCGCGTTTAACCACCGACACCACATTACTGCAATCAATTATCGGCTCATCATTTTCTATGGCGCTGCGTAGTGTACTTATGTTGATTGGTGGACTTGCTATGTTGTTGTTTACTAATTTAAAACTTACTTTAGTGGTTGTAGCCTGTGTACCGCTGGTACTTGTTCCTATGATGATATTTGGTCGAAAGGTACGCAAACTAGCCAGCTCAAGCCAAGATGCCATTGCCGACATAAGTACCTATGCCGGAGAAATCATACAAAATATTAAAGTAGTGCAAAGCTATAGCCATGAAGAACAAGAGCAACATGCCTTTGCACTTGAGACCGAAAAAGCCTTTAACGTGGCTAAAAAACGCATTAAACAGCGTTCGTTTTTAATAGCCGTAGTGATTTTTTTAACCTTTAGTGCCATTAGCGCTATGCTATGGGTAGGTGGCAACGATGTACTTGCAGGTACCATGACCGGGGGCGAGCTAGGTGCATTTGTGTTTTACGCTATTATGGTTGCAATGTCGGTGGCAACCGTTGCTGAAGTATATGGCGAGCTACAACGCGCAGCAGGCGCGGCGGCAAGGCTGCTTGAGTTACTTGCTGTTAAAAGTGAAATAGAAAACCCGCTAAACCCACAAGATAGTAATTTACTGCAAGAAAGTAGCAGCCCTGCTATTACGCTTGAAAATATAAGCTTTAACTATCCCTCTCGCCCAGACGTAAGCGCGCTTAATAAAATAAGCCTAAATATAAATCAAGGCCAAACCGTGGCAATTGTTGGCCCTTCTGGTGCAGGTAAAACAACGTTATTTGAATTACTACAGCGCTTTTACGATCCGGCTAGCGGAGCCATTAAATTTAAAGATGTAAACATTAAAGATTTATCGCTTAATACTCTGCGCAATAAAATGGGCATGGTAGCGCAAAACCCTATTTTGTTTAGCTCCGATGTAATGCATAACATTCGTTACGGCAACCCAAGTGCAACCGACGAGCAAGTATACGCTGCAGCAAAGTATGCGCATGCCGATGAATTTATCAAACAGTTACCGCAAGGTTATAACAGCTTTTTAGGTGAGCAGGGTGTGAGGTTATCGGGTGGGCAAAAGCAGCGTATTGTACTGGCACGCGCTATATTAAAAGACCCTGAAATACTCCTTCTTGATGAAGCCACCAGCGCGCTGGATGCGCAAAGCGAACACCATGTACAAGCTGCACTTGAGCATTTAATGCAAAACAGAACAACGTTAATAATTGCCCATAGGCTGGCAACGGTAAAACATGCCGATGTAATTGTAGTAATGGAAAATGGGGAGGTTATAGCAACGGGTACTCACCAAGAGTTGTTAGTAAGTAACCCGCTGTATCAAAAACTGTGTGAATTACAGTTTAATAAAGACTAATTATTCTTCGGTATTTGGCACTATCTGAATTTCTACACGGCGGTTTTGAGCACGGCCATTTGCACTATCATTAGTTGCAATTGGGCGTGTTTCGCCATAGCCCATAGTGCTAATACGTGTAGCCATAATTTGTTGGTTCACTAAGTAGTCTTTCACACTTTGTGCGCGTTCACGCGATAGATTCATGTTGAAGCTATCTTTACCCGTACTGTCGGTATGACCTTCTACACTTAAGTAGGTTTTTTCGTACTTGTTCATTACTTTAGCAATTGCATCTAACGTATCGTTAAAGCCTGATGAAATATAAGACTGAGCAGTCGCAAATGTAATATTTGATGGCATTACTAAACGTAAGTTATCACCTTCACGCACTACTTCAACACCTGAACCCGCTAACTCATCACGAAAAGCCGCTTCTTGTTTATCCATGTAGTCGCCAACAGCAGCTCCCGCAAGTGCCCCTATAGCTGCACCAATAAAAAAGCGTTTATCTTTATGGTTACTCGTAGCTTTACCTAATACGCCACCTGCGGCAGCGCCAATTGCTGCGCCTTTACCTGCATTATTCATTTCACAACCAGAAAGTAATACGGCTAGTACGGTTACGCTTAAAAGTGATTTAATTAAAGTCATGGTGATACCCTATTCATTAAGAATTTAGCAAGAGTATGCAAATACATGTATGAACAAACTATGAAGAGGGTGTTAAAACCAACGCATCTTGCTTGATTGTTAAACAGACACCAAACTAATGTGTCATTTTAATAAAAATGTCATACTACACAGTGACAATTTAACGAATTTTACAAAGGATAATGGCGCAATGTTAATTGCTATTTTTAGACAGTTTTTTTTACTAGGGTGTATGAGCTTTGGTGGCCCCGCTGCGCATTTAGGTTACTTTAAACGCCACTTTGTAGACTCGTTAAATTGGTTAACTAACACGCGTTACGCACAACTTATTAGTTTAAGCCAAGCACTGCCTGGGCCAGGCTCTAGCCAAGTTAGTTTTGCTATTGGTGTTGAGCGTGCTGGAGTACTGGGTGGTATAGCTGCTTTTGTAGGTTTTACGCTGCCTTCGTTTTTAATAATGGTGCTACTTGCGGTTAGTGCTCATCAGTTTGACGCTGTTTACTTTGCTATTATTGCAGGCTTAAAGTTATTTGCCGTTGTTATAGTTGCTGATGCAACACTTAGTATGGCTAAAAGCTTTTGTACAAGTGCTGCGCTTAAGTTACTTGCTGTAATGAGTACACTTGCTTTGGTGTTATTTCCAATGATGGGAACTCAAATCGCTATTTTAATAACCGCTGCAACAATAGGTGCTATATGGCCTTTATTAAAACTGGGTACAGCCACAGAAAATGTTAGCAGTACAAAAAGTAATATTAATTGGATTGCACTGGGATTATTTGCGCTCTTACTTGGTGTTAGCTTTATTCCACTAGGGCATGAGTTCGCTTTGTTTGCCCCTTTTTACCAGGCAGGTGCAATGGTGTTCGGCGGCGGACACGTAGTACTGCCGGTACTTCAAGCTGGCGTACCAGCATTGAGTGATGATCAGTTTTTAAGTGCTTACGCGAGTGCACAAGCAGTGCCTGGGCCTATGTTTACTATTGCTACTTACTTAGGCGCACAACTTACTACAGAACAACCTTTAGTGGGTGCTCTTATAGCTACACTGCTTATATTTATGCCTGGTTTTTTACTTATACTCGCATTCCAAAAGAGCTGGATTAACTTGGCAAGTAAGCCACGTTTTGCAAGCTCAATAGCGGCGCTTAATGCCGCGGTAGTAGGTTTTTTAGCGGCTGCACTGTATTCGCCAATTTGGACATCAGCGGTGCATAACCTTTGGCAAGTTGCGTTAGTAATAATTACATTTGCATGGCTGCGATTTAAAAAGCCACCTATTTGGTGGCTCTTAGCTTTATTTATTGCTGTGGGTCTTTTACAGCACTATTTGCCATCACTCTAAATGTTGGCTTATCTGTTTGTTGCTCGTTAGGTGGGCTTAATTGCCCACTTACACTTTGATACGCTCTAAGCCCAAACACGGGTAATACCGCAAGTAAATGGTCCATTATTTCGGCTTGTAAATGCTCGTACGAAATCCAGCGTTTGTCTTCACTAAAGCAATAAAACTCAATAGGTAAACCATGGTTTAGTGGTTGTAGCTCTCGTACCATTAACGTAAGCGACGTATTAATTTTACTGTGCTGTTTTAAATAGCCTTCAGCATAGCGACGAAATAACCCTAAATTAGAAACCTGAGCAGGTAATGTCGTCACTCGAATATAGTCGTGCAGCGGAATAGCCGCATCAATTTGTTTTCTAAACTCATCACCCACTAAACAAATACTGTGCATATCAATATTGAGTGAACGTTTAATACGTCTACCGCCCGACTCTTGCATGCCGCGCCAGTTTTTAAATGAACCCGCTACCAGCATATAAGTTGGAATAGTTGTTATGGTGTTATCCCAGTTACGTACCTTTACAGTATTTAAGCCCAAATCAATTACTTCTCCATCGGCGCCGTAGTTTTCTACTTGAATCCAATCACCATAGGTTACTAGGCGATTTGCTGCTATTTGAATACTGGCTACAAAGCCTAAAATAGTGTCTTTAAATACTAACAACGTAACAGCGGCAATGGCACCAAAGCCAGAGAGAATATAAGTAGGTGACTTCTCAAGAAAAATGCTCACAATTAAAATTGCACACACAATAAAGGTTATTAGCTTAACAACCTGAATTAAGCCCTGAATAGGGACTTCGCGTGCAAACTCTAACTGGTTATAAATAGTACCCGCAATGCTCACAATACTACTAAAAATAAAACCCGCATAAATAATAAGCAAAGCTTGTCCTATTGTTTTTAGTATTTCTCCTGCAATTTCATTAACTGGGTATACGCTATCAAACGTAGCTAAAAACAATACGCAGCACAGCATTCCGGCAATACGTTTATTTAGCTTATTAAGCATAGGAGAAAGCGCACCAATTCGCTCAGGAGAAAGCCTCGTCACTATTTTTTGAATGCCAGGTAACATTAATCTACGAGTAAATAAGTAAACAATTAATAAAGAAAATATCCCTATTGAGACTGCGGTAATTGAGCTAAGAAAATCCGCGTCGGGTACTTTTTCAAACCAAGGAGCAATTAATTCCTGAAGATGGGTGTTGGTCATAGTGTTTCAATTTCCTTACTGATTTGTGGTTCAGGTAAATCTTGTTGAGCATAAATGTCGGCAAGCTGCTGATCTTTAGCAACCCATAGCTCATTCACATAATGTTGAAAATTAACTTTAAATACGTCATCGCTTTGATAGCTGCCCTGCATATTGTCATTAATGGGCGTTACGTCTATTGAAACATAAATAGAATCTAGCTCACCTTTTAGCAAGTTACGACAAACGTGATCTGTCTTACCGCTGTATACTAAACTTGTATTAAGCATGGCATCAAATTGATCGGCTAATACTTCAAGCGCAAAAGCAATGCCACCCGCTTTGGGCTTTAATAAATGCTTAAAAGGACTTTGTTGCAGATTATGTTTGGCTGGCGTATAGCGTGTACCTTCAACAAAATTAATGATGGTAGTAGGATGATGACGAAAATTACGACAGCTACGCTTCGTGCGCTCTACATCCAACCCTTTCAACTTTGGATTTTTAGCAAGCTGCGCTTTGCTTACCCGTTTCATAAACGGCATACCCATAGCCCACGCACCAGTGCCAATAAAAGGCATGTACTTTAACCCGTCTTTTAAAAAGAACTTAGGGGCAGGCAATGCATGTAATGAGCTAAGTACAGTTATATCTAACCAACTCGCGTGGTTACAAATAAGTAAATACCAACTTTTTGAGTTTAAGTCGCCACTTATATCAACCACAATGTTAGGGCAACCTAACCAAAGCCCTAAACGGTTGCCGTTACACCAACCTCGGTAAGCGCTGTGTAATATAGAGTTAACCACAGGCAAAGGCAGTAATAACTTAATAAGGCCCAGTACAAATACTAGCGAGCCAAAAAGTATCATGTTAGAAAACAATACGCAGCCTACAATTAAGCCGTTAAGCCAATTTGGTAACCACTTTTTTAGCATAACTGTAAGCTCATATTTTTACCTTTTACTTATGGGTTTTTTCGAGCGATTGTAGTGTTTGCTCTTTGTTTTCCCATAAGCGGTTTAACTCGCTTTGAAAGCGAACTCTAAATTCAGAATCACCGGTGTAGTCACCAATAAGCTCTTCGCTTACCGGCCTTACTTCCACGTGTACGTTGATATTTTTTACCTTACCACCAGCAAAATCCATAAAAGTAGGAATACCATCTGGGTACTGAATGGTAACGTTAACCACTTTAGTAATTTGCTCGCCCATTGCTTGCATTACAAAAGCAATACCGCCCGCTTTTGGTTTTAATAAATGTGGGAACGGGCTATTTTGGCGCTCATGCTTTTGCGTAGTAAAACGAGTGCCTTCTACAAAGTTAACCACACTTACAGGCATCTCTTTAAATTTTTCGCAGGCTTTACGTGTGGTTTCTAAATCTTTGCCACGCAGCTTTGGATTCTTTTTTAATTGGCTTTTACTCGTGCGAGTCATAAACGGAAAATCAAGCGCCCACCAACATAAACCTAAAATAGGCACGTAAATAAGCTCTTTTTTCAAAAAGAAGTTTAAAAATGGAATTTTACGATTAAACACGCGCTGTAATACTAAAATATCGACCCAGCTTTGGTGATTTGCAATTACTAGGTACCAATCTTTTAATTTAAGGTCTTCAAGGCCAGTTACATTAAGTTTAGTTGGCGTGAATAACGCTTGATTTAAGCTATTAAAGGTAACCCAAATAGTTGCAAATTGCTTAGCTGCCCAGCTCATAAGCTTTTGTAGAGGCTTAATAGGGATAAGCTTTATAAGCCCACAAACAAAAATAGGCACAAACCAAAAAAGTGTGTTTATTGTGTAAAAAATAATACTAAATACACTGCGAATAACTGACATTACTTCCATTCCTTTAAACATTGCGCAGCCACTAATACTGCGCTTTCAGTTGCTTACAAATTAATCTTCAAAATAGGTATAGCCTTCAAGGCCTGCATTAAGCTCAGCCAAATAACCTTCTTTACACTGCGCTGATACATCAAGTTTATTAACTTGGTACGCAAAGTTGTCAGCTAAAATGGCGCTATCATAGTCAACAAACTTTAATACATCCTTAACGCTATCACCTTTTATGGCATTGGTTAACACATAACCTTCATCGTTAAGCTCTACATGCACCGAATCGGTATCGCCAAATAGGTTATGTAAATCACCTAAAATTTCTTGATACGCGCCCACCATAAACATAGCAATATGATATTGCTCGCCATGTTTATATTCAGGGATGGGTAAGCTCGTTTCAATGCCTGCACCTTCAACGTATTCGCGAATTTGCCCGTCAGAGTCACAGGTAATATCTTGAATAATCGCACGCTGAGTTAATGGTTGAGTTAAATTTTCGATTGGCATAACCGGAAACAACTGCTGAATACCCCATACATCAGGTAATGACTGAAATAATGAAAAGTTAACAAACAGTTTATCCGCAAGCTTTTCGTTTAAATCGTCGAGGACTTCACGGTGCGCGCGCGCATTATTACTAAGTGATGCACGTACACGATGTAAAATAGTAAAGTAAAGCTGCTCTATTTTTGCCCACTCTAGCATGCTTACTAAGCCATGCACGTACTGATCGTGCGCTTCGCTAAATAAGTGCATCGCATCGTGATAAATCTCAAGTGCCATACGCGGGTTTAAACGCTGCAAACACTGCCACATTTCATCAAGCACTAATGCGCTATTTTCAAGCGGTGGCTCTGGATTTAAATGATTAGGCGCTTTTTCTACGTCAATTACATCGGTAATTAATACCGCATGGTGAGCTGTTAAAGCACGGCCCGATTCGGTGATAATAGCCGGATGCGTAAGGTTATGTTGGTCACACACTTCTGCAAATGCATTCACTACATTACGTGCATACTCTTCTACGGTGTAGTTCATTGAACACGCGCTACGCGAGCCAGAGCCCTCGTAATCAACGCCTAAACCGCCGCCCACATCTACTGTATTTAGCGGTACATTTAATTGTGTAAGCTCAGCAAAGTGGCGTGCACATTCACGCAAAGCACGGTGAATATCACGAATGTTGGCAATTTGAGAACCAATATGAAAATGCACCATTTGCATTAAATGCAATTTGTTATGTTTTTTAAGTACTTCAACAGCGCTAAGCACTTGCCCAGCAGTTAAACCAAATTTACCTTTTTCGCCGCCCGTGTTTTGCCATTTGCCTTTACCTACTGAATTTAGGCGAATACGAATACCTATAGCAGGCTCAATGCCTAGGTTGTCTATTTCATCTAATAACGTGGTCAGTTCTGAAAGCTTTTCTACCACAATTTTTACATTGTGCCCCATTGCTTGACCAATACACGCTAAGCGTAAAAACTCACTGTCTTTATAACCGTTACACACGATTGTGATTGGCTCTTTTGCTACACCCAAAATGGCCATAAGTTCTGGTTTTGAACCTGCTTCTAGGCCAACAAGCCCACTTGGATGCGCTAATAGCTTACTTACTACAGAGCGTTGCTGATTTACTTTAATAGGGTAAACACAGGTGTATTTACCGTTATATTCACGATTTGCCCGCGCTTGCGTAAACGCGTTAGTAAGGGTGTCTACACGATTTTTTAAAATATCGGTAAAGCGCACTAAAACCGGCAATGTTAAACCTTGTTGTTTAAACTGCTCAGTTAATTGCGTTAAAGAAATGGCCGGTTTTGTTTGGTCGCCATCTGGGTAAGCCACCAGTTCGCCTTGTGCGTTAATATCAAAATAACCATCACTCCAATGAGCAACGTTATAAGTGGCGCGTGCTGTTTCTAAACCCCAGGTCATGGCAACTCTTCTTTAGTCAATTAGGTATAAAGGCGCATTTTAATACGTCACTATCCACTAGGCTAACAAAAATTGAACTTTCACTCACTCCTAACTAACTTTATTCGTCAAATCAGTTAAAATGTCATTGAGCAAAACGCCAAGCACTGGCAGAATTGCCCCTTTTTCATACTCAACCTAAAAAGTGTAATAGTAACTATGGCAAATTTAGATCAAAGTAAGTGGTTTACTGAAATTAGCGACCGTGATGGCAGCGCATTTTCATTACGTATTAATAAAAAGTTAGATGAAAAGCAGTCTCCTTTTCAAAAGGTAGAAATGTTTGAAACCACAGACTTTGGTAATTTAATGATCATCGACGGGTGTACCATGGTGACAACCCGCGAAAACTTCTTTTATCATGAGATGATCAGCCACCCTGCACTTTTAGCGCATCCAAACCCTAAAAACGTGGTTATTATTGGCGGCGGCGACTGCGGTACTTTACGCGAGGTATTAAAACACCCTGGCGTAGAAACTGTAACGCAAATAGATATAGACGAAGTAGTAACGCAAATGTCGTTAAAGTACTTCCCAGAGCTTTGTGAATCTAACAACGACGCCCGTGCAACGGTTATGTTTGACGACGGCATTAAATACATGCGCGAAGCCGCTGGCGAATCTATTGATGTGGTTATTGTTGATGGCACAGATCCGGTAGGCCCAGGTGAAGGTTTATTTAATCATGCGTTTTACACAAGCTGTTTAGATGCACTGCGCCCAGGTGGTATTTTAGTGCAGCAAAGTGAATCGCCACTTATGCATATGCCATTACTAGTTGAAATGCGCGAAGCAATGTTGAGCGTAGGCTTTAACGATTTACAAACACTGCCATTCCCACAACCAATTTACCCAAGTGGTTTGTGGTCGGTAACACTTGCACGTAAAGCAAAAGCATTTGACGGCTTTAGAGAAGACGGCGCAGCACAAATAGCTGAGCAAAGTGAATACTACAATAGCGGTATTCACCATGGTGCACTCGCTACACCTAACTACATGAAACGCGCATTCGATAAAAAATAATACCAATCTGCTTATATATGGGGTCTATTTAACGTTAAGAAAATTACGCTAGAACTAGGCAAAAATTTTTGTATCTAGTTGTTCTAAATAAAAAATTTTTAACGACGTTATAGTGCAATTTAATTCGTTAAATTGATCAAAGATTTATGCAGGTTGGTATAACCTATACCAATTTTATTAAACTAAAAAGGGAGCATGTAAATGCTCCCTTTTTTATACTTTTAAAAACGCCACTGCGCATTTAGCATTATTTGCTGCTGCGAGATTCGTTCATTAAATCCAATTGGCTCTCTATTTTTTGCAACACTTTTAAGTGCAGAACCTTCAACCCCTATTTGTAGTTTATTAGTGAGCTGGTAGCGCCATGTTGCGGTTAAGCCTTCCCCATTACTTGCATTAGGGTCAAACGCGGTTGTGTCGTTGTCAGTAACTTTAAAATAATCATAACGTACTGAAACTCGATGTTTGCCTTCTTTATGGCTCAGCATTAAATAATGGCTATAAAAAGCATTATCAATTAATGCGTTACTGCCCATTTCAGTTTTACCATTAAGTATCTGTGCTATTAAACGTGTTTTACTATTAAACTTATAAAGCCAAGCGGCGCTTGTAAAGCGAGTATCCCAAGCATACTGCCCTGTACTAATATTAAGTGTGGTTGGGTCGCCATTATTGTTGTAATAATAAATTCGAAATTGTGATTTTTTTAAGTAATCCCAATGTACGCCAGCGTAATAGCCAAAACGACCGTCTACTTCTTCAAACGGTAAAACCTGATTAGCCTGCCAACGTAATTCGTATGCATTTAATGCCGCTATAGGCGCAAATTTAATACTTTCGTTAAATGTAGTTTGTCTATCGTGTAATGCAAAACCACGCCACGCAAGTAAAGTACCGGCAGGATCATTGCCTTTAAATGTAGCACCTACAAAACTAAAGCTATGAGCGCTGTTAAAACGTTTTGCTGGGCGCTTAATAGTTACCTCTGCGCCAACAGTGCGTACTTCCTCGCCTATCCAGCTATTAATAGCTGAGTTTGTATAGTTATAAGGAGAAGTCCACCCTATATCAGGATTTTCAAGCGACATAAGTGGGTAAAAACCCCCCACGCGCATGTGCCATTTATAGTTGCTGTTAGATAGCGGCTGATACTTTATATAAGCCTGCGTAAAACCGAGGCCAACGTCAGGATCTTGATTCGCATTTAACACCCCATGAGCCGACCAACTAGATGCTAAATCAACATTAAAATCTAAAATACCTTGGGATAAAATAAGTTCGTCGCTTTTAGTATCGTGCCGATATAGCCCAAGACCGCCCTCTTGGAAGCTACGTATATCGTCCCCCTGCACGGCTCTAATTTGTATCAAGCCTTTTACTTGTGCATACAATGCATTACTAAAACATAAAGCACCGGCTAAAAATGCCAGCCTCATTAAGCGATTAATAGTCATCAAATTCATCCGTAGCAAAGTCAATTTGCTCCGCAATTTCCTGCTTTACTTTATAAGTGATAGGGTTAGTAGCCACAGTAATAGTTTGAGATTCAACCTTACTAATATCACTAAACCCAGAATGCCAAACACTTAACGTGTATTCGCCTGCGTTGGCATTTAAATCAACATTCCCGTTTTCATCAGTAATAGCAAAAATAGTACTGTCTACCACCACAATATAACCTAACATCCAGTCGTGAATGTTACAGCCAAGCTCAACCACACCCGTTTGGTCAAAAGTAATGGGGGCTTTGGGATGCTCTTTATATAGCTTTAATTCGAACGTTTTGGCTTTAGAAAATGAATAAACATGGTGCATGATAGAGTCCGCATTCGGAAACTCCACCTTTGCATTTTTTGGGACAACTAAAATACGCGGCTTAAATTCTCGATTTTGCTGGCTCATAGCATAAGGTGCTTCTGGGGGAATAACGCTAGAGAGGTCTCCTGCAGTTAGCCATACAACAGCGTTGGGTAACGGGTCATTATTAGCATTTTTAATTGTAATGTTTGCTGCAAAAACTCCAGTACTAACACTTAGTAAAAATACACAAAGTAATCTTTTTATCATTTTCCTGACCGCTATTATCAATTTGTTTACATTATAGACCGATTAAGCCACCAAATTCTTTCTATTTTTTAAAACATTGAATACGTATGTAAGCAGTCGTATTAATCACCAACAGTCATTATCCTTAAACGTCACCACCGACTCATCCAAGGACACACCATGAGAATACCAGCACTTGTGCTTTTAGCCTTTGCTAGTAATAGCTACGGACAAACCGTAGAGCTAAAATCGCCAGACACACAAATAACAGTAAGCATCTCTGACGAAAACAACACGCCAAACTACGCAATAAAATTTAAAAACAAAGCGGTTATAAACAAATCTTTACTGGGGTTTGAATTTAAAACACAAGCAGCCTTTAGCAATGGCTTTAAAATAAAAAGCATTGAGCAAAATAGCGTTAATACACAATGGCAACAACCCTGGGGCGAACGCCAAAACGTTGTTGACGAATATAACGAATTAGCCGTTACCTTTACAAAAAATGAGCCAAATAAAGGCACCTATACCATTCGATTTAAAGCATTTGATAGTGGTGTAGGTTTTCGATACGAAGTACCACAACAAGCCGGGTTCGAACATACAGAAATAACCAAAGAGTTGACTGAATTTGCAATAAACAATAGCCATGATGCAACAGCATGGTGGATACCTGCTCGTGGCTGGAACCGCTACGAATATGTTTACAACACTACTCCACTTAACGAAGCTCCACTAGCTCACACACCATTTACGTTTAAAACAAGTGACGGTACTCATATTAGTATTCATGAAGCCGCACTTGTTGATTACGCAGGCATGGTGCTTAATCAACGCCGCTCTGGTACCTTCACTGCCGATTTAACACCGTGGTCAGATGGTGTTGCAGTTAAAAAACAAGGTGCTTTTAAAACACCATGGCGCACCATTCAAATAGCCGACAGCGCTGTTGGCCTAGTTAATTCAGATATAATACTAAACCTAAACGAGCCTAATAAACTCGGTGACGTGTCGTGGGTTAAGCCTGGCAAATACGTGGGTATTTGGTGGGGTATGCATATAAACACGCAAACATGGGGTAGCGGTAAAAAACACGGCGCCACTACGCAAACCACAAAATACTATATGGATTTTGCAGCGCAGTATGGTTTTGATGGCGTACTCGTTGAAGGCTGGAATATTGGTTGGGATGGCGATTGGTATTTTAATGGCGATGTATTTAACTTTACCAAACCGTACGACGACTTTGATATAGCAGCACTGACTCAATACGGCAAAGAAAAAGGCGTACAGCTCATTGGCCACCATGAAACATCAGGCAATGTAAGCAACTACCGTGACCAAATGGAAGATGCTTTTGCCCTTTACGAAAAATCAAACGTAAGCCAAGTAAAAACAGGTTATGTAGCCGATGGCGGAAATATAAAACGTATAGACAAAAACGGTATTGCTCGCCACGAATGGCATGACGGCCAGTTTATGGTTAACGAATACCTTTATAACGTAAAACTTGCGGCTAAGCATAAAATTAGCATTAATACTCACGAGCCAATTAAAGATACAGGCCTGCGCCGTACTTATCCAAACTGGATTGCGCGCGAAGGCGCACGCGGACAAGAGTATAATGCATGGGGTTCACCACCTAACCCACCAGAGCATGTACCAATGCTTGCTTTTACCCGCATGCTTGCAGGACCAATGGACTTTACGCCAGGTATTTTTGATATGAGCTTTAATGGTTTAGGAGGCGATACAAACCGCCCACAAACCACACTAGCCAAACAACTCGCACTTTATGTTGTTTTGTATAGCCCAATTCAAATGGCTGCCGACTTACCTAAAAACTATTTGGCTAAGCCCGATGCGTTTCAATTCATTCAAGACGTACCAACAGATTGGCAGCAAAGTATTGCTATTGATGGTGAAGTAGGCGACTTTATTGTATTCGCTCGTAAAGAACGTAAAAGCACTAAATACTCAGGAAATGATTGGTACCTAGGTGCTGTTACTGACGAAAAGGCTCGTACTATTGAGGTAAAACTCGACTTTTTAGAGCAAGGCAAAAAGTTTGAAGCACAAATTTATAAAGATGGTAAAAGCGCAGAGTGGAAAAACAATCCGTACGATCTAGCTATCGAAAAACGTGTTGTAACTGCAAGCGATAAACTAATGCTTAAATTAGCCACTAGTGGCGGTACAGCTATTCGTTTTAAAGCACTTTAATATAATGGGCCCCCTGAATTTACTATGCAGGGGTTGATACCTTTATTGGCAAGTATACTTGTGCACTTAAACCGCCTTCTGGGCGGTTTTCTAGCTTTACTTTACCGTCGTGCATATCAACAATGCGTTTAATAATAGCAAGGCCTAGGCCACTGCCTTCACTTCCTCGTGCAGCATCGCCTTGTTTAAAAGGCTCAAAAACAGACTCTAATTCGTTTTCAGGAATGCCGGGGCCACTATCGTTTACAGCGATAACTACATATTTTTTGTTTGAATTAAAGTAGCTAAGTACTTCAATATCGCCCTCAGAATAACGCAGCGCATTACCAATCATGTTGGTAATTACACGTTTAATAGCCACAGAGCTTAACGGTATATTGCCTATATTTGGATTACTTTTAAACGTAATAGTACGTTGATGCTGAAGCTCAGAATTGACAACCTCGGCAACTAAAGCATTTATATCTTCGCAGCTTAGCTCATCTGTTTTATGGTGGCGTAAATACTCAATAAACTGATCGATAATCCCGTTCATGTCTTCTATATCGTAAATAATACCTTCACGAAGATAGTCGTCTTCATCAACCATCATTTCGGTGGCTAAACGGATGCGAGTAAGCGGCGTACGTAAATCATGAGACACACCAGCCATTAGTAAACGGCGGTCGTTTTCAAGTGCGGCAATTCCGCGCGACATTTGGTTAAACGCGCGCGTTACTTCTATTACTTCTGTAGATCCTTCTTCTTCTAACTTAGTAGAAAAGTCGCCTTTGCCTACTTTTACTGCGGCTTGTTGCAAAGCTTTTAAAGGCCTATTGAGGTGCCTTGCAAACAGCCATCCACCCAGCACACTCAAAAATCCAATACTTGATAAGTAAAAAGTCAAAAACTCTAAGTTATTCTCTTTAAAACCTTTAAGCGGTACTTTTACCCAATAACCAGGCGCTTGAGGTGCTTCAACCCAATAGATTAACGGATCTGTTTGACTAATACGTACACGAGAATAACCACCAAGTTGCTCAGTCATGCTACGCGATAGCATAGAATACTCGCGGCTTTGCCCAAGCCCTTGACGCATTGCTTCGCGCTGCGTCATTACTTCAATGCCAGTGATTTCAAAAAACTTTGCAGATACTTCGTCGTTTATTTCAACGCCGTCTTCCCAATCAATAAATACCGTTTTAATTTGTTTAGCGAGCATCAAGTTAACTTGCTCAATGGTTGGTTTTACAACGTAAAAACTAACCGTAACATACGACACTATTTGATTGATCAGCAGCAAAGCTGCCACTAAAAATACAGTTTGCCCAAACGCACTACGCGGAAAAAAACCCATATAAATTACTTTTCACCGTCGGGAACAAACACATAACCCAAACCCCAAACGGTTTGAATATAACGCGGATTGGCTGCATCTACTTCGATCATGCGGCGAAGTCGCGACACTTGCACGTCAATACTTCGTTCAAGCGCACTGTAATCACGACCACGCGCTAAGTTCATTAGCTTATCGCGGCTAAGTGGCTCACGCGGATGCGAAACCAGCGCTTTAAGTACTGCAAACTCACCACTAGTAAGTGAAATTGTTTTATCTCCTTCACTCATTTCGCGCGTTGCCAAATTAAGCGTAAATTTACCAAAAGCGATTAAGTTTTCTTCAGCAGCGGGAGCACCAGGTACTTCTTTTGCGCGGCGACGTAAAATTGCTTTAATACGCGCAAGCAATTCTCGAGGATTAAAAGGTTTAGGAATGTAGTCATCAGCGCCAAGCTCAAGACCAATAATACGGTCTACTTCGTCGCCTTTAGCGGTAAGCATTACAATAGGGATTTCGTTTTCTTTTTGACGTAAACGGCGGCAAATAGATAAGCCATCCTCGCCTGGGAGCATTAAATCAAGAACCATTAAGTGAAAGTTTTCACGCTCTAGGAGTCTATCCATTTGCTCCGAATTACCTGCGGTTCTAACAATAAAACCTTGCTCTACTAAGTAACGTTCAAGCAAACTGCGTAAGCGCATATCGTCATCTACAACTAATACTTTTGTGGTTTCGTGTCCCATTATCTCTTTCTTATTTTTATATCCAATTACTAGTTAATATAAATGAAAAACCTAATAATCAAAAATTAATTACCTGCTTAGATTGTTACTGAACATTTCAAAGCTTACTTACGCATACTTTATTACATTTACGCTCGACAAGTTTTGGCAAATTTAATAACGTGCACACCATTAGAGTTAATAAAGAATTCACCATGAAAACAAATTTAATTACCCGCGAAGGTTACTTGCAATTACAACAAGAACACGACCATTTGTGGAATGTTAAGCGCCCTGAAGTCACCAAAATAGTGAGCTGGGCAGCCAGTCTCGGAGACCGCTCTGAAAACGCTGACTATCAGTATAATAAGCGCTTATTACGCCAAATCGACCGCCGGGTACGTTACTTGCGAAAGCGTATTCCTGATTTAAAAATCATCGACTACTCTCCCGTGCAAGATGGGAAAGTATTTTTTGGTGCATGGGTCGAAATAGAAAACGATGAAGGTGATATAAAAAGATTTAAAATTGTAGGCCCAGATGAAATTTATGAGCGCAAAGACTATATATCAATAGATTCGCCGATGGCGCGCGCGCTGATTAAAAAACAAGTAGATGACGATTTTGAAGTACTTACCCCTCAAGGTAAAAAGCAGTGGTATATAAATACTATTGAATATCAAAAATAATTCCTATATCAGTACCTACAAATAAAAACATTGATTCAGATCACATTAACTTTTCATTGTGTAATCTATTTGAGTAGGATATAAGATAGTTAAGCAGGTTATTTTTAACTTGAAATTTTTAAGGTCGTGGTTATGTCAAACGTAGTACAGCGCATATTAAGTAATGCCGTATTGTTTGCACTTTTAATGAGTGTGAGCTTGACGCTGCACGCCCATACCACGCAGGTAAACCTTGATAACGCTAAAATATCTAACCACTTTATTGCTTGCGATACTCCTGACCAAGCGAATCTCGACTTTGACGTCGACTCTCACGCTAATACGATTACCCTTGGGGCGCTTCAACCACTCCCTAATGCCGTACACTCTTTTTACAAGAGCACTAATTTAAACAGACCTTTTAGCACTGCGTACCAACGTGGACCACCTAGCTATTTAATTTAATTCATTATTTTACAATTTAATTAAATTTTATAACTAATAAGGTGACTATTATGTCTAACTTTAAAGAATTACGGACTCAAAATGTATCTCACGGCGTTATTGCAAGCACATTTGCAGATGATCAACCATTAATTGATTTAGCATCTCCTGCATTAAAAATGGTAAACAACTTTACGCAAACAACACCTATTCGCGCTCAGCACGAAACAACAATAACTGAAGCACTTAAACAAGTAAGCGCAAAACAATCAGACTTTGTTTTAGTAACTGACGAGCACCAAAAATTGATTGGTCTAGTTTCTAGTGCTGATTTGCAAAGCTCTAAAATAACTATTATTGCCGAGCGCTTAAATACGCCAAGAGGCGAAGTAAGCTTACGCGATATCATGACACCTATTAGTAAAATCATGGGTGTGAGCATGCAAAGCTTGAGCTACGCATGCATTGGCGATGCGCTACAAACAATGGAGCATCAGGGTACAATGTTCTTATTAGTAACAACGGCAAGCAACGAAATTTGCGGTTTAATTTCAGCACGTCAAATAGCTAAAACATTGCATATCCCTGTAAATATTTCGCCTATTGCTCACTCTTTCAGTGAAGTATTAGAAAACATAGAGCACCCTCACTAGGGCGCTCTTTTAGCTGAATTAATTTACTCCCTGCCCAACCATCTTAAAGCAAGTAAAATAGCTTGCTTTAAGAGCTTTTCATTACTATCTCCTGTGATATTATTCAAGCAATTAACTACGCCAGAAACACGCTTCTGGTCTTATTTTATTGTATAAAAAGGTTTTTGCATGAGCGATATCTCTGCACGTTTAGCCATAGAACTAAACGCACAGCAGCAACAGGTTGTTGCTGCAACAAAGTTACTTGATGAAGGCGCAACTGTTCCTTTTATTGCCCGCTACCGAAAAGAAATTACAGGTGGTTTAGACGACACTCAATTACGCCTTTTAGAACAGCGCTTATCTTACTTACGAGAGCTTGAAGAACGCCGTAGTTTTATTTTATCGACTATCGAATCTCAGAAAAAGTTAACTGCTGAACTAAGTGCCGACATTGCCAATGCACAAAGTAAAACTGAACTCGAAGATTTATACCTACCTTATAAAGCTAAACGCCGCACTAAAGGCCAAATAGCAATTGAAGCAGGTTTAGAGCCACTGGCAGATGCACTATTTAAAGATGCGAATCTTGACCCAGAGCAACAAGCAGCGCAATTTGTGGATGCCGAAAAAGGCTTTGCAGATGTAAAGGCGGTACTTGAAGGCGCTAAATTTATTTTAATGGAGCGCTTTGCAGAAGACGCTAAATTACTCGCTAAATTTAGAAGTCATATTAGCCAAAATGGTGCTATTGAAAGTACAGTGATTAAAGGCCAAGAACAAACAGGTGCAAAATATCGCGATTACTTTGAGCATCAAGAGCTTCTTAAAAAAGTCCCTTCTCACCGTGCACTTGCAATGCTTAGAGCCCGAAATGAAGGCGTGCTTCAGTTAAATGTTAACCCTGAGCCAAGCTCTGAAAACTCAGCGCAACTGTGTGCTCAAATGATTGCCGATCATTATCGTTTAGATATTAAATATAAAGCGGCAAGTCCTTGGTTATTAAATGTTGTGCAATGGGCGTGGAAAATTAAATTAGGCTTACACCTAGAGAATGAATTTTTTGCAGCAATGCGCGAAAAAGCAGAAACTGGCGCCATTGATGTATTTGCTAAAAACTTAAAAGACTTATTAATGGCAGCACCTGCTGGCCCTCGTACTACACTTGGCCTCGATCCTGGTTTACGTACAGGCTGTAAAATTGCCGTTGTTGATAGCACAGGCAAATTGCTAGCGACACAAACTATTTTCCCTCATGCACCACAAAACCACTGGGATAAATCGTTGCGTACGTTAGAGCAACTTTGTCGTCAGCATAAAGTAGAGCTTATTGCGATTGGTAACGGTACAGCATCTCGCGAATCTGATAAGTTAGTTGCTGAACTTATGAAAGCCAATACCGAGCTAAAACTTAATAAAATAATGGTGAGCGAAGCGGGCGCATCAGTTTACTCAGCGTCTGAATTTGCCGCAAATGAATTTCCTGATTTAGATGTTTCTATTCGTGGTGCTGTATCTATTGCACGCCGCCTTCAAGATCCACTTGCTGAACTGGTTAAAATTGAGCCAAAATCAATTGGTGTAGGCCAATATCAACACGATGTATCGCAAAGCCAGTTAGGCCAAAGCCTTATTTCAGTCGTTGAAGACTGTGTAAACTCAGTTGGCGTAGATTTAAACATGGCCTCGGTACCGCTACTTACACGCGTATCGGGTTTAAACAAAACATTAGCGCAAAATATCGTTAATTACCGCGATACTAATGGCGTATTTACCAAGCGTAGTGAGCTTAAAAAGGTTGAGCGTTTAGGACCAAAAGCTTTCGAACAAGCCGCTGGTTTTTTACGTATTAATAATGGCAGCGATCCACTAGATAACTCATCAGTTCACCCTGAAGCCTACCCTATTGTTAAACGTATTTGTGAGCGTAACAGCGTAGATGTAAGCAGCTTAATTGGTAACAGTGACTTTTTAACTAAACTAGCTGCTAACGATTACATTGACGATAAATTTGGTTTACCAACCGTTACCGACATTATTACTGAGCTTGATAAGCCAGGTCGCGATCCGCGTCCTGAATTTAAAACTGCTGAGTTTAAAGCGGGTGTTGAAAAGATTAGCGACTTAAAACCAGGTATGATTTTAGAAGGCGTGGTATCTAACGTTGCTAACTTTGGTGCATTTGTTGATGTAGGTGTACACCAAGATGGCTTAGTACATATTTCAGCAATCACGAATAAATTTATATCAGATCCGCGTGAAGTAGTAAAAGCGGGCGATATTGTAAAAGTGAAAGTAGTTGAAGTAGACGCTGCACGTAAACGCATAAGCTTTACTATGCGTTTAGATGACGATATTGATACAAGCAATAAGTCAGCAGCCCCTGCGACGCAAAAAGCACAAACACGTACTAATAACTCACAATCTCGCGCTGCAAAGCCTAAACGTGACAATGGCAATGCGTTAATGGGTAATGCATTTGCCGATGCGTTCGCTAACGCTAAAACGAAAAAATAAACTTTAATCAAAACTAAAAAAACCGCGTAAGCGGTTTTTTTGTGTTCATTTTACGGAGTTATTAGCCATACGCCGAAAAGCCACTTTCGCTTTGTGGTGAACTCGTCATTTGATAAAAATTAGCAATGCGCCCAGCTCGAGCTTCCACATCGGCATCGCGAGATTCCTCTGTATTCGTATCGCTTTGTGATTCTGCAGTGCTGGTTTCGCTGGCTGAAAGCTTATTACCTTGCTCACCTTCTTCGCTTTGCTCTTCTTCTGGCATCGCAAGCTCAGCTTGAGCCGCTGCTAGCTTTTGCGTAGCATCTGCAGCAATAGAGCGATCAGCTCCCGAAGGCTCTGCAGGCGCTAATGCGGCAGCACGTACGGTTTGCATTTTATCGATAGTGGCTTGCGGATCATTGGGGACTTCAGATACATCAATTTGTACCTCACCACTTACAGCATAGTTGGTGCCATCTGGACCACGTTCATAACCATAGCTCGGCGATCCTGCATGTTGCCCGCCAACAGCAGCATGAGCTTGTTCGTGCACACGTACTTCCGTATCGCGGGTTTTAAGTTCTTTAATTTGCTGTTGTTCTTGTTCGAGTAGTTGCTCTTCTTGCTCAGTATCTTGTTGAGACGCTTCTTGATCGGCACTCTCTGAATTTTCTGAATTGCCTTCGCGCTGCTCAACTGCTTTATCGTCAGCTAGTTTACCGCTGGCATCATAAGTCGATACATCACTATTATTGCCTGGAAGTTTAGCTTTTTCAGCATCGCTTTGTGCTTTGGTTTCAGTATTGCTCGCACTGCTTGAAGCAGGAGCAGGAATAACTTCTCGTAGCTGGTTGTCACGCCGTGCGGTTTCCGTATAAACATTTGCTGTGTTTATATTGATAGACGGAAATGGCGTGACAATATTCATTATTACTAAACTTTAATATCGATTAACGTGCCAAGTACATCATCAGCCGTTTGAATTGATTGCGTGTTTGCCTTAGCGTTAAATTCTTCAACTTTTAAGTTAACAAGCGCTTCATCAACACGAGCTGGTTGTGCTACAGGTGCAGTAATGGCTTCTTCTGGGCGTGCTGCGCTAAGCTGACGTTGCTGCGCTAATTGCGCGTCATCTTGTTGTTCTATACTGGCACGGTTAATCTCAGCACTGGCTTTTTCAATACCTTGGCTAGCCCGATTAAACCCTTCTACACCACTATTAAATACGGATCCGATTGGCATATTAAAATCTCCACCAAATAAACATTGTTTAATTATCGCTCAGGTTATACTCAAAATAAAGCTTTAAACCGCGCTATTATTAGCTCTATTTTAAAGCATTGATTTAACGACAGATAAAAACTCACTTTTATGAGAAATAAATGGCGCATGCGACGCTTTATCTAGCACTTCGTATTCAAACTCAGTATTTAGTGCTGACATTTCACTAATTGCTTTATAAGGCACTAACGCATCAAGTCGGCCAAATACACCTTTAATAGGTACTGGGCAATGTGCAAATAAGTCACGAAGGTCGTCATTTTGTAAAATATCTAAGCCAGCACTTAATGCTTCGCTTTTTGGCGCACTATATTGGTTTAATAATTGTTTAAGTTGCTTTATATCATCACGTGCCGACTCGCTACCCATCGCTTGAATAGCTAAAAAGCGATCTATGGTTTTTTCTCTGTGATTAACTAATTGCTCTTTAAACTGCGTCAATATATTTGCTTTTATTCCAGGCCAATTATCTGCCTCCGCAAAAAAAGGAGTCGATGCAATTAAAATAACTTTTGATACTTTTTCGGGCCAATGCTTTGCAATATAAAGTGCAAATAAACCACCTAACGACCACCCCATTAAAATAGACTGAGGCTTTAACTGCTCACTTAAAATTACTGCGGCATCATGCAAAGTATAAGGGCTTGGGCAAACAAAGCTATTACCAAATCCCGGTAGGTCAAGGCTACTTACATTTCCTGAATATAAAGACTCAAGTTCTGGCTGTACTAATTGCCATACGCCCTGATTCATTCCCCAACCATGTAATAACACTAACTCATTTTGCATATTTGCCTAACCTTTACCAAACTTAGGCTTATCATAACGTTTAAATAGGTGGTTGTAATGCACGGAGTGAATCAATGAAACAAGCCGTTTTAAATTGGTTATTTCCCTCTTATTGCGTGCAATGTCAAAGCCCGATTACGGCTAATTTAGGGTTATGTGATTATTGCCTTGAAGATTTACCGTTATTTGATTTTAGTAAGCATAATAACTTGCTGCATCGGCCCGATATTGTTGAGATGTTTCCTAATTGCGAGTTTGATAAGTTATTTGCCTGCGCTTTTTATCAACCGCCCTTCGAGCATTGGCTTAAACGGCTAAAATTTAATAACCAAATCCATTATAAAAAAGCATTACAGCAAACTATTAAAAAGCAGTTAGCGCAGTTTTTTGAGCAAAGTCCCGTTTTACCAAATATTTTTATTATTTTACCTCTTCATAAAAGCCGGTTCGTAACACGCGGTTTTAATCAGGTCAGCCAAGTATGGCAACCATGCTTAGATAATTACGCGCCACTGAGTAACGTACTTATTCGCAATAAAAAAACACAAGCCCAGTCGGAGCTATCTAAAGCAAAGCGTATTAAAAACTTAAAAAATGCCTTTATTTGTACACAGGATATGGGCGGTAAAACAGTCGCTATTGTTGATGATGTGATGACGACAGGGGCAACATTAAACGCAGCTACTAGTGCACTAAAACAAGCAGGCGCTAAACAAGTGTGGGCTTTTACAACTTGCTTAACGCCTATTTAATTATTAAAAAGTATTATACCAATCCGCAATAATACTTAATCATTTTACGGGGCTAAACGTGTCGCTACCTGAGTTAAAAAATTCTCATTTACGACTGCATGGATGCAGAAGGTAGAGCAATGCAGGAGCAATTGCCGAGAACAACTAAATAGCGAATTTTTTGCCTAGCTATCAACACGTTTTTCCATCCTCAAAATAGATCACTTAATTTAAGCGAATTAGTATTATTCGCCATTTGCACGAAACGTATGGCCAAAAAATAAAGCGTTGCTTAGTAGTCGACTAGTCCCATACCAGTAACCTCTAAATACAGGGTCATCGGTCATGCCTATTACTGTACCTCGTCCGTATGAGTGAGCAATTAAGCCTGCGCCGCCAGCAACTTGCTCAACATTAACGGCATCGGTAAAGCCTGCCAATAATGGATTTTTAGTGTAGGTAAGTACATTTACGAACGGAGCATCGGAAGCTTCTAGCAACCAAGTACTGTTTTTGAATACGGGCAATGTATTACGCTTAAGTGAAAATGTAAGCGGATGAGTTAAATCTACATTAGTATTAAAAATAGCACCTGCAATGCGTTGACGTCCTGCTAAATGATCTTTATCGCCATAACTTAAATCTGTCGTTTTAAATGCACTTGCTACATCTTGTCGTGATAGATAGCTTGCTTTGAGTAATTGCTGATCAGCTAAAAATTTAGCGCCGCCTTTGTGACCCCAAATAACGCCGCCTTTTCTTACCCAGCTTTTAATAGCCACTTTGTCGGCATCAGATAAGCTATTGTAATTGCCATGAGCAAGCACAATATGACTGTAGTCACTTAACTCGAGTGAACTAAAGCGATTCATTTCAACAATTGTTGGTGCAACACCTACAAAGCGATCTAGGTAATACCACACTTCGCCGACTTCGTACTGGCTTGCGCCTTGCCCGCCAATAAGCAGTGCTTTTGGAGCACTAACAACCGCCATTGATCGCGACCCTAAATCGGCTCCTTTGCTTGTTAAACCTGATGTAATAGGTTTGATTGCAATACCAAACTCATTTTGTGCTTTATTTAGCAAGGTAATCCAATCTGTATTTGTTTGTAGTCCAGCCGGTATAATAATACTTCCAGGTTTAAAATTAATTTCTCCTGATGTTGATTTAGCCGTTAATGCTTTTAGCGCTACACGTGCTTTTATACCTTGCTGTAATAAGCTATTTAACATTTTAGGTGCTAAATAATCATCCCACGAAAAACCAAATGCGTAACCTTCGGTGAGTGAAGAAAATGATGGGGTTGCTACTTTTTCCCATGCTTTATCAGCAACCTTTAATCCCCAACTACTTTTAACTTTAGAAAATGGCAAATTAAACGCATGCGCTAATGTCCAGCCAGATACATCGTAAAAAGTATTATCGGCAAAGTTTTTTTGCTCACTAAAAATCGCTTTTACCAAACGATATTGTGGTTGTGCTAATGGTACAAAATAGCTATGTGTACTGAAATTCTTACCATCTGCTTTTAATGATTTAGTAAGTGGGTAAGCGTTAATTTGATGCTGCTTTAACAATTCTAAAAAGTGCATAATACGGGTGTTGTCGCTTGCACCTTCAACAACATAACCTTCAAAGCTTTCATCGCTGGCTAAATCAGTAGCTTGATTGTAAAACTTAGCCTGGTAATCAAGTAATGCTTGGCGGTTATCAACTGCTGCCTTAAAGGTAGATAAACTCGTTAACAGTTGATTTTTAATAGTGAAAGGAAAGCTCAAAGGTCCATTTATGGTGTCTTGAATATGTCCGCGAGAACTTGCTTGTTCAAATAAAATGCCTATGCCGCCATTTACATCTGGGTAAGTTGAGCCTTTCCCATAGTAAAAATCGTCAAAGCTTTCTTCTGTAAAATAAAGTGCATTGTTTTCATCTAAGGTTTTTGCATGATAGTTGGCAATTGTCTTTGTTAAGGTAACATTTTCATCAGGTGTTATAGGGTGCTTACGACTTGGAATACCTGGTTGAAAAAAGTAACTGCTGTTTGGACCCATCTCATGAAAGTCAGTTAAAATATTTGGTTTCCACTGATGAAATTTAGCAATACGTGCACGCGATTCAGGATGCTGTAGCAGTAGCCAATCGCGATTTAAATCAAACCAATAGTGGTTAGTACGGCTGCTAGGCCAGTTTTCAACATGCTCACGGGTTTTAGGGTCACTTGATAAATTCATGCCTCGGTTACTGTTGGCCCAATTAGCAAAACGAGCAAGCCCGTCAGGATTAAGTGAAGGGTCGAGTAAAATAACCGTGTTATTTAATAGCTCATCTATTTCAGTACCTTGTGCAGCAGCTAAATAATAAGCCACCAGCAATGATGAGTTACTACCTGATGACTCATTACCATGAACGCTATAACCCATCCATACAACGGCAGGATCGTCTTGTGCTTTACTACTGTTATTACTTAAGTGTGCTAAGTGAGCTTGGCGTGTCTGCTCTATGCTTGATAACTTATCAGCAGCAGTAATTGTTAGCATTACTAACGGGCGTTGTTCATGCGTGCGGCCAATCACCTCAAAATTTATACGGTCGCTTTTATCAGCAAGTATTTCCATATAACGTACGAGCTGATCGTGTCTCACGTGCCACTCTCCTACTTCATAACCGAGTACTTGCTCAGGAGTAGGAATTGAAGGGTCAAATTTTACATCTTGTTCAAAATAATACGAAAGTGGCTTAGCTACACTTGAAAAGCTAAGCAACACCACCATTAATGTTAATACCAAACGCATATAAATCACTCAAAAAATGTTCGTTGTTTGCACGCTACCATTGCTTAAAATAGATGCCAACTTTTTACGCTCAACACTAGCCGCAACACGATGAGCGGAGTATGATACGCAGTATCCGAGTAATTTAGTCAAGTATAGATGGTTTTATGATTTCTATTTCCGAAACAGCGCAAGCGCATTTTGCTAAACTATTAGCAGATCAATCACAACAAACCAATATTCGTGTGTTTGTTGTAAACCCTGGTTCATCACAAGCGGAATGTGGTGTGTCTTATTGTCCAGAAGACGCTGTAGAAGCGAGCGATATTCGCCTAAACTTTAACGGTTTTGATGCCGTTGTAGATGCTGAAAGTGCTCCATTTTTAGAAGAAGCTGAAATCGATTTTGTTACCGACAAAATGGGTACTCAGTTAACGCTAAAAGCACCAAATGCAAAGGCGCGTAAAATAGGTAACGATGCATCGTTAAACGAACGTGTACAGCACATGCTAGAAACCGAAGTAAATCCACAACTTGCTAACCACGGTGGCCAAGTAAGCCTTGTTGAAATTACAGCTGCAGGTATTGCTATACTTCAGTTTGGTGGTGGTTGTAACGGTTGTTCTATGATCGATGTAACGCTAAAAGAAGGCATTGAAAAAGAAATGATAGCTAAGTTTGAAGAAATCACCGGTGTTGCTGATATAACAGAGCACGAAGCGGGCGATCACTCTTACTATTAGGCCTTCTAAATGCTAAAGCAGCTTATTTATCGCTTAGGGAGCAACCCTAAGCTGAGCTTAAAGCGCTTTTTTCGCGGCTTAGCACTGTTTGTGCTAGCCGTGATATTCATATCTATTGGGTATTACACTCACTACAGCTTACAAATAATTGGCGTTATAATTTTACTCCCCGCATTATTTTTTGCCGGTTGGGGCTACTGCGGTATTTTTGCTAATCGTTTTTCACAAGTTTTAAAAGATATGGGCCCTAAACACCACGACCCCGATCTCTGGAAATAAACCATTTATTTATACCAACCTCCATATATATTTGGGCAATTTATCGAATTAAATCACTCTATAACGTTGTTAAAAATTTTTTATTTAGAACAACTAGATACAAAAATTTTTGCCTAGTTCTAGCGCAATTTCCTTATCGTTAAATAGACCCCATATATAAGCAGATTAGTATTAGTTTAATCCAGTAGCTGATTATTTATTTTTAAGTGGTGATATTTAATTATTAATGTAACCCCGCGCATTAACATAAAACAGCTCATAGCCAGCCATAACCCGTTATTTTGCAAGTCTATAAACACCCAAAACACACCAAAAAAGCCAACTCCAGCTGAAAGTATCATACTGTTACGCATGTTCTTTGCTCGCGTAAGCCCTACAAAAACACCATCAAACAAAAAGCAACTCATGGCCAAAATAGGCAACACTATTAGCCATGGTAAATAGTGTGTTGCCTCTTGAATAACCTCTGGCACATTGGTTAAAAGCTTGATTATACCGCTGCCGAATAATGCAAAAAAAGCGCTATATAAGACGCCAAAAAGCATGCCCCAAAATACACTTATTTTAACCCAAAGCTCTATATTTTTAACGCTTCCTTGGCCTTTAGCTTGCCCTACTTTTGCCTCAGACGCGTAAGCAACGCCATCAAGAGCAAAACTCACCAACATTAGAAAGTTAAGTAAAACAGCATTAGCAGCTAATGTGGTTTCGCCTATACGCGCTGCGTAAAACGTCATAAAACTAAAGCATAATTGCAGTATTAAAGAGCGAATAAATATATCTCTATTCAAACTCAATAATTCAGCCATTTTGCTAATACTCAACCAATTCGGTACATTTAGATCAATGTCTTGTTTTTTAGCTAGTTTAACCACTAAAAACAGTGCAAATACTAAAGCCGTATAATCAGCAATAAGTGAAGCCCACGCAGCGCCTGCAACTGCCCAATCTAAATAAACAACAAAATAAATATCGAGTACTATATTAACGATATTAGTGACGAGTAATAAATAAAATGGGCCTCGACCATAATGCACACCAAGCATCCAACCCAGTAACACTAAATTACACAATGCTGCTGGAGCACTAAAAATACGAATGCTAAAATACTGATACGCTTGGATAAGTACATCGCTATTGGCGGCGGAGAGGTAAGCAATAGCGTGCTTTATTAATGGGGATAACACAATTAATAGCACAGCCACTGCGCTTGCAAGCAATAAGCTTCGTTTAAGTAGAGCGGCAAGTTGGGTTAAATCGTTTTTTCCATATGCTTGTGCCACGAGCCCCGTGGTGCTCATTCTTAAAAAACCAGCCAGCCAAAATAAAATAGATATAACTGCAGAGCCAAGGGCAATACCCGCTAAGTAATGAGCGCTTCCTAAGTGCCCAATTACAGCGGTATCAACAATTCCTAACAACGGCACTGTGATATTTGATAGTATCATCGGACCCGCTAACAACAGCAAGCTTTTATGGTGTGCCTTATTATGTATAAGAAATTGTTTCATTTAGTATTATTTATCCTCATTAGTGTATCTGTGCGGGCTCAAGCAGCCGTTATTTTACAGTATCATCATGTTAGTGAAACCCTACCCGCTGTAACGAGCGTTAGCGCCAATACATTCACTAAACATTTGAGCTATTTAAAAGAGCACAACTTTAACGTTATTCCTCTTAATGAGTTAATAAGCGCACTTCAGCAAGGTGAAACCTTACCTGATAAAACTGTCGCCATCACCTTTGATGATGGTTATAACAATAACTATGAACAAGCCGCGCCTATTTTAGAAAAGTTTGGCTACCCGTACACTATCTTTGTAAATCCTAAATTAATAGACGAGAGCATGAGCTACGTAATGGGGTGGGATAAGCTCAAAGAATTATCTAAAAAAGGGGCATTAATAGCCAATCATAGCGGACAACATGATTACTTACACCTTAAGCTTGAAAACGAAACCGATGCACAATGGCAATCACGTATTAAGCAAGATATTATTAGCTCTCAAAAGCGTATAAAAGAAGAAATAGGCCACGACTATAAATACTTAGCATACCCGTATGGTGAGTTTAATAACGAGCTGCAAGCACTTGTGACAGAGCTTGGTTTTGTGGGTATTGGTCAGCACTCCGGCGCTGTAAATAAAGACTCTAATTTTAGCCGCTTACCGCGTTTTCCTGCATCAGGCTTTTACAGCAAACTAGAAACTCTTATTACTAAGCTTAACTCACGCGCATTTAATATCACCAATTTAACTTATCAAGATAGCGTTACACAACAAAATCCACCCACGCTCACAATTGAATTTAAAATGGGTGACTTTCATAAAAGCCAATTTGCCTGTTACGTATCAAGCGTAGGCCAAGCAGATTTAAAATGGGTAAATAAAAATACAGTCGAAATAACCTCACCAAAGGTGCTTAATAAAGGGCGATCTCGTTTTAATTGTACGGCCCCTTCTATTTCTAGCCCTGGTGATTATTTTTGGTTTTCGCAGCCTTGGGTAATTGAAGCGCCTAAACCTTAACTGCCTGATGTAATAGTCGCTGGGTTATTTTATCCAGCGCAACTATCTCGTCCGTTGCATTTAACTCAGCGGCAGCCTTAGGCATACCCCATACCACCGATGAGTACTCATCTTGAGCCAAGGTATACGCACCGTTTTGTTTTAGTGCAAGTAATCCTTTTGCGCCATCACTCCCCATCCCTGTTAGTATGGCTGCAACTACGTTTTTAGCTCCTGTCTCAACTAATGAGTTAAACAGCACATCTACCGCAGGTTTATGTCTGTTAACCGGCTCGCCATCATCAAGCTGGCAATACAAGCTAACACCTCGCTTTTTAATACTTAAATGAAAACCACCTGGTGCTATATAAGCCCAGCCAGTGCTAAGCTTATCGCCATGTTCAGCCTCTTTCACATTTATCGTGCATGTACGATTCATTCGCTCAGCAAATGAGGCGCTAAACACAGGAGGAATATGCTGAGTAATTACAATGGGCGGGCAATTTTGTGGCATTTTAATAAGTACTTCTTTGATAGCCTCAGTACCACCCGTTGAAGCACCTATCGCAATTACTTTATTAAGTAAAAATTGAGAATGGGTATTAATAGGCTCATTTGTGACGACCGTTTTTTTATAGCTTCTTACTCTTGCTCCAGCAGCTATTCGCACCTTTTGTTGAACAAGTGATGCATATTGGCTCAATTGCTCTCTTACGTTATTAGTAGGCTTAGCTATAAAATCAACAGCCCCTAATTCGAGTGCCTCGAGTGTAATAGGAGAGCCTTTTTGGGTCAGTGTTGAAATCATCACTACTGGCATTGGTCTTAATCGCATTAAGTTTTTTAAAAAACTAATGCCATCCATTTTTGGCATTTCTACGTCGAGCGTTAATACATCAGGATTTAACTTTTTTATCATTTCGCGAGCTTCGTAGGGATCCTCAGCGCTCCCCACTACCGTAATATCTTTAGCTTGCTGTAATATTTCAGTGAGTAAACGCCTAATTAAGGGGGAGTCGTCAATTATTAATACTTTAATCATGCATACTCCTAAAACAGCTCTATATCAGTTACTACTTCTTGCTTTTTAAGGTTTTGTAAGTAACGGACTTCGCGTTTTTCAATCGTATTATTATGTAGGTTTTTAAGTTTTTTCATATGAACTTTACCGGTGTTCGGATGAAAAAATATTTTTCGTGGCCATGGTCCACCCATATCGTGGGCAACTAGATTTAATGCCTCTTCTTTAATATACGCCGCTGCAAAACTAATATTACCCAGCCCTATATCAGTCATCGCACTAATAATTTTACCCCCACCAAAAAGTTTTACTTTTAGGTTACGGCGAGATGCACCATTTTTTAAAACTTCGTTTATAAGATACTCCATAGCCCAATTGCCATACCGACAACTTAAACTATGCGCATTCTTAAGTTCTACTCCCTTTTGAATTGGTAACATAAAGTGATTCATGCCCCCAATCCCTAGTACTTCATCGTAAACACAAGCCGCAATACACGAACCCAGAACTGTAGAGATCAGCTCATTATTTTTAGAAACATAAAACTCACCCGGAAGCACTTTAGCAACAACGCTACCTCGGCCCGAGTCCCAATATCGTTTAATATGTTCAAAGTTAGGTAATACCGGCCTAAACTCTGCGTGCATTTTGTCCCTTTTGGTACATAGTTTTCCCTAAATTTTTAAATTGCGTATGCTCTTTTCCCATACTTTCTGAGTGACCTAAAAACAAATAACCTTGTTCATTTAATATATTGGCGTAACGCTTAAAAAGCTGATCTTTTGTTTCTTTATCAAAGTAAATAACAACATTACGACATAAAATAAGATCAAATGATCCTTTCATTGGCCAATCTTGCAATAAGTTTAAACGCTTGAATGAAATAGACTCTTTTAGCCTATCTTTAACTTTATAGTTTTCACCGTCTTTACTTTTTAAAAACCAACGCTTAAGTTGCACGTCATCTAAGCCGTTAACATTCGCTGCGGTGTAAATACCCTTTTGTGCTTTTGCCAATACATTAGAATCTAAATCGGTTGCTAGTATTTTTACATCCCAATTGCTCGGAAATGCATTATTTAAAGTCATCGCCAAACTGTAGGGCTCTTCTCCTGTTGAGCAACCTGCAGACCAGATTCTTACTCGCTTACTATTTTTATTTGCCTTTAAGAGAGCAGGTACAAGCTCAGATTCTATAAATTCAAAGTGGTGTATTTCACGAAAAAAAGACGTTAAGTTAGTTGTTATTGCATTAATAAAGGCATCAAACTCCTGATCTTTATGGCTATTTAAATACTCTAAATAGGCTTTAAAGTCAGTTAGTTTTCGCTCTCTAATACGTCTTGCTAAGCGTGAATAAACCATCTCTCGCTTATGCTCACCTAATACAATTCCACATGCGCTATAAACTAAACTGGCAATTTCTTTAAAGTCGCGGTCGGTACACAAAAACTCTTTCATTGTTCGCTCTCAATTTAGCCTGCCAAATAATACCTCGCTGTGATTATGTATTCAGCGAGGTATATAAGAAGATTGGTTGTTAAAATTCTTCCCATTCATCAGCAGAGTCTACAAAGTTATCGCCTTTGGGTTTATTACTTACAAAACTGCTTTGCGACTTATGAGATAATTTAGGTGTGCGCATAGTCGGCGAAATCATCGCCATCTCTTGCTGACCTATTGAGAAAAAGTTGAGTAGTTGGCGCATCTCATTAGCTTGCTCAGCCATAGACTCGCCAGCGGCAGAGGCTTGCTCTACTAAGGCGGCATTTTGTTGCGTCATTTCGTCCATCTGTGAGATGGCGGTATTAACTTGTTCAATACCCGCACTTTGTTCCTCAGATGCCTCTGTAATATCAGAAATCATTTGCGTCACTCTTTGTACCGATACAACAATCTCTTTAAGTGTAGCGCCCGACTCATTAACTAATTGAGAGCCATCAGCTACTTTGCCTACACTATCTCTTATTAACTCTTTAATTTCTTTCGCTGCGCCTGCAGAGCGCTGTGCTAAATTACGAACTTCACCTGCAACAACCGCAAAGCCTCGACCTTGTTCACCAGCCCTTGCAGCCTCTACTGCAGCATTAAGCGCTAATAAGTTAGTTTGAAATGCTATTTCGTCAATGACACCAATAATATCTGCAATTTTCTTGCTCGACTCATTAATTGCCGACATGCTCGTAACTGCTCTATTTACAACCTCACCACCTTGAATCGCCTTTTCGCATGTTTCTTCTGCTAAATCGTTTGCCACTTTTGCGTTATCAGCATTTTGGCGAACGGTGCTAGTCATCTCTTCCATGCTCGACGCTGTTTCTTCAAGTGACGAGGCTTGCTCTTCTGTACGTTGGCTTAAATCAGCATTACCTTGAGAGATTTCCTCTGCACCACTGGCTACAAGCGTTGCCGATGAATTAATGCGATTAATCACTTCCGTTAACTTATCTGCCGTAGCATTAGCATCGCGTTTGAGTTTATCAAATGAGCCTTTATATTCTTTTTCAACTCGTTTTGATAAATCACCATTTGCCATCGCATCGAGCATACTGCCCGTGTCAGCAACTGCATCATCAACTATTTTAACTAAGCTATTTAGCCCTTGAGCCAAACGTAAAAAGAATCCTTCCTTGCCTTCTTCCGCGACTCTTATATCTAATTCGCCATTACCAGCAGCGCTAATAAGTTCGGCTATTTCTTTTTCAAGCGCAACCTCATTGGTCCTATCTTCCCACTCAACAATGGTGCCTAAATGCTTTCCATCTTGGCTAATCCAAGGTGAAGCAATCAAGGTGAAAGTGACACCCGCTAAAAGTAATTCGGCTTTATGAGGCTTATCGAGATTTTTTAATAAATCGCGCTGATGATTAGGGTGCTTATGAAAATCATCAACACAGGTGCCAATTAAATTATCAACAGAAAAGCTTGGTAATACAGTTTGTAATTCTTTTTCGCGGACTTTTAGCATTTGCTGAACACGATCGTTCACAAATACTATATTAAGGTCTTCATCAGCAATCATTACGTTCGCTTGGCAAACTTTAAGCGCATTTGCTAAATCGGCTGCTTTGCGAGATGCTTTTTCAAGCTCTTTTTGTTCAGTAATATCAGATGCGTATTTAATCACTTTAAACGGCTTGCCGTTCATATCATAAATTGGGTTATAAGATGCTTGAATCCAAACCTCCTGACCCTGCTTCCCTATTCTTAAATATTCCCCTGAATCAAATTCACCATGACCTAGTTTGGCCCAAAATTCTTTATATTCGATACTATTTGCATGTTCGGGTTCAATAAAAAGCCTATGGTGCTGACCTTTAATCTCGCTAAGTTGATAACCAAGTGCATTTAAAAAGTTATCATTGGCATCAATAATAGTGCCATCTAAATTAAACTCGATAACCGCTTGAGATTTACTTATAGCACTAATTTGCCCTGAAGCTTCTGCTGCTATTAACTTTTGCTCGGTCACGTCGGTGGCAAACTTAACTACTTTTAATACTTGCCCTTGCTCATCAACAATTGGGTTATAAGTTGCTTGGATCCATACCTCAGCTCCACCTTTTGCATTACGCTTAAACTCATCTGAGATAAACTCGCCATTACGCAGGCGTTGCCAAAAGTTCTTATAATCGTTGCCCTGAGCTTCATCTGGGTCAACAAACATAGAGTGATGCTGGCCTTGAACCTCTTCAAGGCGATAGCCCATCGCGTTTAGAAAATTCATATTTGCAGTAATTATTTTTCCGTTAGGTTCAAACTCAATCACCGCTAATGATTTATTCAATGCGTCTACAATTAAATCATTACTTGATTTTGACTGCTTTGGATTACTAAACCATCCCATGCTCATCACCACCTTTAAGTTTATTATTCATTTAGTTTCTATTTGCTAAATATTCATTGTTTTTTGCAGGTCAATTAGCGCTACCATTTTTTCACCAACATTCACCAACCCAGCTACATATTCACAATTATTCGACTCAGATAAACTAGGAACCGCTTTCGCATCTTGCTCCGCAATACTGTAAACATCAGAAACGGCATCAACAGCAACACCTATAATTTTACTACCTAGTTCAAATTCTATTTTAACAACGATAACCACCGTTAATGGCCCATAGTCGACACTTGGTAATCCAAAGCGCAACCGTAAATCAATAATTGGCACTATTGTTCCACGTAAATTAATAACGCCTTTTACAAATTCAGGCGCATTGGGCAGTACTGTAATTTCTTCCCAACTGCGAATTTCTTGTACTGTTAAAATATCAACGCCGTATTCTTCATCAGCCATAATAAAAGTTAAAAACTGTTTTACACCTTGCTGTTGCTGAAGATTTAATTGATTACTTAACTGGCTTTGCTCTGAGCTCATAACGCCTCCAAAGTGGCTTGCGTTTCAATCGTTAATTCTTGGCTACCTGGTTTTTTTAAACCTGAGAGCTTTATTAAGCCGCTAATGTCCACAATCAGCGATACACGCCCATCGCCTAAAATAGTGGCTCCCGATACGCCATCCACCTTATGGTAGTTTGCCTCTAAACTTTTAATAACAACCTGTTGTTGAGACAGTAAATCATCAACTAATAAACCCACCTTTTGGTTATCTGTTTCTACAACAACAAGCAGCGTTTTATCGAGTGATTCAATGGCATTTTTATGATTAAAAATATCGTAGAGCCTTAAAATAGGAATGTATTCGTCCCGAAGCCTCAATACATCAAGGCTTTTACCCACTCGACTCACTTTAGCAATATCAATTTGCAGAGATTCCACAATAGAAATGAGCGGGATAATATAAGTATGCTGAGCCACCTTAACTAATTGCCCATCTAAAATAGCGAGAGTAAGTGGTAATCTAATAGTAAACGTAGAACCAACACCGGCCGCTGAGGTTACTTCTACTGAGCCATTTAATGATTGAATATTTCGCTTAACTACATCCATCCCAACTCCACGACCAGATAAGTCACTTACCTCATCTACTGTCGAAAAGCCGGGCATAAAAATAAGCTCATTTATTTCATCGTCACTGAGATGGTTATCAGCTGAGATTAATTCGTTAGTGATGGCTTTTTCTTTTATTTTTTTTGTATTTAACCCCTGCCCATCATCCATTATTTCAATAACAATGTTTCCACCCTGATGAAATGCATTTAAGGTTACTGTGCCAACGGGATCTTTACCTGCCGCCAGTCTTTGCTCAACAGTTTCTAATCCATGATCAAGTGAGTTCCTCACTAAATGCACCATAGGATCGGATATTTTTTCCATTACTGTTTTATCAAGCTCGGTTTGCTCTCCAATCAACTTTAGCTCAACTTGCTTATTTAGTTTTTGCGCTATATCTCGCACTAATCGAGGAAAACGACTAAATACAAAGTTTATTGGCAGCATACGAATGCGCATCACATTTTCTTGTAAATCACGCGTATTATGGGCAAGTTGCGCTAGACCTTCTTGTAGTAAAGTGATTGTGGCTGGTGTGATTTCTTGTTCGCTAAGCTGATTGAGCATCGCTTGTGTAATAACAAGTTCACCTACCATATTTATTAACGAATCAACTTTATCAATACCAACTCGAATGGAGGTAGACTCTGGTATACTTGCAGGTTTTTTATCTTTATTAGCAGCGGGTTGCTTTGGCTTACTAGGTAGCTCAGCTACTTTTATTAAATCGGATGTTTCAAGCTCAACAGCTTTAGATATCTCACCTTGATTAGGTTGTATTTGCTCATCATTGCCAAATAAGCCTCCGCATAATTCAATTTTTATGTCGGCATCGTCTTCTACCCATTCAAATACTTCTTTTATGGCTTTTTCATCATGGCTAGTATCTAAAAAAATGCGCCAATGTAAAAAGCATTCATCACTACTTAAATCGGTGATTTCTGGAACTTCATCGTAAAATACTGTGGTTTCTAACTCACCTAGCTCTTCAAGCTCACTGATCATATACAGTGGCTCGTTTCCTGTTTTAAATAAATGATGATGGGGTTTAAAGTCTATTTGATAGGTGTTACTACTTGTTTGCTCTTCACAGCTTTGAGGTTTATTCTCTTGTGTTTCGTTTTTCATTCCAAGTACATGTTCAAATTGTACTTTTAACAAATCTGCCTCAGTTAAATCTGGCTCTTGCTCACCTTGAAGTGCAGCAAGTAAAGCGCGCAAGCAATCCACAGCTTTGAGTAATAAATTGACATGCTCGGTACTAAGCTCTCGTTCACCTTGGCGAATTTGATCCAGTAGTGTTTCAAGTACATGAGTAAAGTCAGCAACGGAGCTAAAGCCAAAAGTGCCACTGCCTCCTTTTATTGAGTGAGCAGCTCTAAAAATAGTGTTGATAGTTTCTAAATCTTCCTCACCTGGCACTAAGTTTAATAGCTCAGCCTCCATGGTATCTAGGCCTTCAAAACTCTCTTCAAAGAAAACTTCAAAAAATTGACTTAAATCTATACTCACACTGCGCTCCTTAGCGAATAACTTTTTTAATTACCGCTAGTAGCTGATCGGGATTAAATGGTTTTACAATCCAGCCTGTTGCACCAGCAGCTTTACCCTCTATCTTTTTTTCTAAGCCCGACTCTGTAGTAAGCATTAGTAATGGTGTAAATTTATAACTCGGTAAAGTACGCAGCTCTCGTATTAATGTAATTCCATCCATTATTGGCATGTTTACATCTGAGATCACGGCATCAAAATCTTGTTGCTTGGCAATAGCGAGAGCTTCACTGCCATCTTTAGCTTCGGTTACATCAAACCCGGCAGTTTTTAATGTAAAGCTCACCATTTGACGCATCGATGCTGAATCATCAACCGCTAAAATTCTTTTCATATATACCCCTAACTTTTACTTTCGGTTGTTAAGTATTGGCTTAAGCCAAGTTTATTAATTGTATGCGTTAAGGCCTCGCTACTGCCTACCCATATTATTTTGTGCTGTATAGTAAGTAGGTGTTTTTGTAAGGCGCATAAAAGTTGAATTGAGGCAGTATCAGCAGAAATCACATCGTTAATATCAAGACAGATATCATCGTTGCTATTGAGTTCGTGTAGTAAGTCTTGATGTAGTGTTTCAACTTGCGTAATAGCAAGTTCGCTCGGAAGTTTTAGCATTTAGTAAGTGCATTCCCTGTCAATTCAATTCATAACAAAAGCTTAGCCCTAGTTATTAAAATTGCCATAAAATGCTTAATTAAATTTAACCTGTCGTTAAAATACAAAAAAAGGAGCCTAAAGCTCCTTTAAAATTGGTAAAAAGTAAAAAACTAGTTTTTATAGTAATCAGCTATTTTTTTAAACTCTTCGGTTAAAGTCGTCGCATTAATTAATGGCACACTACCTTGTTTAAATTCTGGTTTAAAAATAGCTCTAACGGCTCCATTTTGATCAACCATAGCGACCGAGGCACTATGATCAACAGCATATTCTGATTCACTACTATCGCTAATGGCGTAAATTAAACCAAGCTCTCGAACAACAGGAAAAAGGTGTTTATGTTCCCCTGATACAGCTAAAAAGTCTGGGTTAAAGTAATCTATATATTGCTTTCGTTTAGCTGGTGTATCGCGTTTTGGATCGACCGATAAAAACCAAATTTGCAGCGGATAATCTGCTTGTAAGTTTTTATAAACAGCATTTAACTTAGCAAGTGTTAATGGACAAATATCTGGACAGCTTGTATAGCCTAAAAATACTAAATTCCACTGTCCTACAAATTGTTGCTTAGTCACTAATTCACCGCGCTGATCGTTTAGCGTAAAATCAGACAGTGGCTTTGCATTTTCGTAAACTAATGCATCTACATCTGGTGGACTATTTTCATTTGAACATGCTGATAAAAACGAAACTAAAATAACAATTAATCCAAGCCATAACTGCTTCATAAAGGGAGCCATTTATCTATAAATAAGATTACAAAGAGTACCATTAAATGAATAATCGAAAAACGAAATAAGTCCATTGCAGTCTCATCATTTCCAGCAATTTTTAAATTGACCGCCTTATATATAAACACGGCATTTAATACACATGCACCTATCAAATAGATTAATCCAGACATACCGATTAAATAAGGTAATACGCAAACAACAGCGAGTAAAACAGAGTAAGCAACGACGCACGTTTTACAAAAATCGATACCATGGGTTACTGGTAACATAGGGATTTTAGCGCGTTCATAATCACTTTTTCGTGCTATAGCCAGCGCCCAAAAGTGTGGTGGGGTCCAGGTAAATATTATCATTACGAGTAACCAAGGGGCTGCTGCCATTTGGTTTGTTTCTGACACCCAACCTAATAATGGAGGCATTGCGCCAGCCAACCCACCTATAACAATATTTTGCGGCGTTGCACGCTTTAAAAATGATGTATAAACAAATGCATAACCTACCAATGCAAATAACGTTAATATAGCGGTTAAGGTATTAGCCCACACCATCAGCATAATAAAACCCGCAACCCCAATAACAGCTGCAAAACTAAGCGCATGTGTTTTACTTAAACGCCCTTTAGCCACAGGGCGATGACGAGTCCGCGCCATTTTTGAGTCTATCTCGCTATCAACCACATGATTAATAACCGCTGCAGCAGCAGAAAGTAGCCCTATACCTAACAAGCTAATAAACTGTACGACCATACCGCGCCCTACATCGGGAGCCAGCGCTAAACCAACCCAAGCTGTTAGCACCAGCATGGCTACCACTTTAAATTTACTAATTGCTAAGTAGTCTTGCAGCAAACTATGAGTACGCGAAATTAGCGATTGAGTATTAACGGGTAGCAGTATTTTTTTATCAATTATAAGTGCCATCATATTTCCCCTTTATGTGCGTGATTTTAGGTAATAACACAACCTAACCATGCTTAATAACAGTATGGCTGCCATCAAGTTATGCGCCAGTGCAACTCCCAACGGAATATGCCAATGTACTAAAATAAGCCCTAAGCTAATTTGGCAAAGCAGAACAAGTAATACACTCACAACGCAATTTTTAATTTTTTTAGAGTACGCTTGGCTGTATATTTTCCACATAATTAACGCCAGAACAATGCAAGTAACGAGTGCCCAAATGCGATGTAATAAATGAATAGACATACGCGCTTGCTGCGATAACACACCAAACTCATAATTACTGTGCTCAAGTGGTAATTGAAATACGCTACTCAATGAAAACGGTTGTGCGTAATTACACAATGGCAAACCACTACAATGTGGAGCGGCGTAATTTGCAGCCAGCCAACCACCAAGTGCAATTTGGATAATTAATACACTGAGCGCTACTAAACTTAAACCGAAATAGCGTTTTGCGCCGCTATCGCCACCCATAATAGGTTTTGCGGTTAGCCGTAAATATAAAAGCGTTATAAGTGACAAAATACTAAAGCCACCTAATAAGTGGCCCATTACAATAAGCGGCTGAAGGTTCATGGTTACTGTCCACATACCAAGAGCAGCCTGAAACACCACTAGTAGAAGTAAAGCCAAAGGCAATTTAACTGGCGTAGTTGGATATTGGCGTTTTAAAAAAGCCAACACAAATAAACCTAAAATAAGTAAGCCTAAAGCACCTGCAAAGTAGCGATGAATCATTTCTTTCCACGCTTTTGCGGTTTCGAACATCATATCGGGGTAGCTTTGAGTTGCTAAGGCTATGTCAGCCTCATGCTTAGGTACCGTTAAAAAACCATAACAACCAGGCCAATCGGGGCACCCTAAACCTGCATCACTTAAGCGGGTGTACGCACCTAAAGCAACTACAATCAAAGCGAGTAATCCTGTTATTAATACTAAGTTTTTATAATTTTTATACATCAGATACTCCAACTTAAGCTCAACTTAGTTAGCTAGAACGAGAATAGTTAAGTAATTTTTTTAGATCTTTTAATAACCCTTTTTGTACTAAACGGTTTTCTTGTGGCTCGACCTTAAAGGGATATTCAAGTACCACTAACCCCATATGATCAATCAAATACAAACTTGCAGGATTTAAACTCTGTTGCTCGGTAATAATTTTCCATGGTAGGTTTTTATTGTCGGGACTTCCCATTACAGCCATATCAACCTTGCCTTGGTTTTTACCAAGTGCCACATATAAATTATTAAGTGCATTGAGTTGTTCGCTGCATGGGGTGTTACATTCGTTTGAATAATTAAGTGCGATAGTCCATTGCTTGGGATTATTTTGCGGCCAATTTTTAAGTTTTATTTCTTGGCTTAAAAACTCGCCATTATTAGTAATTGCAGTAGGCAACCAATCAAACTTTAATGCGCCATATGCCAAAATTAATGGGATAGCGCAGCAGCCCACAAACAACACAAGGGGGTTATTTTTCATTATGTGTCCTTTTTTTACTCGCAAAAATAGCCACAACAGCACATGCAATAGCAATTAAAAACCATTGCACAGCGTAGGCATTATGCTTTTGAGGGCTCATAACAACTGCCTCATAATGAGGTGTTGCAATCTCATCACCAGTACCTTGTCTGTAAGCCATAAAATTAATTAATGATTGCTGGCTTTGAGTGTTCAGCATATTCAAGTCGATAGATTGGATTCTTGTAGGTAAGTCGTTATTTATAGTTTTATCTTCAAGCGTAAAGCTACTTAGGTTATTTTCTTTTATTTGCGCTTTAAGAATAAAAACACCTGTAGGCAGAGTAACCTTTGGCAGTGTATCTCTAGATATAGGCGCTTTTACCCATCCTAAATTAACTAAAATCACTTTTTCTTCGCTGGCTGGCTTTAGTAAAGCAAGTAGGTCGTACCCTACTTGTCCGTTATAAACTTGATTATCTAAAAGCCAATATTGGTTTTGTACAAACCGCCCTTTTAACTCAACCAATACACCTGTTTTGTTCCAGCTATCAGGCAGGTTATGTAATTGAGACCAACTCATCACACCACGAGTCTGTTGCTTAGCAATAGCGGTTAGTTGCTGCTGTTTTTGCTCACCCCGCTCCAACTGCCAAAATCCTAGTCGCACACACACAAGTACAACAACCACAACCATACAAAGTGTGATTAGTGAACTAAGCTTTTGTTTGTGCCATAAAACTAACTGCATAAAGGGTCAACTCAGTGATTATTAAAATTATTATCGTACTGTTGTTAATATTTATACTTTTTAACTTATTTAGAGCATTGTTTATTATGGTGTCAGGGAAAACTGGGGGACGACCTATGTCTCACTTTTTAGGTCGTCGCGTATTGTTTTCGGTCGTTGTTTTAGTTGTTGTTATTGCAGCGCTTAAACTTGGTTTTATTAAAGCAAATAATTCGCCAATAAACGCTACAGCACATATACAAATACAAACAAACACAGCCACACCACATCAACAAAGTGCCAATACCAAGCAGCTGCTTGAAAAGCAAAATGCTTATCTTTAGTAAAGTGCCCTTTTAATATCCGTAAAAATATTACAAATAAAAGTACGGTTCCTAACGTTACATGCATGCCATGAAAACCAGTCAATAAAAAGAACGTATTACCGTAAATGCCCGCATCTAGCGTTAGGTTAAGGTCATTATATGCATGCATGTACTCCTCAACTTGCAGCCCTAAAAAGCAAACGCCCAATAAAATAGTAGCGCCTAAAAAAACTTTAAGTGGAGTGCGTTTATTGTTTTCCATCGCTACGTGGGCAAAATGTAAAGTAACTGAGGAAGTAAGCAGTATTAAGGTATTTATAAGCGGTAAGCCTTGCCAGCCCATAGCTTGAGTAGTTTCACCAGCAGGTGTTGAAACTAGCGGCCAAACAGCTTCGAAAGTTGGCCATAAAACCTCGTTAGTCATTGCATTATTGCCTGCGCCTCCAAGCCAAGGTACCGACAATACGCGTGCATAAAAAAGCGCACCAAAAAAGGCCATAAAAAACATAACTTCAGAAAAAATAAACCAGCTCATACCTTGTCTAAAAGAGCGATCCATTTGTGCTGAGTACAAACCTTGGTCCGATTCATTAATTACATTTTTAAACCAGCTAAACAACATATACACAAGTACAGCAATACCGGCATAAAGCAGATAAACCCCGCTACCACCTTCTTTACCTACACTCATAACAGTCAAGCCTGCCCCTACTGCAATAAAAAACAATGCAACAGCACCTACAATAGGCCATGGGCTTTGCTCAGGTACGTAATAATGCTCATATTCTTGATTCATTTTATTTACTCCTAGTTTCACACTAGTTTAAAAAGCTAGTTGTTACTTGCCACCAGCTGTTCACTAATATCAAATACGGTATAAGATAAAGTTAATTCTTCAATATCGCTCGGCAGTGCGGTATCAACATAAAAAAGTAATTTAAATTCAAGTTCTTCCCCTGCTTTTAGAGGTTGCTGATCAAAGCAAAAACAGGCTATTTTGTGTAAATACTTTGCCGCTTTACCTGGCGAGACTGATGGTACAGCCTGCATTACTTTATCTAGGTTGCTGTTATTTTTAGCACTAAACATTACTTCACGCATTGCACCGGGTTTTACCACTACACTGTATTCTTTTGATTTAACTTCAAACGGTGCACCACTTTGTGCGTGAGTAGTAAAGCTAACGCCGACTTCTCGGTTTTGTACTATTTGTGTACTTTGCTCTGCTTGCTCAAGCGAAGGTTTTCCATTAAGCCCTGTTACATCACAAAACACGTCATACAAAGGTACTAAAGCAAAGGCAAAGGCAAACATGCCTATGCAAATAAGTACCAAACGTTTGAGTAGCGGTGCGTGTGTCATTACTTAATTACCGGCGGCGTAGAAAAAGTATGATATGGCGCTGGAGAGTCAACTTCCCACTCAAGCCCTTCTGCCCCTTCCCATACTTTTGCAGGCACTTTATCACCGCCACGCGCGCATTTAATTACCACAGCTACAAACAACAATTGCGATAAACCAAAGGCAAATCCACCAATACTTATGATTGCGTTAAAGTCGGCAAATTGAAGTGCATAATCGGGAATTCGACGCGGCATACCGGCAAGCCCTACAAAATGCATAGGAAAAAACAGTACGTTCACACTCACCAGCGATAGCCAAAAATGCCATTTAGCTAGCGTGATATTAAACATGTTGCCTGTCCATTTGGGTAGCCAATAATAAGCACCTGCCATTATCGAAAACACAGCCCCTGTTACTAATACATAATGAAAATGCGCCACTACAAAATAAGTATCGTGGTACTGAAAGTCAGCAGGTGTAATTGCCAGCATCAAACCCGAAAAGCCACCTAAGGTAAACAGCACAATAAACGCAATACTAAAAAGCATTGGCACTTCAAAAGTTATTGAGCCTTTCCACATTGTGGCAACCCAATTAAATACTTTTACTCCTGTAGGTACCGATATAAGCATGGTCGCGTACATAAAAAACAACTCGCCAGCGACCGGCATCCCAGTGGTAAACATATGATGAGCCCATACAATAAAGCTCAATAGTGCTATGGAGGATGTGGCGTATACCATTGAGGCATAGCCAAAAAGTTTTTTACGAGAAAAGGTAGGTACTATTGTAGATATAATGCCAAAGGCAGGAAGAATCATTATGTATACTTCGGGATGACCAAAAAACCAAAAAATGTGTTGGAACATCACCGGGTCGCCACCGCCTGCGGCATCAAAAAAGCTGGTCGCAAAATACTTATCGGTAAGTACCATAGTGACAGCTCCTGCAAGCACTGGCATTACCGCTATTAATAAAAAGGCAGTAATTAACCACGTCCATACAAATAAGGGCAACTTCATCCATGTCATGCCTGGGGCACGTAAGTTCACTATGGTTACAATCACATTGATTGCGCCCATTATTGAACTAATCCCCATAATATGTACGGCAAATACAAACAATGCAGTATTATCATTACTGTATGTTGTAGACAGTGGTGCATAAAAAGTCCAACCAAATGCAGGACCCCCACCAGGCATAAATAACGATGCCAATAGGATTAAAAACGCAAACGGTAAAATCCAAAAGCTCCAGTTATTCATTCTTGGCAATGCCATATCTGGCGCGCCAATCATGAGTGGTATCATCCAGTTAGCAAGGCCTGTAAAGGCCGGCATAACCGCACCAAACACCATAATTAAACCATGCACTGTGGTCATTTGATTAAAAAAGTGAGGATCGACCAACTGTAAACCTGGTTGAAATAATTCAGCTCTGATCACCATGGCCATTCCACCACCAATTAAGAACATGGTCAGCGAAAAAATTAAATATAAACTACCTATATCTTTATGATTAGTTGTGTAAAGCCAGCGTTTAAAACCTTTAGCTGGGTGATGAGCATGATGAGCTTCATTGGCGTTAGATTGTTCTACTATGCTACTCATTAGTTCGCCTCCACTTTGGCATCAAGTGCTGCCTGTATTTGACTCGGTTGAATAACATCACCCGTATCATTACCCCACGCATTACGTTTATAAGTAATAACCGCTGCTAATTGCTTTATAGATAACTGTTTGGCAAATGCTTGCATTGCCGTACCGGGTCGCCCATGGATAACTACATCAATGTGATCTTTTATATCGCCAAGCACTATAGGGCTGCCTTTAAGTGCAGGAAATACACCCGGTAACCCCATGCCAGTAGGCTGATGACATGCAGCACAATTGGCCATATATACTTGTTCGCCTAAAGTCATTAATTCTTCTTTTGGGAGGGTTTTATCAAGTAATGCGGCATCTGCTAATGCTGCTTTTTGTTTAGCTTGCTTTGCATCTGCAAGCCACGTTTTAAAATCAGCCTCAGATTTAGCGACCACCACAACGGGCATAAAGCCATGATCTTTACCACACAACTCAGCACATTGGCCTCGGTAAGTACCTTCTTCGTTTATGTTCGTCCATGTTTCGTTTATAAAGCCGGGATTCGCATCTTTTTTAACTGCAAAATCAGGTACCCACCAAGAGTGAATAACATCGTCAGAAGTCATTAAAAATCGTACTTTTTGATTTATTGGCAGTACGAGAGGTTTATCAACCTCAAGTAAGTAGTTAGGATTTTTATCTGCAAGATTCGCTATTTCATCTTGCGGGGTAGATAAAATAGAGTAGAACTCTACATCTTCACCCATATATTCATAATGCCATTTCCATTGCGAGCCTGTAATTTTAATAGTGAGATCAGCTTTGCTGGCATCTTCCATTGCAATTAGGGTTTTAGTGGCTGGTACTGCCATAGCAATTAAAATAACAAACGGGATTGCAGTCCAAAGTATTTCTACTTTAGTGCTTTCGTGAAATTGGGCAGGTACAGCCCCTTTAGATTTACGGTGATGAATAAGTGCCCAAAACATAATTGCGAACACTATCACCCCAATCACACAACATATTATAAATATGGTCATGTGCAGCTGATATACATTATTGCTTATATCGGTTACGCCTTTGCGCATATTGTATTGGCTGTTAGCCAAAACTGGGTGCGAAAAAACACATAATATAAGCCACAAGGTAGAGGTCAGTTTACCCATGTGACGGCTCCTTTGATGCTATTGCGAATGCAAAGCGAAGAGGCATACGGCTTAAACGCCAATTCGTTATTTTTATTTTTTTAGTCAATCTCATTTAATATTGATTGGTTTTGCTGCGCCAACAACGGGTTTGTGTATATTGTGTGTTCTCAAAACTAAAAAGCTGTGAGTTATTATTAGCTCAGCACATTAATAATTAGCTAAAAAATGAACAACAAGCAAGTTTTAGTATAAAAAACAATCAGGTGATATTGAGTAATTAATAAAAAATCAGTAACCAACTAGGTAACAGGAAGTTCAAAAGATGAGCAAAACAAAGGGGTTTAACGCATTCGGAGGGGGAAAATATAAGTGCAAAAAAGTTTACAGCTTAAATTGTCAGTGAGCTATTTATGCCCTATTTTTAGTGCGAATTTAAAACAGAAAATGCGTACTAATTAGTGCGAATTTAAAACAGAAAATGCGTACTAATTAGTACGCATTTATAAAACTGCTTGTTTAAAAGCTATTTTTAAAGTCACATCCAATCAGCGTTTCTTATAACGCCAACGGCTAAGCCTTCAATATTAAAAGACTCATTCTCAAGATCTACTTCAATAGATTCAAAATCGTCGTTTTCAGCATGAAGTAATACTTTACGACCCGCTTTCTCAAGACGTTTTACAGTTACGTCTTCGTCTAGGCGGGCAACAACAACTTGCCCGTTTTCAGCGGTTTGAGTACGATGTACAGCAAGTAAATCACCATCCATAATACCAATATCTTTCATGCTCATACCGTTAACGCGTAGTAAAAAATCTGCAGCCGGTTTAAACATTAATGGATCGATTTTGCAGTGACTTTCAACGTGCTCTTGCGCCAAAATAGGTGAACCAGCAGCAACACGCCCTATAAGCGGTAAACCTAATTGTTCTGGCTCTTCTTCTTCAATTAACTGAATACCACGGCTTGCACCTGGTTTCATTTTAATTGCGCCTTTTTTAGCAAGTGCTTTTAAATGTTCTTCAGCAGCATTGGCACTTTTAAAACCTAATGTTTGCGCTATTTCAGCACGTGTAGGAGGCATACCAGTGTCTTTAATAAAAACTTTAATTAGTTCGAGTATTTGAGCTTGGCGGTTCGTTAATGGTCGCATACAACTGGTTTTCCATACAGTACATTTAACTGTGAGTATATACAGTTAAATAAAAATCGCAAATTTAAATTAAGCCTTAAAATAGCCAAAGTAATTTCACTTGTGTACATTTTAGGGATATAACTAACGCTAGGTTTATAAATGATTAAAAAAGCAAAGGAGTCATTATGAGTATTTGGTACCAGCCCATCACTTTAGAGCTGTGCAAGCAGTTAGAACAAGGCATTGATGGCCAAGGAACATTAATGAAAACCATGGGAATAGAAGTCACTGAAATTGGTGATGATTACTTAGTAGCCACTATGCCGGCAATTCCTGAGCATCATAACCCAATGGGAATGGTTCACGGCGGTGCTAACGTTGTACTTGCCGAAACAGTTGCCAGCTATGCAGCTAACTTTGTTGTCGATTTTACAAAATTTTACTGCGTGGGGCAGGAAATTAGCGCAAGTCATTTAAAAGCATCTCGCAACGGCACTTTAACAGCAACGGCAAGAGCGTTTCATATTGGCAAACGTAGTTCAGTGTGGGAAATAAAAATTACAAATAGCCGCAATGAGCTGTGCTGCGTATCAAAAATGACCGCAGCAGTCGTAGAGCGAAGATAGTTACTTTTCGATTGGGTAAATTGTAATTTCCATACCCGCACCAATCGCAGATATACGTAGTAATGTATCTGCATCTAAGGCTTGATTAAAGCACTTAGGGGAAGTGCCTGATTCAAAACCAATATCAAACGTTCTACGTGAACAGCTTAACCATTGCTTTAGCGCGTTACGCGAACACGATTCAATAAGCTCACATATATGGTTTATTGCTTTGTCAGGCGTGTTTACTACACCTGTTGCTTCAATACGCGCTAATTGACGGTATTCGTCTTTGTCATAATGTAAAATCGTCGCGACTTTTTTCAAGTCTGCCACTAGCAAACTAATATCTTGCTTTGATTCAAGCTCAAGATCTACATTTAAAAATTGAATTTCCGACATCGTTTCGTATTTATCCTCTAATAATTTCATTGCAAACTTTAACGCAGTTTTACCGTTATACCAAATCAACTATGCTCTATTAACCACTTTATATAGATATTTCGCAGCTTTTAAGTATTTTTTAGCGTTTAAAGCTAGCTGGATATCAAACACTCAGCTCAATTAAACAAATAAGTCATGTTAGCAATTTAAGTGTAATCTTTTTTATTTTTAAATGATTACAGTAAGCTATAGTTTAAACTGCGACAAAATGTCGCAGTAACTAATCCCATTAATGTAATAAACTAGCCTCTAAAAATAATAAGACTAAAACATGAATAAAAAAATATTTAAGTATGCTCGCAAGTTACATAAATGGCTCGGTTATTTGCTCACATTACAAATTTTAGCTTGGCTATTAGGCGGTTTAGTCATGAGCGCTATTCCTCTTGATAAAGTTCATGGGGAGCATCTTGCAACACGTACTCTTAATAACCCATTTACGCAGGCTGATTATGTTGCCTCCCTTAACGATATTGCATCTCAGGTGGTTAATCCAACACAAATAATTTTTGAGAACTTTTTAACCACACCTATAATTACAGTAATAAATAAAGATGAACAGCAAAGCTTTAACGGTATAACAGGCCGGCCTTTTGAGCCGCCAACTAAAATACAAATTACCGCAAATGCTAAAGCACACCTACTTATTGATGCTCAAGTGACAAGCGCTGTACTGCTAAAGCAAGGTATGCGAGAAGTTGGATATAAAACCAATGTTTGGCAGGTACAATTTGACGACACATTTAACACAACACTGTACTTGTCAGAAAATAACGGCAGAGTTGTCACCGTTCGCAGCACACTATGGCGAATTTTCGACTTTTTTTGGATGTTACATATTATGGATTACGATGAGCGAGAGGATTTTAATAATCCGCTGCTTATTAGTTTTGCAGCAACCAGCGTACTTTTTTGCCTAAGTGGAATATTACTACTTATGCAAAACATACGACTAAAACGATTTATCCGAATTAAAAGTAAGAATAAATCAAAGTAGTCATATTGATTTTTAAGAACTAGCGCACTCTCACCAAAGAGTAAATAAGCCCTAGGAAGTACCCAAGGGCAGATTTTATTCCAAGTGTTTAAATCGACTCAAATGTCGCTTTAACATTTCGTTTTCGAAAATCAACTCATCACGCTCATCCAGCAATTGTAAAACTAAAGCTATTGCCGACCAATCTAACGAAAAGTCATGTTGAATACGGGCCGCTTTTTTAACTAAGGTCACTGCAGATACCGTAAATTGCCACTGCGTAACATGCTTCCCCTCAATTGGAACCGCAATATTGTGCTCAACTAGCTCATATAAAATTGCTTCGCTAATATCACTACTCAAACATAGCTCTTTGCTAGTAAGTAAATCATCTTTTTGTGTCACGATAATTTGCATTATGGCTTGCTCCAGTTATTACGGGGATCAAAGTGAGCTTTTTCGGCTAATTCTTCCCACAGTTTTTTACTGGTATCATCAACAGATGTTGGATTAACAATTTTAAGCACAGCAAATAAATCACCTTTGGCTTTTTTACTCATTAATCCCTTGCCTTTAATACGCAAGCGTTGGCCAGACTGACTATTAGATGGAATAGTTAATTGGATTTTGCCTGCCAACGTAGGTAAATTTATTTTTGTACCAAGAGCCGCTTCCCATGGTGCAAGAGGGACGACTATATTTAGGTTATGACCTTCAACATCAAATAATGGGTGGGGCACTAAACTAATTTGTAAGTACAAGTCGCCATTTTGCCCGTTCGCTGACCCTAATCCGCCTTGCCCTTTTAGTCGAATTCGTTCGCCATTTACTGAGCCTGCGGGAATTTTCACTTTAAGTGATTTTTTAATTTCAGAGACACGACCACTACTATCTCGCTGCGGTAACATAAACTCAACAGGCTTAACGGTATCAACTAAAGTCTCTTCAAGAAAAATCGGGAACTCTATTTCCACATCTTGTCCTTTTTGCGCGCGAGCAGCGTTACTTCTGCTCTGCCCTGAACGATCAAACCCACCGCCTCCGCCAAACATTGAATTAATAAAGTCAGAAAATTCTTGATCGGTTTGAGGATCACTTTGCTGGTAATTACCTTGTGTAGAACCAGCGCTACCGCGATAATTTGTTTGCTGCTGATGAGCACGATTTTGTTGATGGCGACGTAGCTCGTCGTATTTTTTACGTTCATCTTTATTATGGATGACTTCGTAAGCTTCTGCTATTTCTTTAAATTTATCTTCTGCTTGAGGCTCTTTGCTTACATCTGGGTGATATTTTCTGGCTAACTTTTTATAAGCTACTTTAACCGCTTTATCGTCTGCATCAGGCGATATCCCAAGTACTGAATAATAATCAACAAATTTCATTTGCAATCCAAATCCCCATATTGAGTAAGCTTTAAGCATACTCCTTAACTTATAATCTTGTGTAGCTAAAGTACAATAAATAGTAAGAAATAAATGAATAGTAAAATAACTTTGAAGAAAAAATTAATTAGACACTTTTTAGTAATATAAGTGCAGGCCTTAAGTTAACTTTATCTTTTATCTTCAGGGCTTTAAACTAGGCATTCCTGTAGTTCACATTTGTGATGGATATGACTCGATTTATTCTGGCCTTATTGGCTTGTTGTGTGTGCGTTTCGGTATCGGCCGAACAATTCACCCGCTTTTCAACCGCTAAAAGACATCTAATTAAAACCCTACCTGACAACGCTAAAAGCATTTACTGCGGCTGTGATATTAAAAAAGAAGGTAAAAAACTAACTCCCGATCCGACTAACTGTGGTTACATTCCTCGAAATACACTTACCCGCTCAGGCAAAGTAAATGTACGAGCACTACGTATTGAATGGGAACATATTGTTCCGGCGTGGGAATTTGGTCATCAGCTACAATGTTGGCAAGATGGCGGACGTAAAAACTGCCGTAAAGTAAGTGCTAAATTTAGAAAAATGGAAGCTGATATAAATAACTTAGCGCCAGCTATTGGCGAAATTAATGCCGATCGCTCTAATTATCGTTTTGGCATGCTTAGCGAAAACGCCACACAGTATGGTCGCTGCGAAGTAAAAGTAAACTTTAAGCAACGTGTAGTTGAACCGCCTGTCTATGCACGTAAACGTATAGCCGACACTTACGCTTACATGCAGAAAACATACGGTTTAAAAATCTCTGATAAACAGCAAAAGTTATTTAATGCGTGGAAAAAGCAAGCATTTGCAGATACAAGTAGTGCGAGCAAGCTCTAAGCTTTAACACTCATTTACATAAATCAAAGTTATAAATGTTGAATAAACGAGCGAGTGTTGTAATATTTTAAACAACTTATTTACAGAAAGTCCTTAACTATGTTTAAAAATAATAAAACCTCGCTTGCCATTTTTGCAGCACTTTCGGGCTTTGCTTTAACGGGTTGTGGCGGCGGAGGCGGTATCGACTCTGCTCCTGTAGTTACAACACCTGTTAGTAGCAGCCCAACATGGACAGCGGCGGTATTTGAGCCCTCTAACGATTTAAAAAACTTTTGCGAAACCCCTCGTACGGATAACGATCCCTTTAATAACAACAACCCCTACCCAGATCAAGCGGGTTCTGCCCTTTATGAAAAGCTCTGGCTTCGCTCTTGGAGCGACGAAACCTACCTTTGGTATGATGAGATTGCCGATAACGACCCTGAAAGCTTTACAACAGTAGCCGATTACTTCGCTCAATTAAAAACAGAGCAGCTTACCGACTCAGGGGCAAAAAAAGATAACTTTCATTTTTCAGAGCCTTCTGAAGATTACTTTCAAGAAGCGCAATCGGGCGTTACTTCTGGTTACGGTATAAATTGGGCGTTTATTGGCGATACAGCCGACCGTATTTTACGCGTCGCTTATCTTGAAGATGATTCACCTGCAAGCCAAATAGGCTTTCAACGTGGTGATACTGTACTTTCAGTTGACGGTGTTAGCATTAATACCAATACAGAGTCGGGTGTAGATACGCTTAACGAAGGTTTATTTAGTCCTACTAACGGCGACTCACATACTATTGTTGTACGCAGTAACGATGGCGCCGAAAAAACATTTAATGTAACCGCTGGTAATATTGAACAAACACCTGTTCAAAATGTTAAAACGATTACAACCGCAAATGGTTCAAGCGTGGGTTACATGCAATTTAATAGCCATATAAGCATTGCCCAAGAAGGACTTATTGATGCGGTAAATAAGTTTAAAACCGATGGTATTGATGAGCTTGTAATCGACTTTAGATATAACGGTGGTGGTTTATTAGCACTGTCGGCACAATTAGCTTATATGGTTGCCGGTAATGCCAACGTTAACAACCGCTTTTATTATCAAACTCAACAAAACGATAAACAACCTGTTGATTCGCCTTTTCCATTTATTGATGAAGAAATAGATTACTCTACTTTTTTTAGCACAGGTGAAAACCTACCTGATTTAAACCTATCAAAGGTTTATGTATTAAGCACATCAGGCACCTGTTCGGCATCAGAAGCTTTTATTAATGGTTTAAAAGGTATAGACGCAGAAGTTATTTTAATTGGCGACACAACCTGCGGTAAGCCCTATGGCTTTACCCCAACTCATAACTGCGCAACAACCTATTACACTATTCAGTTTAGTGGCGTAAATAGCAAAGGATTTGGCGAATACGCTGCGGGTTTTACACCAACCCCTACTCCACAATTTGATGCTGATGTTCAAGGTTGTGAAATTGAGGACGACTTTGATCATCAGTTAGGCGACAGTGACGAGGCCGTTTTAGCCACCGCATTATTTCATGTTGAAAATGGCAGTTGTCCAGTTAGAACGGCTGCTGCAAAAGCAGAACCAGCTAATTTTTCAAGCTCTCGTGAATCTCTCATTCCTTTAAATATGCCGGTACAATTTACCCAGCGTAATATGGACTTAACTTGGCCAACGCTGGGTGAGGAAAGGTAATGGCTAAATTATTACTCCCATTAGCCACCTTGCTCGCTTTAGGCGGATGCCAAAGTGTAGATAGTGAGCCTGCTAAACCCGCTATATTAACGAGCGTTAATCCCAGCGTTATTACAACACTACAACAGGCAATTCAACAAGCTAAGGGAGGCACATTAGTAACACTTGCCGATTCGGTATTTACTAAACGTAGCGAACTGCTAATTGATCATGCAATGAGTAAAGGGTCTGATGGCAGAGTAATTATGGGCGCGCATAATATAAAATCTGAGAAGTTTATTTTGCAACTACGTAATAACCAATGCGAGCTTTACTATCCTAAAAAAGAGCTTACTACAGTACTTGAAGGTGTTACCTGTAAAGAGTTATAAGGCACTTTATTAATGTTTATAAATTAATAAAAAAGGCGCGCAGCATATCGCTGCGCGCCTTTTTCTATTTTAAAGCGTTATTACAAGTCTTGATGCGGACCAAACACTTCATAATGAATCTGCTCGTTTTTAACACCTAATTCAAGTAACTGGTTTTTTATAAATGCCATAAAACCGGCAGGACCACATAAGTAAAAGTCACCATTACTCAATGGTAGCTGTGCTTGTACTGCGTTTAGGTTCATTAACCCAGTAAAGTCAGCGCCCTCTGTCGCTTGGTTAAACCACGTCATTGTTTGTAAACGGTTATAAACTGCATTTAACTCATTTAAATATTTTGAAAACGAATGCTGCTGAGTATTTTCGCAGGCATGTAAATACATAATCTCTTGATTAGAGTTGTCACTTAATAACGTTTCAAGCATAGCCAGCATTGGCGTTTGCCCAACACCTGCTGAAATGAGTACCGCTGGGTTTGTGTTATTGCGTAAAAAGAAGTCTCCTGCCGGCGGGTATAACTCAACAATAGTGCCTTGCTCTAATGAGTGTAAATAATTAGACACCATGCCAGGCTTTGGCTGTAGCTCTTTTTTAACACTAATACGGTAGTTTTTAGCGTTACTTTTTTGCGAAATAGAATACTGGCGAATTTCTTCATATTCAGCGCCCTCTGGCTTAACTTTAATACCTAAATACTGCCCTGGTTTATGTGTAATAACAGCTTCGCCATCAACTGGCGTAAGTGTAAAGCTCGTTACTAGTTCTGATTCAGCCTGTTTGTTGGTTATTTCAAATTGGCGAGTTCCCGCCCAACCACCGTGTTTATTTTTACTGTGCTCATACAAAGCAGCTTCTTCGGTTATACAAATATCAGCAAGTACGCCGTAAGCTTCGCGCCAAGCGTATTCAACATCGGGAGTAAATTGCTCAGGAATAAGCTCTTTTAAAGTACCAATTAAATGCGCACCTACAATAGGGTAATGCTCAGGTAAAATATTCAAGCTTGTATGCTTATGATTAATACGTGTTAGCGCTTCTTTTAATACGGCTAAATTATCAATATTTTGTGCATACGCAGCCAATGCATTAAAAAGTGCAAATTGCTGACGACCTGTATCTTGATTCGCCATATTAAAAATATTTTTAAGCTCAGGATTATGGCTAAATAAACGCTTATAAAAATGATCGGTAACAACCGTACCCGCCTGCGCTAATAACGGAACTGTGCTTTTTACAATCTCAATGGTTTTATCAGATAACATATGTGTTTCCTATGGATGAACTAACCACGACGCCCATCAACACGACGCCGCGTTAATATAGGTGTGCAGTGAATTAAAAATAATGAAAAAGCCACTAACCACAGCAAAGCACTTATTTGCCAAGCAAGGTGAGGCCCAATAATAAAAGGGAGTAATGAACGAGTAATAGCGGCCACAAGCAAAAACGCAAAAGCAACAGCCATGTAATGAGGAATAGCGAGTGTCCGCCCTGTATGACCATGTGATACACGCGTCATCATTGCTAAAATCATCATACCTATTGTGCCAATAGTGATTAAGTGCAGCGCATCTTTAAATTGTATTGCACTGCTATAAAAGCTAAATGCAACCATCATTAACCCTACGCCTAACGCTAAGTAGGAAAAATGTAAAGACCATAACAACGGCACTCTCAATACCTTGCTATCCCACCAAAAACCTGCCCTGACCAGGTGAAGCGCAGCAACAGTTGCAACAACTAACGCAGGATTAATCGTGTTCAAAAACAACTTGTTGATGAAAAATAAAGTGATAGCCAAAATAGATAAATACATCACCGCTTTATCTATTTTAGGAGTGCGAACTTGTGCGGTTAAACCTAGACCTTTAGCGGTAAAAAATGGTAAAACGCGACCCGCAACAATGCCAACTAGTAAAGTAATGACCAGTACTGCGGTATCAACCACACCAAGTGCAAGCTGCATGTTTTGTTTTAAAACAAGTATTAAATACAATACATTGAGCCCACAAAGCACAGCTAAAATAGCTAAAAACGGATAGTTACTTTTGCTATTGGCTTTTAATAACATATTAGCCAGTACTGCTATGGCGCCTAGCCACCAAATAACTTGTAATGTAAGTGCAGCATATAAATTAAAATGAGCAATATCAGGCAATATCACAAAAAAGGCTAAGCGCGCTGCAAGCCATATAAACGTAAGCCACATAAGGGCTTTCCCACTTATGCTCGGTACGCCTGTCCATGTTTGTGCAGCGGTAAGTAAAAAGCCAACAGCTACAACTCCTGCAAAGCCAAACAGCATTTCGTGCGCGTGCCATAATGTCGCAGGTATCGATGAGTGCCAACTTGCATGGCCTGTTAAAATAAGTAGCCAATACCCCACCGAAAAAAATGCCAATAAGCCACCGCCTAAAAAGAAAGGTCTAAAAGCGAGCATCCATAATGGCCATTGAGATACTTGATGAATAGCAACGCGGGCTGGCATTGGCTCAGTTAAGTTTATAGGGCGCATTATCGTACCTCTTGCCCTAAACCATGTTGTGCAACACAGCGCAGTACGTAACTTACTTTTAAAATAGCAGCAATAACAATAGTGCCAATATGAGCTGATACTTGCACCGCCATGGAAAAGTACTCAGCAAACGGGTAGCTAATTAAAATACTTGCCGTAATACACACTAAACTCACAGCTAATGCAGTATTGGCAGCAAATAATACTGTTTCGTATAGTGAACTAAACTGTGTTTGATTATTTAAATTATTCAGCATTAGTGTGTTCATGGCGATCTCTGTAACTAACTACGTTACTTAGCTATTACACATACTGTGCCAATAATTTTATTCATTTAAATTCAATAAGTTAAATTAAATCACTTTACACTATGAGTCTTTATGACCTACTATAAATTAACTCACAAAAACACAAACAGGTCATTTTGACATGAACCAGCAATTCAACCTTACCCAAGTTGCTCTAGAGCTTGCTCAAAGTACACTGCACGAGCATAGTTTTGATCAATTACTAGCAACGGTTGAGCGGGTGATTCCTAGTGATGCAAGTGCGTTATTAGTGCTTCAGGGCGAGCAATTAAAACCACTGGCAATTAAAGGGTTAATGTCCGACAGCCTTGGCAGACGATTTAAAATAGTAGAGCACCCTCGCCTAGAAGCTATTTGCAAAAGCACACTCGCGCTACAATTTGCGCACGACTGCCCACTACCCGATCCATACGACGGATTGCTATTAGCTAAAACCGGCGACATACCGGTACATGCATGTTTAGGTTTACCCCTTTATGATAAAAACGCACTACTTGGCGTACTTACGTTTGATAGCCTTAACGCCAATGCATTTAACAGCATAAGCGCTGATACACTCAATACCTTACAAACGCTGTGTAGTGCGCACTTTAAAACAGCTTTAGAGCTTGCCCATTACAAACAGCATGCACAGCACTCAAGTGCATTAGTGCAAGAACTAAATCGTGAAGCGTTAACACGGGACGGCGGTGAAATTATTGGTCAAAGTCCGCTAATGCAAACACTTAAAAACGAAATTAAACTCGTTGCAGCATCTAACTTTAGCGTGCTTATATTAGGTGAAACAGGGGTAGGGAAAGAGCTTGTAGCGCGTAATATTCACTTAAATTCAGCTCGAAAAGATCAACCGCTTATTCACTTAAATTGTGCATCACTTCCTGAGAACCTTGCTGAAAGTGAATTTTTTGGTCATGCGAAAGGGGCTTTTACAGGCGCACAAAATTCGCGCCAGGGTAAATTTCAATTAGCTGATGGCGGCACGTTATTTTTAGATGAAATAGGCGAACTGCCCCTGGCCATGCAAAGTAAACTATTACGAGTGCTACAAAGTGGCGAAATACAAACGGTAGGGGAAGACACGCCAAAGTACGTAGATGTACGCGTCGTTGCTGCAACCAACAGAAACTTAAAAGAAGAAGTAGCTCAAGGTCGCTTTAGAGCCGATTTATACCATCGCCTCAGTGTCTACCCTATTACTGTGCCACCACTTAGTAAACGCGAGCACGACATAACACTCTTAGCTGGTTATTTTATTGAGCAAACAGCCCGTAAATTAGGGATAAAACAATTAAAACTAAGCCCTGAAGCGCAAGTACTGCTTAATCAGTACAACTGGCCAGGTAACGTTCGCGAGCTTGAACATGTCATTAGCCGCAGCGCCCTAAAAGCAAAACAAAGCCAATGGCAAAATCCAATAATAACCATTACAAGCGAGCACTGTGATTTAACCCCAAGTGCGCCACAAAACTCTCTAGTAGCAAGCCAAAGTACAACCAACACCTTGATCAACCAACCTTTAAAGCAAGCTGTAGAATCGTTGCAATACAACGTAATTACCGAGCAATTAAAGAAGCATAACTACAACTGGTCAGCAGCAGCAAGAGTACTTGAATTAGATAGAGCTAACTTAGTACGCTTGGCTAAACGCCTAGGCATAGAAGTAAAAAAAACACTATAATCATTTAAAACACAGCTAAAATGCTGCTAAAACTATTGATTAGCAGCTAACTTACTAAAGTGTGTTTTTAACAACCCTGCAAAAGCTTGTACTTTAGCAGTGCGATGTACTAGGTGATGCGTGACTAACCATACATCAGTAGGCCAGCTTAACTCACTGTGTAATATAGGTACTAAATCAGAATATTGCGCCGCTACGTCATGCTGTAATCCGCCAATGCCTAGCCCTTTAATTATTGCACGAGTCGCTTCTGCGGTTTCAGATACTCGCAGCTTAATTTGCGATGCAGGAATATGTTCATCAGCCCATGCAAAATAAGGCACGCGGGCATTAAAACCCGCTACACCCGATACAAAATTATGTTGCTGTAAATCACTTAATAATTTAGGCATGCCGTACTTATTAATGTAACGCTTATTAGCATACAAGCCAGACGAAAGCTGCGCCAAATGCTGAGCAATATAATCGCCCTCATCAGGTCTTGGGCCTGCACGCACTGCAATATGCGCTTGTCCGTGATCGAGCCTTAACCTTTTTTGTTCTAAAATAACTTCTAACTGCACTTGCGGATGTAGCGCCTGAAATTGCTCACATACATCACCAAGTACATCCATAAAACCACTTACCGTCGTTAGTAATAAACTCCCTCTAAGGGTGCTATCGGCTGCTGCTATATCGTTATGTAACTGCTCTAAGGAGCTATGAATAGTTTGCGCCGTTGCAAATAACTTGGTGCCAATTTCAGTAACCTTGTAACCACGGGCATGGCGATGAAAAAGCCGTGCATTTAAGTTTTTTTCAAGATTATTAATTCGTCTAAGCACTGTGCTGTGGTGCACATTAAGCTCTTCTGCGGCCGCCGTTAACGTACCTAAACGCGCCACTTCAAACGCCACTTTAACGTCTTGCCAATCTTCAAATTTAATCGCCATTCTGCTTACCTTATACTTATGTGCATTTACGCACACAAGTGTTGCGTTTATTGGGGTTTTCTACAAGCAAAATTTTGCTACATTAGCGTTGTAAGTTTAAACACTAAAAGGTCACTAGCATGTCAGCACCAAAAATTATCGCCCTAGCAGGAAGTCTTCGACAAGAAAGCTTTAATCAAAAAATTATTAATGAGGCAGCACGTTTTGCTCTACAAACAGGTGCTGAAGTAGAAGTAATAAAACTAAACGAATTAAACATCCCACTATTTAACGAAGATATTGAAGCGCAAGGTACACCAAGCGATGTACAGCTTTTAAAAGATAAACTACGTGCAGCTGATGGTATTTTACTAGCAAGTCCTGAGTACAACGGTTCCATTACCGCTGCACTTAAAAATGCTATTGATTGGGCCTCACGTACAGAGCAAGGTGCGGTTCCAGCTTTTCGCAATAAAGTAGTCGCTTTATTTTCAGCATCCCCAGGCGGGCTTGGCGGGTTACGCGGTTTAAATCATGTACGTGATATATTAAGTGGTATTGGGTCGTTAGTACTTGCAGATCAACTTGCAATACCCGCTGTACACACGTTGCTTGATGAAAATGGCCAAATTAATGAACCTGTTACAGCTGAAAAAGTATCAGCACTTGCTCATCAGTTAGTAAGCGTAGCAAGTAAATTAAAATAATTTAGTACGCCTTACCAAATAACTAATTACTTTGTCGCCGCTATTTTTGCGGCGATAAAGTCTGTATGCGTTACATATAAAAGCCCAGCTACTTTACGTATTACATAGTCTTCTTGCGGATCTATTTCGCCATCAGCATAGGCCAAGCGCCATAGTAGTTCTATTATTTCAATGCGCTGAACTGCACTACAATGCTCATTAATTTGTTTTGAAAACTGAAAGTAGTCAATAGCGCCTTCTAAACTACTTGCTGCGTTAGTGGTTAGCTCTTCAACTTCTGAATCTGTTAAATTAAAGTATTTTTTTAAGGTTACAGTCAGGGTTTGTTGTTCATTATGGTCAAGCTTAGTATCAGCACGCATAACCTCTATAAGCAATGCCGCAACTGCTGTTTTTAAATCATGCTGCTTTATACTAGGTTCCTGATCATCGAATACAGCAAAAAGCTGCTTTATTTGTTTGAACATCACATTATCCCTTTTTGGGTGTTAGACTAAAGATAAAGAAATCGAACTTGTATGAGTAGTTAATGGGTATTAAGTTCGCAAATTAAAGGATACATTTTTATGAAAGGATTAAATACACCACGCTTAGTTATTGGCAGCGCATTGGTGGCCCTTTCGAGCGTCGGCACTGTATTTGCCGAAACTGTCGAAAAAGAAAAATCATACGACTTTGATAATAAAGTACATTACTACCAAACTAAAATTGGCGAAGACAACTATAAAATAGAAATACAGTCAGACGATTACAAACACTTCGCTAATCAAAGTATGTTTTTACTGCGCCATGCAGATAGGTTATGTCGTGGCAGAACCTTTATGTTAAAGGTCCTAGAAGGCGTGCAAGAATACGAACGCTTTCCAACTAAACCACGAGCCTACCAACCAGCCTTAAATGTTTTACTACAATGCGAAACTAAAGAAGATACAAACAAGGGTAAGTAACCTTAGTCTTTATAACCCCAAGGTGCTGATGGTGGAGTAATCGGTTTCGTTAAATCAAAATCCACCTTAAACTCACGTCCTTGGCGAATTAATCGATAAGTAAATACTTCTGGGTAAATATACATTTGCCATGTATTACCTACAGACTGTGCAATGCCTTGTTTTACAAATAACTCTTTAGAGTATTGGTCTGCTGGAAACGACTGTATTTGCGCAGACCCTGCATCAAGCGTATGGCCACCATACATGGTTGATGCGTCGTCAGTTCCATCTTTATGACGATGATCGTGCTTTAAACTTAAGCCACTCCCCGTTTTAGTTATGATCCACGTACGTGATGCATCGTCTCCTACATGAAACGGCACTTGTAACTCAGTCTCGCTACATTTACGTACATGCATAACCAGCTTTTTATCTGTAAATGAGCTTGGCCCTTTCGCGTTATCTACCGCTACTTCACCTTCAAAAGCTTTACCGCAATGCGCTGCAATACTATTAAAAAAGGCATTATGAGTAGGAATAGACACTAACGGTGCAGGGCGTGCAAAAGCTGTCGATGAAGCAACTATTAAGGTTGCTGCAGTTAATAATTTCATATGTTTCTCGTTATAGTTATTTTAAAACACCTGTAATAGTACAGTTTTCTTAAGTACTTTATTAGAAGTATCTATATAAAATTTAGAACAAGACAACTAGGTAAAACTACTAAATAGCGATTAACGACTAAATATCTCAGCCTTCATTAACAATCCTACTTTTATAAATATTAATTACACACCTCAACTAGCCACTGGCCAATTATTTAATCACCATTTGTGATGCCTGCTTAATTGGCCCGAAAGTTCAGCTTTTAGCTGTGTCACATGCTACTAATCCAGCAAAAAGGCTTAGTAAGAAAACTTTGCAGCGCCTATCGCGTTAGCCAATAACGCATGGGTTGGCACAGGTGTAATTATTTTAGAGGGTGTGAGTATTGGTGAAAACAGTATTGTGGGTGCGGGTGCTGTCGTTACTAAAAATGTAATGCCTAATACCCCAGTAGCGGATAATCCAGATCGTGAAATAAGAACACTGTAGTTATTCTCGATGTGATTTTAACGTTGGGAGTCGCTACGCTCGCATCAGCGAGCACTTTAACTCGTTAAATTAAGTGAATTATTCACTAAGAGACACTCCGCTATAGAGGAATACCTGAATCACTTTTTCTACAAGCATAAAAAAGCCCGAATCGTTAGATTCGGGCTTTCTACAATGTGAAGCTTGTGTAATGTCATAGTGCCCACAGCAGTAGAAAGTCACGTAGCAAATGCTAATTTATTGGCCGACTGGGGTATTGAGGATTCTTGTTGTGATTTTAACGTCGGGAGTCGCTATGCTTGCCCGCCCTGCGGGCTAGGTGTTGATGTGAGTGCGCATTAATTGCACGCATTTTACTTTTCTTCAGACGTAAAAAAGCCCGAATCGTTAGATTCGGGCTTTCTACAATTTGAAGCCTGGTAATGTCCTACTTTCACATAGCAAATGCTACACTATCATCGGCGCTGTTTCGTTTCACTACTGAGTTCGGCATGGAGTCAGGTGGGTCCAAAACGCTATTGTCACCAAGCAAATTTGGGCGTTAATTCGTATCGCTACAAACTAACTGAATTTGGAAAATATCTGATAATATTTTTTAAGTCTTTCAGTAAATATCTACTTTAGTCATATTAACTTCTGTCTAAACTGTCGCATAAAACGCGTTTGGCGTTGTATGGTTAAGCCTCA